>NZ_JBFBND010000002.1:0-295825 GCF_040702905.1 Kineococcus sp. NPDC059986 | reverse complement strand
GGGCAAGTCGACGCTCATGCACTGCCTCGCCGGCCTGGACTCCGCGAGCGCGGGCCGGGTGTTCCTCGGGGACACGGAACTCACGGCGCTGCGCGTTGACGCCGCGGGCTCACAGGTTGAGCCGGATGCGTCAACGACCCCACCCCCCGGAGGGCGCGGTCGAGCGGTCAAGCGGTCAGACGGTCGAACGGGTCAGAGCGTGGCGGTGTCGATGACGAACCGGTAGCGCACGTCGGAGGCCAGGACGCGCTCGTAGGCCTCGTTGACCTTCTCGGCCGGGATGACCTCGACCTCGGAACCGATGCCGTGCTCGGCGCAGAAGTCGAGCATCTCCTGGGTCTCGGCGATCCCGCCGATGTTGGAACCGGCGAAGCTCTTGTTGCCGCCGACGACGGAGAACATCCGCAGGGACAGCGGCTTCTCCGGCAGGCCGACGTTCACCATGGCGCCGCGGACGGCGAGCAGCGACAGGTAGGCGTCGAAGTCGAGCATCGCGCTGACGGTGTTGACGATGAGGTCGAACTCCCCGCGCAGGGCCTTGAACGTGTCCGGGTCGGACGTCGCGTAGTAGTGGTCGGCTCCGAGGCGGAGGCCGTCCTCCTGCTTCTTCAGCGACTGCGACAGGACGGTCACCTCGGCGCCCATGGCGTGGGCGATCTTGACGGCCATGTGGCCGAGCCCGCCGAGGCCGACGACGGCGACCTTCTTGCCGGGGCCGGCGCCCCACTCCTTCAGCGGCGAGTAGGTCGTGATCCCCGCGCACAGCAGGGGCGCGGCCACGTCGAGGTCGATGCCCTCGGGGATCCCGCACACGAAACCCTCGGTGACGACGATCTCCTGGGAGTACCCGCCGTGGGTGGGCTTCCCGTCCTTGCCGACGCTGTTGTAGGTGCCGATCATGCCCTTGACGCAGAACTGCTCGTCACCGGCGAGGCAGTTCTTGCACTCACCGCAGGAGTCGACCATGCAGCCGACGCCGACGCGGTCGCCGACCTTGTACTTGGTGACCTCGGACCCGACCTCGGCGACGAGCCCGGCGATCTCGTGGCCCACGACGACGGGGTACGTCGCCGGGCCCCACTCGCTGCGGGCGGTGTGGATGTCGGAGTGGCAGATGCCGGCGAACTTGATGTCGATCTTGACGTCCTTGGGGCCGACGTCGCGACGCTCGACCTCGAAGGGCGTCAGCGGGTCGGTGGCGGACGTGGCGGCGTAGGCCTTGACGGTCGTGGGCACGTCGTCTCCCTGGTGCTCGATGGGTGTGGGGTCGTGCGCGCCGTTGCGCCTGCGACCACGCTAACCCGGGGCAACCTCCCCCGCCCCCCGGGGTCGTTGCACGCTCTACCAGAAGCGCTCACGGTCCGTGGCCCCCACGATGAAGGGGTGTGCAAAGCCACCCCGGGTGCCGACCTGGACCTGCCCGCGGACCTGAGCGCCGCGCGAGCGGCCCGGGCCTTCCTGCGTGACCGGGTCTGCCGGCACCACGGCGGGGACCTCCTCGACCGGGCGCTCCTCGCAGTCTCGGAGTTGACGGTCAACGCGGTCGAGCACGGTGCGCCGCCCGTCCACGCCCACGTGGACTGCCGGGACGGCGTCCTGCACCTCGAGGTCAGCGACGGCAGTCCCGCACTGCCGCAGCACACCTCGCCGGGTACTGCTGCGGAGTCCGGTCGAGGGGTCGGGCTCGTCGACGCGGTGTGCGACGAGTGGGGCGTGCGCCGGGAGGCACCCGGCAAGACCGTCTGGTGCGAACTGACGAGCTGAGCCGCGGGAGGACCGGCGGTCTCAACCGACGCGCACGGCCACGATGGCCACGTCGTCGTCGCTGCCGTCGGGCAGCATCCGTTCGAGCAGCGCGTCGCAGAAGGACTCGACGTCGTGGTCGGACAGGTCGCACACCACGGACCGCAGCTCGGCGAGCCGTTGCTCCATGGAGCGGTCGCGGCGTTCCACGAGACCGTCGGTGTAGAGGAGCAGCAGCGAGCCGGGGCCGAGGACGGACTCCTGCTGGTCGCGCTGCTGCCCGGCCCCGAGACCGAGGACGATGCCGTCGCCGTCCAGCATCCGGACGGTGCCGTCGGGTGCGGCGACGACGGGTGGCAGGTGGCCGGCGGTGCACCACCGCACACCGCGCGGGCCGGGTCCGACGTCGATCTGCAGCACGACGCTCGTGGCCAGCGTCGTGACGCCGAGGCCCTCGAGGAGTTCGTCGAGGCGACGGACGACCTCCGCCGGTTGCGCCGACCGGTCGTAGGCCAGGGCCCGGACGAGCGTGCGCAGCTGTCCCATCGCGGCGGCGGCCAGCACGTCGTGGCCCATGACGTCGCCGATGACGACGACGGTCGAACCGTCCGGCTGGGTGAACGCGTCGTACCAGTCGCCACCGACCTGCGCGGCCTCGGAGGCGGGGTGGTACCGCGTGGCCACGGACAGCCCCGGTGACGGGGTGGGAGGGGTCAACAGGCTGCGCTGCAACGTCTCCGACGACTGCCGCTGCTCGGCGTAGAGGCGGGCGTTCTCCAGCGCCACCCCCGCGCGGGCACCGAGGTCGGTGGCCGTGGAGAGGTCGTCGACCGTGAACGGCGGGCGGTCCGGCCCGGACAGCAAGGTGAGGGACCCGGTCACGGCGCCCCGGGCCCGCAGGGGGACGACGACCGCGCTGCCCAGCCCGAGCCGACGCAGCACGTCCGCCGTCTCCTGCGTCCCCGTCACCGTCTCGGCGTAGTCGTCGTCGAGGGAGACGAGGGTCGGGCCGAGGTCGCCCCGCAGGACCCGCATGGAGATGGAGTTGTCACCCAGGTCTGCGTGCAGCTCCTGGAAGCGGTCGGCGTCCTCGGCCATCGCGGGGTTCGCGTGCGAGGCGCGGATGTGCCGGGTGCGGCCCGAGGTGTCGAGCAGCGTCGCGAACGCCCACTCGGCGAACTCCGGCACCACGAGCGAGGGCAGCAGGTCCTGCGCGGCCCCGGGGTCGAGCACCTCGGACAACTGGTCGGTGACCCGGGACAGGAACTCCAGGCGGCGTCGGGCGTCGCGGGCGGAGGCGAGGGCCTCGTCGCGTTCGCGTTCGGCCCGCACCCGCAGCGTGACGTCGGACTGGACGCCGACGTAGTGGGTCACGTGCCCGGCGGAGTCGCGCACGGGCGAGATGACGACCTCGTTCCAGAAGGCCGTCCCGTCCTTGCGGTAGTTCAGGAGGAGTTCGGTGACCATCTCGCCCGTCTCGAGGGCGGTGCGGATGCGGTGCACCGCTTCCCGGTCGGTCTGCGGTCCCTGCAGGAAACGGCAGTTCGTGCCCAGGACCTCGCGTCCGTACCCGGTGACCTTCTCGAAGGCCGGGTTGACCCACACGAGCGGGTTGTCGGGCTGGTTGGGGTCGGAGATCGTGAACGACAGGTCGCTGGCCAGGACCGCGCGCGAGTGCAGCCGTTCCGCGGACTGCTGGGCGTCGCGGACCATCCCGGCCTCGCGCAGCGGCAGCAGGGCGACGAGCGCCAGGCTCGTGAGGGCGTCGACCGGGGCGTCGGTCAGCGGCAGTCCGATGACCCACAGCGCCTCGCGCACGTGGGACATGTCCGAGGAGCGGGCGGCGGTGACGCGCTCGCCGTGGACCGGTTCGCCGTGGGCGATGCGCGACAGCGGTGAGGCGTCGTTGGCGGGGTCGCTGATGTCGTGGCCGGTCGAGCTCTGCAGACCGGCCCGGCGGGACCACTCGTCGACCGGGCAGGGCAGCGTGACCCCGGGGGCGAGCTGTTCGGCCAGCGGGTTGGCGAAGAGGACGGTCGCGTCCTCGACGCGCACGAGCAGCACCGCCCCGGGCTGCCCGTGCAGCACCTCGGGCAGTCCCTCGCGCAGGGCGCCACCGGCCACGGCCGCGTTCGTCCCGTCCATCGCAACGACACTAGCCGCGGCGGGGGGCCCCCGCGACCACGCACGGGTCGGGCTCGAAGGACCCACCTCGGAGTGACCGTCCAGATCCCCTCCGTGAGCGCGTTCCCGCTGGTCAGGTGGTGTCGCTGCTCCGTCCGGTGAGTGCTGACGCGACCACTCCGACGGGTGTCGTCCGCGTGAACCGGGGCAGTGCACACTGTTCACGTGATCGCCTCGCACGACGAGTGGCTGGACGGCCTCGACGACGCTCTCCGCGACGAAGCCCTGCACTGCCTGCTGGTCGGCACCTACTCCCGCCGGCTCCTGGAGTCGCTGCGCCGGGACGGGCCGACGATCTCGCGCCGCGAGCGCGGTCTGGACGACCCCGAGAAGGCCCAGCCGGGGGATCCGCTCGGCGCCAACCTGCAGACGTTCCTGCGCGAGCGGCTCGTCACCCAGGCCCCCGAGCCGGCTCCGCTCTAGCCGGCCACCTCCAGGCCGCTCGCCACGTCCACCGGGCGACGGGACAGCCGCTCGACCTCCTCGGCGGGCACGGGCCGGGAGAACAGGTAGCCCTGCGCCTTGTCGCAGCCGAGCGAGCGCAGCAGTGCGACCTGGTCGGTCCGCTCGACACCCTCGGCGACCACCTCCAGGCCGAACGTGTGGGCGGCGTGCACCATGAGGCCCACGAGGGCCTCGTCCTGCGGGTTCGAGGACGCCAGGAAGCTGCGGTCGATCTTCACCGCGTCCAGCGGCAGTGTGCGGAACTGCTCGATCGAGGTGTAGCCCGTCCCGTAGTCGTCCAGGCTGATGGCGACCCCGAGGTCCCGCAGCGCGCGCAGGTTCGGCAGCACAGCCGTGCTGTCCAGGACGACCGTCTCGGTGGCCTCCACGACGAGGCACCGGGCGGGCACGGCCGACACCCGCAGGGCGTGCGCGACGTCCTCGACGAGCGTGACCTCGGCGAGGTGGCGCCCGGACACGTTGACCGCGATGCGGACGTCGTCCGCCACCGTCCCGTCGGCGCGCCAGCGCGCCAGCTGCTGAGTGGCCTCGAGGAGCACCCATCGCCCCACGTCGCAGATGAGGTCGCTGCGCTCGGCGACGGGGATGAAGGCGTCCGGGGGGACGAGACCGTGGCCGGGCCGGTGCCAGCGGATGAGCGCCTCGAACCCCGTCGTGCGGCCCGAGGCCAGCTCGAGGACGGGCTGGTGGTGCAGGACGAACTCGCCGGCCGCGAGCCCGTGCCGCACGGCGTCCTCGAGCTCGGCCTGCTCGGCCAGCTCGCTGCGCAACGCGTCGTCGAAGAACCAGGTCCGGGCCCCGCCGGTGGCCTTGGCGCGGGCGGCGGCGGTCACCGCCTCGTGCAGCAGCTCGGTGGCGGCCGCCTGCCGGCCGGCGGGTTCGACGGCGATGCCCACGCTGCACGTCAGGTCGAGGACGCGGCCGGCCGCCGTCACGGGGAAGCGGGACAACCGGGCGGCGACCTGCGCGAGCGCCCCCTCGTCCTCCACGTCCTCGACGACGACGACGAACTCGTCGCCGCCGAGCCGGCCCACGCGGTCCCCCGGGCGCACGACCCGCTCCACCTCCCGGGCCACCGCGCGCAGCACGTCGTCGCCGACGGTGTCCCCGTGGGCGTCGTTGACGCGGGCGAGGCCGTCGACGTCGACGACGAGCACGCCCGTCGTGCTCCCGGTGCGGTGGGCCCGGTCCTGCGTCTGCCGCAGCAGGTCCAGCGCCGTCGAGCGGTTCGGCAGGAGCGTGAGCGCGTCGTGAGCGGCGCGGTGGTCGACCTCGGCCCGCAGTCGCTCGGTGTGCTTGGCCCAGCGCAGCGCGGCGGAGATGGCGAGCTGGGTGCGGGTGGCGCCCAGGGCGATGACGAGGAGCGCGGCGAGGGCCGTGTCGAGCAGGTGGTGCCCCGTCATCCCCCAGGACTCCATCACCAGGACGCCGGGGATCGTCAGCATCGCGAGGACGAGCAGGACGAGGCGGCGCCGGCCCGTCGGGTCGGGCCGGACGTCGGGGTGGGCCACCGCGCGCATCGAGCGGTGCAGACCCGCGGCGCCCCACAGCAGGTAGGTGACCAGCCAGCAGGCCGAGTTCAGCAGCAGCAGGTGCCCGTCGCTGCCCCACAGCGCGAAGGTGACGTCACCGACCGGCAGGACGAGCGCGCCCAGGGCCAGCAGGCGCGAGGACAGGTTGTAGCCGCCGGACACGACCCCCAGCCGCACGACCAGGGCGAGCACGACGAGGTCGGCCAGCGGGTAGGAGAGGTCGGCGAGGCGGTGGACCAGCGGTGCGGTCGAGTCCTCCACCACCGGTTCGACGAGGAAGATCCACAGCGGCAGCGCCATGGCCACCGTCACGAGGCTCACGTCGAGGCGACCGCCCCGGTCCAGCCGCTGCCCCCGGGTGAGCAGGACCAGCGCGACGGCCTGCAGCGGGTACGCCGCGAGGTAGCAGACGTCCGCGACCGACGGGTAGGGCTCGACGTGCTGCCACGTCTGGAGCCAGCTGAAGACGGCGTCGCCCGTGGCCGAGCACAGCTGCCCGGCCGCGAGGAGGAGCCACGGCAGCCGCCGCGGCGGGCGGTGGACGAGCGCGCCGACGACGAGGGCGGCGGCCGAGGCGAGCGGCAGCACCTCGTAGACCACCGCCCGCAGGACGCCCACGGGCAGGGTCAGGCACCAGGCCACCAGGGTTCCCCCGAGCAGCAGGAACCCCAGCCACCACCGACGCATGGTCATGGTGTCGTCAGCTCTTCTAGAAGCTGTAGACGTCGGAGGCCGACGTCACCGGTTCGGCGGAGCCCCTGCCGGAGGAACTGCCGGGCAGTGTGCCGACGACGGTGGTGTCGCGGGTGCGCTTGCCCACGTACAGCGCCTCGTCCGCGGCCGCGACGACGGTGAGGGCGTCGGCACCCGGCACCCACTGGCAGACGCCGACGGTGCACGTCTGGCCGTCCGGGACGGCCGCGCGGATCCGGTCGACGACGGCCACGGCGTCGGCGGCCGAGCAGTCCGGGAGCACGAGGGCGAACTCCTCGCCGCCCCAGCGGGCCAGGGTGTCGACCTCGCGCAGCTGCGCCGCCGCGGCCTTCGTGAAGGCCCGCAGCAGCTCGTCGCCGGCCAGGTGGCCGCGGGTGTCGTTGTAGCGCTTGAAGTGGTCGAGGTCGAGCAGCGCGAACGTCAGCGGGGTCCGCGACCGGGTGGCGCGGGCGATCTCCTGGCGGGCCAGCTCGTCCCACCGGCGCCGGTTGACGACCCCCGTCAGCGGGTCGTGGTCGGCGGCTTCGGACAGCTGCGCCAGGACGTCGGCGCGGCTGAACGCGTGCGCCGCCTCGGCCGCGAGCCCGGTGAGGATCGCCGCGGTCGTGGGGTCCAGCCGGGCCAGGCGCTCGTGCCAGACGACGCACAGCACGCCCACGACGTGACCGTCACCGGCCACGACGGGCTGCCAGGCACCGGAGACCTGGTCACCGGCCGCGGCCAGCTGCGGGCTGGCCTGGGGGTGCATCGCGACGTCGGAGACGAAGACCGGTTCGCAGAACAGGTAGCTGGACAGGGTCAGGCTCGTGTCCCGGCGGAGGTCGAGGTGCAGTGCGAAATCTTCCGGCATCCCCGTCGCGGCCGTCGCGACGAGGTGTCCCTCGCCGTCGGGCTGGGCCAGGAAGGCGGCCTGCGCGCCCGCGATCTCGACGGCGGCGTCGCAGACGGCCTGCCGCGGGTCCTCCGCGGTGAGCACGGCCCGTGAGGCGACCGCGAGGCGTTCGACCCGGCCGGCGTGCAGTTCCAGCTGGGCGTTGGCGCGCGCGAGCGCCTCCTCGCGGGCGCGGACCTCGCTGAGGTCGTGCATGGCGACGACGGCGCCGAGGACGGTCCCCGCCTCGTCGGTGACGGTGCGGCCGGTGCAGACCACGGGCACCGACCCCGCGCCGGGGCGGGCGATGACGATCTCCGCACCGCTCACGCTGCCCTCGGCGAGGGTGCGCAGCAACGGGACCTGCGCCGCCGTCAGCGGGGTCACGCCGTCCGGGCCGTAGAGGTGGTAGTTGTCGGCGTGGTCCGTCGGGTCGAGGCTGTCGTCGGCGTCGAGACCGTGCCAGGCGCGGGCCAGGTCGTTGAACAGCAGGAGGCGACCGTGGGGGTCGGCGACGACGATGCCGGACCCGACGCTCGCGAGGACGGCGTCGGAGAACCGGGCGTTGCGTTCGGCCTCGCTGCGGTCCCGCTGGGCCTGCTCGCTCGCCGCGGACAGGCGGGCGAGGAGTTCGGCGCGTTCGTCGCGGCCGACCGCCAGCGCCATCCCGAGGACCGCGACGAAACCCACGTGCACCTGCACGACGAGGGCGCGGGTGGCGAGGTCGTCGATCCCGGCGAAGGGGCCGATGCCCTGGAACGTCCCGACGACGGTGATCGCGGCGACGACCAGGTTCGTCGCGACGACGATCGTGGTGTCGAAGCGCAGGGCCAACCAGATCGTCGCGGCCAGCGGCAGGAAGGACAGGGGGATCCCGGCCGGGCCCCAGAACACGCCGGCGTAGGCGGCGCAGGAGAGCGCGACCGCGGCCGCGAGTTCCAGCCGCCCGCGCGACGTCCGGGGTCGCGCCACGGGGACGCGCGCCTCGAGGCGCAGCGCGACGGGGGCGACGAGGAGGAGGCCGGCGAAGTTCCGGGTGAACCAGACCGCGGCGCCGACCCAGCTGGGTTCCGCGCCGACCGCGGCGACGGTGAGCGTCCCGCCGAGGGAACCCACACCGCAGGCGATCGCGGTCGTCCCCAGCAGGACCGCGAGCTGGCGGGTGCCCAACCCGGCCCCGGGGGAGAACCACCGGCGGCGAAGGCCGGCGAACAGCAGCGCCTGGCCCAGGTTCGTCACGACGAAACCCACCAGGAGCACGGGGCCGGCCCCCGTGAGGGCGTTGACGGCGACCGTCACGCTCGCCAGGAGGACGGCGTCGAGCCAGCGGTGGCGCGTACCGCAGAACCAGGCGGCGGCCACACCCGCGGCGGGCCACACGAGGCTCAGGCTGGTGCCGTCGAGGATCGTGAGGCGGCCCAGGAACACCGCCACGGCGAAGAGGGCCGTGAACGTCAGGCTCCGGACCGGCAGGGCCGCGCGGGCCGTCACGAGGCCGGCAGGTGGGTTCACCGGGAAGTTGTCGGCACCGCCGAACCCCTGGAACAGTCTAGAAGTCCCGACCTGCTACGCGCCGTCGGCCACGAGGCGGGCAGGCGTCGGGTACACGCGGGTCAGCTGCTCGCCGAGGAGTTCGCGCGGGACGGCGGGGGAGTACAGCCAGCCCTGCCCGAGGGGAGCGGAGATGAAACGGCAGATCTCCGCCTGCTGCTCCGTCTCCACCCCCTCGACGATCACGGTCAACCCGAGGCGGGTGGCGAGGTCGACGACGCACGTCACGACCGACTGCCCGTTGAGGTCGTCGGTGAGGGACTGCGTCAGGGACCGGTCGATCTTCAGGACGTGGACGGGCAGCCGCCCGAGGTAGCCGAACGCGGAGTAGCCCGTCCCGAAGTCGTCGATCGCGATGCGGCACCCGAGGCCCGCGAGTTCGGTGACGACGCGTTCGGCGGGGGAGTCCTCGTCGAGGAACACCGACTCGGTGAGTTCGAGCGTCAGCAGGTGCGGGGCGAGCTGGTACTGATCGAGGAGTTCCACGACGATGTCCGCGAAACCCGGGGACTGCAGCTGCACGACCGACACGTTGACGGCCAGCCCGACACCCACGGAGAACACCCCCGCCTCGAAGGCCGACCGGACGGCCGACCGCAGGACGTGCTCGCCGAGGGCGACGACGAGGTTGGACTCCTCGGCGACGGCGATGAACTCCACCGGGGAGATCTTGCCGAGCACGGGGTCGTCCCACCGGGCGAGGGCTTCGAACTTGTCGACGCGGCCCGTCGTGAAGGACACGATCGGCTGGAAGTGGACGTCCACGCACCCCTCGCGGATGGCCTCGTGCAACCGGTCGCGCAGGAGGCTGCGCCGCGCGTGCTCGGCGGCCACCGACCCGGAGAACACCGAGACGATCCCCGAGCCGAGGTGCTTGGCGTCGCGCAGGGCGATGTCGGCCTGGACGAACGGCTTCATGACGTCGCCGGCGTCGTACTCCTCGCCGAAGGGGCAGCTGGCGATGCCGGCCACCCCGGTCAGCGGGAACCGGGCGGCGCCGGGGACCGCCGCGGGGGCGGCCGTGACGGCCGCGACCACGCGTTCGGCGTGCCGCACCACCTGGGCCGGCTCGCCGGGCAGGACGACGGCGATCTCGTCGCCCGCCGTCCGGTACGCCTGGCCGCCGAGCTCGTCGGCGACGGCGCCGACCTCGCGCGCGGCGGCGGCGATGACGGCGTCGCCCGCGCTGACCCCGAGGACGTCGTTGACGTCGTCGAGTCCCACGAGTTCGACGAGGACGAGGGAGGAGGCGCGGTCGGGTTCGGTGAGCGCGCGCTCGAGCAGGGCGCGGTTCCCGAGGCCCGTGAGGCTGTCGTGCAGGGCCTGGAACGTCAGGTGGGCGGTGGTCCGGTCGATCGAGCGCGCGGTCGCGGCGTGCCGGATCGTGAACGTCACGAGGACCGTGATGTAGAGCCCGTAGAGGACCGAGTCGGCGCGCGGGTCGATCACGAGCAGCACGAGGTCGACGAGCAGGATCGGACCCGGCACGAGGGAGGCGGTCTCGAGGCGGCGAGCGGCCCGCTCGGCGGCCTGGCCCCCATGCCGCACGACGCCGTCGCGCGGCAGGCACAGCAGACCGACGCCACCACCGACGGCGGCGACCGCGCACGCCGCGTACGCGACGACGGCCTCGTGGTGGAAGCACACGGCGGCGAGCGCCGTGCCGACGCCGTTCACCGTGAGGCCGACGGCGGCCATCCGCAGGCGCGGCTGCTCGACGGCGAGCGCGATGGCCGAGCAGGCGACGAGCGAGCCCACGACGAGGACGACGACGACCGCCGCGGACCAGCCCGCCGGTCCGTGGTGGCCCGTGCGCGCGAAGGCGTCCCAGCCGGCCGTGGCCAGGGCGCTGCCGAGCATGAGGGCGTCGACGACGAGCGGTGGGTCGTCGCTGCCGGCCCGAGCCCGCACGAGCAGCTGCAGCAGGACGCAGAGGAGGCCGAGCTCGCCGAACGCGAAGGCCAGCGGTGACATCGGGAAGGGGCCGAGGGTCGTCGTGGGGAAGAGGCCCGCGGCGAGGGCCCCGAGGCCCCACAACGTCGCGGCTCCGAGGTACTTGTGGGAGTTGTGCCCCTTGTAGAGGGTGATGAGGGCCACGGCCGTGGCCGCGATGGCCGCGACGCCCGTCACCGCGAAGGGGGCCCGCACGCTGCCCGGCAGCTGCGCGGCGAGGGCCGTGAGACCGCCCGCGAGCGCCAGCAGCCCCAGTCCGCCGCCGACGCGACCCGCGGTGGGGCGCGTCGGAGCGAGCGGGGAGGCCATGGAGGAGGCATCGGCTGCCCCCGGGGTGGACTTGACCACTCTCCCGGTGCGGGAGGATGGGCCCCGCACGGTCTCGATCAGCTGGAAGTGGTGGGTGCAGTGGCCAAGGGCAAGGTCCGTTCGTACGACGAGGAGCGCGGGTTCGGCTTCATCCGGAGCCCCGAAGCGCCCGACGACGTCTTCTTCCACTTCAAGGACGTCGTCGGTGGCACCGACGACGGGCCGATGGAAGGTGCCCTCGTCGAGTTCACCCTCGGTGAGGGCGAGCGCGGTCCGAAGGCGTCCGACGTGAAGGTGGAGTCCCGCCGCAGCGGCCCGCCGCCGGAGCAGCGCCGCCCCGCGGCGTCCTCCTCCGCGCAGCGTCCCGTCTCGCTGCGCGAGTTCCGCCGCGAGGTGACCGAGATCCTGCTGAGCGTCGACGGGATCGGGTCGACCCAGGTCCGCGCCGTGCGTGACTTCCTGTCCGACTACGGGCTGGACCGCGGGTTCGTGGTGGAGGACACCCGCCGCTGACGGCTCGACCGGAACGTTCCGACCCGCTCGCAGCGTCGCGACGGGTCGGGACGTACCGGTCCACGGCTGTCCACAGGGACGGAGCGTGACTGCGCCTCCGCCCGGCATCCTGCGCCGGTGCGCAGCGAGGTTCCCGAGGTCCTGGCTGGGACGGCCCTGCGCCGTGGTGACCTCCTCCGCCGTGGGGTGACGGACAGCCGGTTGCGGTCCCGGGCCGTGCGCCGTCCCTTCCGGGGTGTGCACGCCGACGCCGGGGTGGAGCCGGGGGTGCTGCGGCGCATCGGGGACGTCGTCCCGCTGTTGCCGCCCGGTGGTGTCGTCGGCGGCTGGGCCGCGGCCTGGCTGCACGGGGCGCGCTGGTTCGACGGCCGTTGCGGCGGTCAGGAACTCCCCGTCCTCGTCTGCCTGCCGGCGGCGGGGCGGATGCGGCCCCGCCCGGGGGTGCGCGTGCTGCGCTCGGAGCTGCGGGACGACGACGTCACCGAGGTGGCCGGCGTGCCCGTGACGAGCGCCGTCCGCACGGGACTGGACCTGGCTCGGCTGTCGGACGTCCCCCGGCGCGGTGTCGTCGCGGTGGACGCCCTGTGGGCGGCGGGTGCGACGACGGGACCGGCGGTCCTGGCCCACCTCGAGGAGCGGCCCCGGCTGAGGGGAGCGCCGGTCGCGCGGGCCGCGGCAGGTCTGGCGGTGCCGGGCGTCCGTTCTCCGAAGGAGACGGAGCTCCGGATGCTCTGGGTCTTCGACGCCGGACTGCCCATCCCGCTCGTCAACCACCGTCTCGTCGACCTCGCGGGTCGCCACCTGGGGACCCCCGACCTGCTCGACGAGGAGGCCGGGCTCGTCGGTGAGTTCGACGGCGGTGACCACCTCGCGCTCGAGGTCAGCACGGTCGACCACGTCCGGCAGGAGGGGCTCGAGCGCCACGGCCTCGTGGTGGCCCGCTTCACCTCCGTCGACGTGCGCCCCGCCCACGTGCGGCGGACGGTGTGGCGGTTGCGCGACGCCCGGACGCGGGGACTCGCACGGGTTGGCCCGCGGTCCTGGCGCGTCGTCCCTTGACCGGTACGTCCCGACCCGCTCACGTCGATCGGGTGGGTCGGAACGTTCCCATCGCGCCGTCCGCCGCCGGCGCGCGGTGAGGGTCAGCGCACGGGCTCGGGCGAGACGGGGTACTCGCGTTCGAGCTCGGCGACGATCCGGTCGGACGTGACGGCCGCCGAGTACAGCCACCCCTGGCCGAGGCCGGCGCGCATCGAGCGGCAGATCGCGGCTTCCTCGTCCGTCTCCACGCCCTCGACGACGACGGTCAGCCCGAGGTTGTTCGCGAGGTCGACGACGGCGGAGACGACGGACCGGCCGTTGCCCTCGCCCGTGAGGGACTGCGTGAGGGAGCGGTCGATCTTCAGGACGTGCACGGGCAGCCGGTCGAGGTAGCCGAAGGCGGAGTAGCCGGTGCCGAAGTCGTCGATGGCGATCTGGCAGCCCAGCCGGGCGAGGTCGGTGACGACGCGTTCGGCGGGGGAGTCGGAGTCGAGGAAGACCGACTCGGTGAGTTCGAGGGTCAGCAGGTGCGGCGGGATCCGGTAGTCGGTGAGGATCTCGCGGACGACGTCGGCGAAGCCGGGCGACTGCAGCTGCACCACCGAGACGTTGACGGCCAGCCGTACGCCGGAGTCGAAGACCCCCGCGCTGTGGGCCGAGCTGACGGCCCGGCGCAGGACGTGCTCCCCGAGCGCGACGACGAGGTTGGACTCCTCGGCGACGGCGACGAACTCCACGGGGGAGACCCGGCCGAGCTCGCGGTCGTCCCAGCGGGCGAGGGCTTCGAACTTCACGACCCGGCCGGTGGAGAAGTCGACGATGGGCTGGAAGTGCACGTCGATGCAGCCGCCGGTGATGGCCGAGGCGAGGCGCTCGCGGACGAGGAGTCGGCGGGCGTGCTGGGCGGCGACGGCGCCGGAGTAGACCGAGTAGCCGAGCAGGCCGGGGTTGGCGCGGGCGTCGCGCAGGGCGAGGTCGGCGTGGACGAGGGGCAGCGTGGCGTCGCCGCCGGCGCGGGCTCCGGGGTCGACGCGCGCGACGCCGGCGACGGCCTCGACGGGGAAGCGACCGGCCCCGTCGACCTGGACGGGGGCGGCGCTGACGGCGTGGAAGACGTGCGGCAGGTGCCGGACGGTCTCCTCGGGGCTGCCGGGCAGCAGCACCGCGAACTCGTCGTGGCGGACGCGGTAGGTCGTCCCGCCGAGGCTGTCGACGTGTTCGCGGAGGTTGGACGCCGCGGCCCGCAGGACCTCCTCGCCCACGAGGACACCGAGGACGTCGGTGACGTCGTCGTGGCCGCTGACCTCCAGGATGACGAGGGACTGGGTGCGGTCGGGTTCGACGAGGGCGTCGGCGAGGGCGGAGCGGTTCTGCAGGCCCGTGAGCTGGTCGTGCCGGGCCTGGAAGGACAGCGTCGACCGGGTGCGGTCGATGGCGCGGGCCGTGGCGGCCTGGCGGACCGCGGCCGCGACGATCACGGTCCCGAACCAGACGAACAGCACGCCGTCCGCGCGCGGTGCGGTGATGTTCAGGACGACGTCGGCGAGCATCGCGAGCCCGGGGAGGGCGACGGCCACCCGCAGCCGGCGCGCGGCCTGGGTGACGGAGACGCCGCCGTGCCGGACGGGTCCCCCGCGGGGCTGGGAGGCGACCATGAGCGCGGCGCCGGCCACCGCCAGGAGCATGGCGACGTCGGCGGTGCCGTGGGAGGTGGCCGAGGTGACGGCCACGACCTCGGTGCCGAGCGCGCCGAGCCCCAGGCCGAGGCAGGCGGGGCGCAACCGGGCGTGCTCGATGCCGAGGACGGTCGCCGAGGCCGCGACGAAGGCCGCGAGGGCGATGACGAGGCAGACGCTCGCCTTCCACCACGCGTCGCCCGAGTACCCGGCGCGGGCGAAGCCGTCCCAGGCGAGCGCACCCATGACCGTGCCGAAGAGCGCGGCCTCGACGAGGAGCGGCTGGTCGTCGCCGGCGACGCGGGCGTGGCGGAGCTGCTGAGCCGCGACCACCGCGAGGCCGGTGAGGGAGAGCGCGTGCACGAGGACCGGGAAGGGGACCGGCCCGAGCGTGGCGGTCGGGAAGGCGCCCGCCAGGGCGGTGCCCGCGCCCCAGACGGTGCCGGCGGCGGTGTAGCGGACGACGCCCGCTCGTGACCCCTTGAGCGAGAGGAACGGGACGGCCGCGCAGAGCAGCAGCCAGGTCAACCCCGCGCTGAGCTCCACCGGGCGCGCTCCGTCCCACCGCGGCAGCGCGAGGAGCGCCACGGGGGCGGACACGGCGAGCACGGCGGCCGAGAGGGCCGAGCGCCAGGCGTGCCGGTGAAGCGTCATGGCCAAGGGTTCGGTCCGGCGGGGGGTCGGCTGGATGGGCCGAGTGCGTGAGAACGGGTCCCGAAGAGCTACAGGGGGAGGGATCCGTTCCGTGATCGCCGCCGTCACACACAGCGACGACCACCCGTAGGAGCCAGGTCGACCATGGTCCGATCTGAGTCACCCACATGAGCCACAGAGCGTCATGGTCCGTGCGGGGATGGTGACCCCACCCCGTGTGACTACTCCAGATGGGTTACTTGGGGCCGTCGAGACGGGTGAGGCTGCCCGTTACAAAACTGTAACCAACCCCTGCGAGACGTAAAACCGCAGGTCACAGTGTGTTCGCGCCACCCGACACGCCGATGGGGCAGGAGATCTTCCGTTACTCCCCGTGTTGCTGGTGTGACTCTCGTGTACGTTCAGATCTGTCACCGAGTCACTCCGCTGAGTAGCGGGGAGGGCGGGGTGGCGCAGGCCCGAAACCGGGCCGGCCCCTCACGGGGGGGAACATCACTTTCACATGCCTTGGAGGCAATCGTGACCGCAGCAACCTCCCGGTTGCGCCGGCGTGGTATCGGGGCCGGCGTCGCGGCTCTTGTTGGTCTGTCCGGCCTTGGCTTCGCCGCCATGCCGGCCCAGGCTGCAGCTGGTTTCAACCCTGCCGGTACCCAGGTTTCCGGTGTTGACCGCTTCGACACCGCCGCCCAGATCGCCACCAAGGCGTTCCCCGGTGGCTCCTCGACCGTCGTCGTCGCCAACGGCGACCGCGCGATCGACGCCCAGGCCGGTGCTTACGCCGCGGGCCTGAACAACGCGCCGATCCTGCTCACGCAGAAGAGCAACGTCCCGGCCTACACGGTCAACGCGATCAAGACGCTGAAGGCCACCAAGGCGATCGTCCTCGGTGACTCCAACTCCGTCGACGCGACCGCCATCGCGCAGATGACCGCCGCGGGCCTGCAGGTCCAGGTCGTCTCCGGTAGCGACCGCTTCGCCACCGCCGCCGCGATCTACAACCTCGGCAGCACCAAGTCTTCGACGGTCTTCCTCGCCCGCGCGGACCTCCTCGCCGGCCAGGTCTCCCCCGACGCCCTCGCGGCCTCGCCGCTGTCCTTCGACGGCACCCCGGTCCTGCTGACCAACGCGGGCTCGCTGCCGGCCGCGACCGCGAGCGCCATCACGAGTGGTGGCGTCAAGAACGTTGTCGTCCTCGGAAACGCCATCACCGACTCGGTGAAGACCGCCGTCACCGGCCTCGGTGCGACCGTCACCACCATCGCCGGTGACGACCGCTCCCTCACCGCCCAGAAGATCGCCGAGTACGGCATCCAGCAGGGCAAGTACCAGCGCACCACCGCCACCATCGCCAACGGTGACAAGATCGATGCTCTCGCGGCCGGCCCCTGGGCTGCCAAGAACAACGCGCCGATCCTGCTGACCCTGGGCACCAACGCGCTCGGTACCGGTACGACGAACTACCTGACGGCGAACGCGTCGACGCTGGTGACCGGTGTTGCCTTCGGTGACACGAACAGCGTTCCGACGTCGTTGACCGCGGCTGCCAAGACCGCCGGTGGCGGCGACGTTACGACCAACGCCACACTGAACGTGACGCCGACGGACGCGGTCCTGACCGGGTTCAGCACCACGCGTCAGTACTCGGTGACTGGACTGGCGGCCGGCTCGAACTACCGGGTGACGCTCGTCAACACCGCCAACGTGACGCGTGACGCCAATGGCGTGTACTCGTTCGTCGCGGCGGGTACGCCCAAGGTCGTGACGCCCGGTACGGTCGGCAGCCTGATCAACGTCGTCAACGGCGTGAGCGTCACCGGCGCTCAGTCTGTGGGTGGCATTGCTCCCGCCGCCAACGGCTCGATTTCGTTCACAGTCTCGACGCCGACCTCCACTGCGGAGAGCTTCGTGCCGGTCGTCTACGTGGACGGCGGTGCCGACACTCGCCTCGAGGTCGACGCGAACAACCGCCCGACCGAAACTTTCGGTGTCGGTGGCCGCACGACCGTCCTTCCGCCGGCTGCGACTTTCGGGGCGTCGACGGTGGCCCCGGGTGCCATTTCGGCCATC
The DNA here is from genome assembly GCF_040702905.1 of Kineococcus sp. NPDC059986. NCBI lineage: Bacteria > Bacillati > Actinomycetota > Actinomycetes > Kineosporiales > Kineosporiaceae > Kineococcus > Kineococcus sp. NPDC059986. The sequence goes on along the minus strand of NZ_JBFBND010000002.1, from coordinate 278,552 downwards.
TCGCTCACCGACGACTACCTGACCGGTGACGCGGGCAGCGGGTCCGATGTCCGTTTCGCCTGGGACAGCAACGACACGTTCCAGTACCAGGGGCTCGCCATTACGCAGGCGCAGTTCGAGTCGGCGATCAGCCTCGGCCAGGGCATCTCCATCAGCTACAACCCCGCGGCCTCGGGTGTCTCGACTTTCAACCTCGGTGCTGAGATCGCTCCGTCCTCCGGCGACATTACTGCCGCAGGCATCACAAGCGTCGGTAACTTCGACGCTGGTACGGCCAGCAACGACGTCCGCGTCGTCCTGCCCGTCTCCCCCTTGGCCTCGGCTGGCACGGTCTACACGCTGCAGCGAAAGCTGACGTCGGCGTCCGACTACACCACCGTGACCAACGCGACCGTGACCCCGGACGCGGCTGCGGGGACCATCACCTTCACGGACAACAACGTGACGCCTGGTGCGTACACCTACCGTGTGGTCGCCACGCTTCCGGTGACGGGCACTGTGGTGAACGGGACGGCCTCGACCACCCAGACGATCACGGCGCCGGCCGACACGACCGCCCCGAAGTCGGTCTACGCGGCTCTCACGACGTCCGGCGGGCTCACCGGTTCGCTGGACGCGGGTGACACTGTCACGATCGCCTTCGATCGGGCTGTGGCCGCCGTGACCGCTGGTGACACGATTCGTGTCCGGGATGCCGACGGGACGATCGTCGACCTCGTCGCAGGAACCGGTTCCACGTGGACTCTGCCGACCGGCCCCACGGTGATCAACGGGACCTCCTACGCCACCGGTCAGGTCCTCACCATCGCCATCACGGCCGCGCCGACGACCGCACAGTCGATCAGCGGGGGCACGACCGCCGGCGTGCAGTTGCCTGCGACGATCATCGACCAGTCGGGCACCGCCACCTCGGCGAGCGTCAACTGGGACCTCGCTGGTAGCTCGGACGTCACGATCAACTGACGTTCAGAACACTGACGGAGGGCCCGTGGAAAACCACGGGCCCTTTGTCGTGTACGCCACTTCCCGACGTGATCGCGCCGTCCACCCCGCGGTGCCAGAAGCGGCGCCTACGTCCCCCTACTCTCGTTCCATGCCCCACCCGCCCACGCCCGTCCCCCACGTCGCGGTAATCCTCCCGTGCCTCAACGAGGCCTCCGCGGTCGGCCACGTCATCGACGACGTGCTGGCGGCGCTGCCGGAGGCGACGGTCTACGTCTACGACAACCGCAGCACCGACGACACCGCCGAGGTGGCGCGGGCGCACGGGGCGCTGGTCCGGTACGAGCCGCGGCCGGGCAAGGGCAACGTCATCCGCCGCGCCTTCGCCGACGTCGAAGCGGACGTCTACGTCCTGCTGGACGGGGACGACACCTACGACGCCTCCGTCGCGGGGGAGCTGGTGCAGAAGCTGATCACCGAGGGGCTCGACCACGTCGTCGGGGCACGGCGGGCCAGCACGGTCACCGCCTACAGGCGCGGCCACGCGGCCGGCAACCGCATGCTCAACCAGGTCGTCTCCACGGTCTTCGGGGAGCCGGTCACGGACATGCTCAGCGGCTACCGCGTCATGTCGCGCCGCTTCGTGAAGTCCTTCCCCGCCATCTCCCGCGGCTTCGAGGTCGAGACCGAGCTCACCGTGCACGCGGTCAACCTGCGCGTCCCGCAGGCGGAGGTCCCGGTCGGGTTCAAGGACCGCGCGGAGGGGTCGGCGAGCAAGCTGCGCACCTACCGCGACGGGTGGGCGATCCTGCGCTGGATCGTCCGGCTCGCCCGGTACGAGCGGCCGACGCTCGTCCACTCCCTCCTCGGCGGGCTCATCGCCCTCGTCGCCGTCGTCCTCGGCATCCCCGTCGTCGTCGAGTTCGTGCAGACGGGGTTGGTCCCGCGCTTCCCGACGGCGATCCTCGCCTCGGCCCTCATGATGATCGCGGTCGTCGTCACGGCGGTCGGCGTCATCCTCGAGGCCGTCCGGCACGCCTCCGACGAGGCCTCCCGCCTCGTCTACCTGGAGTACCCCAGCCCGCTGACGCTGCTCGACGGGGTACGACCCGCCCCCGACGTCGACGTCCGCCACGACCGCGCGGCCCGCCGGTGAGCGGCGTCGTGCGGTTCGCCGTCAAGGCGCTGGTCGGGCTCGTCGCTCTGCAGGTCGTGTTCTTCGTCCTCCTCATGGGCGCCCAGGCCGTCCCGAACGGCCCGATCATCAAGCACCTCGCGCAGGCCATCCAGACCGGCGACTACGGCGCCCCCTACGGCCCCGACGGAGTCGGCGGAACGGCCGACCGCTTCACCGAGTGCGCGGAACTCGGGTACGGCGTCACGACGCCGGACGACCCGCGTAGCTTGTGGAACCTCACGACCGGTGGACCCCGGCTCTCCTCGTGCGACGACGGCAAGGGGGAGATCCAGCGCCTCGCGGCGGGGGAGGACTTCCAGACCCCCGCGACCTACTTCCGCTACTGGAGCGGGTACTCGGTCCTCACCCGACCCGTCCTCGCGCTCACCGACGTCCCCGGGTTGCGGCTCGTCGTCACGGGGGTGTTCGCGGCGGCAGTTCTCGCGGCGTTCCTCGCCGTGACCCGTCGGCTCGGCGCCGTCGCGGGGTTCGCGCTGTTCCTGCCGATCGCGGCCACGACGAACGCCCTCGCCATGCCGGACAGGGCCTTCACCCACGGCATCGCGCTCGCGACGGTGGCAGCCGGTGTCGCGGTGACGGCGGTCGCGGCCTCCCGCGGATGGCGCGCGGCGGTGCTCGGGGCGGGGTTCTCGGCGGCGCTGTTCTGCTACACGGACCTGCTGACCGTCCCGCCGATGGCGTGGGCGTTGTGCGCGGCGGTCGCGGCCGCGGTGACGCACGCCCGCACGCGGAACCCGCGGGAGACCTGGCGGACCGTCCTCGCCGTCGGTGCCGCGTGGCCGATCGCGTTCGGGTTCACGTGGGTGTTCCGCTGGTTCATCGGGGCGCTCGGGCAGGGGTTGTCGGTGTTCTCCCGCGTCCAGGAGGTGAGTCAGTTCCGCCTCGACGGCGGTGACGTCTCGCACGCCTTCGGGGCGGGTGTCGTCGCGAACTGGACCTACTGGACGCAGCACTCGGTGACGGCGGTCCCCGTCGTCGTGGCCTCGACGGTGCTGCTCGCGGTGCTCGTGGCGCTGACGCTTGCGCGGCACGGGGTGCGGGGGCTGGCGACGTTCGCGGCCGTCGCGCTGCCCGCGCTCGTCGTCCCGGCCTGGTACTGCGTGCTGAGCAACCACTCCCAGATCCACGCGTTCTTCGTGTACCGCAGCCTGCCCGCGGCGGTCGGGGTCCTGCTGCTGGCCGGCGTCGTCGCGTGCCGACGGTTCCGTCACGCCCTGCCCGACCACGCGGAGGCGACCGCGGTGGGTGAGGTCCCGTTGCGTTCCTGACGCGGGGCTGCGCCGATCGGGGCCCTCTCCCCGTTCCCGCACAGCGCTTTCCCCGCCCGTGCCAGGCTGCGAGGACCGCCTGCCACGAGGAGAAGAAGTTGCGCGCCCGCCGTCGTCTGTTCACCGCGCTCGCCGCGTCCACCGTCCTGGCCCTGGCCGCCACGCCCGCCGCCCAGGCCGCCGACAAGCGCCTGGCCGGTGCGGACCGCTACGAGACGGCGGCCGCCGTCTCCCAGCAGTTCACCGGTTCACCGATCGCCCCGGTGTTCCTGGCGACGGGCGAGAACTTCCCCGACGCGCTCGCCGCCGCCGCCGCGGCCGGCGCCACCCGTAGCCGCGTGCTGCTGACCGGTCGCTACACGGTGCCCGCGGCCACGCTCGCGGAGCTGAAGACCCTCCACGCCTCCGAGATCTACGTCGTCGGCAGCACCGCGTCCGTCAGCACCGAGGTCGAGACCGCGTTGACACGGCTCGACTACTCGACGGTCCGCCTCGACGGCGCCGACCGCTACGAGACGGCGGCCTACGTCGCGACGAGCCTCTTCAGCGATCCCGACACCGTCTTCCTCGCCACGGGCGAGAACTACCCCGACGCCCTCGCGGGGGCCGCGGCCGCGGGTCGCATCGGCGCACCCGTCCTCCTGGTGCGTCCCGACGCCCTGCCGGAGGTGGTCGCCGACTCGTTCTCCGATGAGGCGTACGCACGCTTCAAGCCCAGCCGGTTCTTCGTGCTCGGTGACGAGAAGGCCGTCTCGAACGCCGTCATCGACCAGGTCAAGGCCCTCGGATTCCAGGGGGCGACGTTCGAGCGCCTCGCGGGTGCCGACCGCTACGCGACCGCCGTGGCTGTGGGGCGTCGGTTCTTCCCGACGAGCACCCAGGCCGTGCTCGCCGTGGGGGACAACTTCCCGGATGCCCTCGCCGCGGGTCCGTTCGCGGCCGAGACGGGTGCCCCGCTGCTGCTGACGCAGAAGGCGTCCACGCCGTCGGCGACGCAGGCCGAACTGGACCGTCGGCAGCCGACCGACCGCATCTACGTGGGGGCTGCGCAGCCCAGCTGAACGGGACCTGCGGGAAGCCGCCACGTCGTTCCGGCGCGCCACGCGCCCGGGAATGCTGTCGTGGCCGTGTCAGTGAGCGTCGTCACTACACCCTCAGTGCTCCCGTGGAGGTACTGACAGTGCAGTGACGAGTGACCAGTGACCGGTGACCAGTGACACTGACAGGGTCGTCGTCGATCACCCCGGTCGGTTCGCTGCGGTGCCTCGTGCCGCTCACCCCTACCGGGTGCCGATCACGGTCTCACTGGACCGAGGACCTCGTCCGCGTTCCCGGTCGACGACGCGATCGGGGCGTCGAGCGCCGCCGGACGGATCTCGAGATTCCGCACCGGGACCCGTGCGGTCGTGCCAGGCTGCACCCGCCGTCCCACCCGAGGAGAACACGTGCCGCACCGTCGTCGTCTGTTCACCGCGCTCGCCGCCTCCACCGTCCTGGCGCTCGCCGCCGCACCCGCAGCCCAGGCGGCGGACGTGCGGCTGGCCGGCAACGACCGCTACGAGACGGCCGTCGCCGTCTCGAAGGCGTTCGAGGGTTCTCAGTACGCCCCCGTCTTCCTGGCGACAGGGGAGAACTTCCCCGACGCGCTCGCCGCCGCCGCGGCCGCCGGTGCGGACCAGAGCCGGGTCCTGCTCACGGGGCGGTACGCGCTCCCGCCGTCGACGCTCGAGGAGCTGGCCGCGCGCAAGGCCACGTCCGTCTACATCGTCGGCGGCACCGCGTCCGTCAGCGCGGAGGTCGAGACGTCGTTGCAGCGGCTCGGCTACTCCGTCCTGCGACTCGACGGTGAGGACCGCTACGACACGTCGGCCGTCGTCGCCCAGATCCTCTTCGACAAGCCGGACACCGTCTTCCTGGCCACGGGGGAGAACTACCCCGACGCCCTGTCGGGCGCCGCGGCCGCGGGGAGCATCGGGGCGCCGGTCCTGCTGGTGCGTCCCAACGGGCTTCCCGACCCCATCCGCGACGCCCTCACCGCCGACTTCCTCCCGCTGAAGCCGAGTCGCTTCATCGTCCTCGGCGACGAGAAGGCCGTCTCGAACACCGTCCTCGACCAGATCAAGGCCCTCGGGTTCCAGGGGGCGACGTTCGAGCGCCTCGCGGGTACGGACCGCTACGCGACCGCCGTGGCCGTGGGACGCCGGTTCTTCCCGACGAGCACCCAGGCCGTGCTCGCCGTGGGGGACAACTTCCCGGACGCCCTCGCCGCGGGCCCGTTCGCGGCCGAGACGGGTGCCCCGCTGCTGCTGACGCAGAAGGCGTCCACGCCGGCGGCGACGCAGGCCGAACTGGACCGTCGGCAGCCGACCGACCGCATCTACGTGGGGGCTGCGCAGCCCAGCTGACGGGGCCTGCTCGGCAGCGTCCACGGCGTTGCGTTCACAGGCTCCGGGGCGGTTCCGTCCGGTGCTCCGGTTCACGGCCGACGCAGGTACCGCCGGTTCCGGCTGGTGGGCGCAGCCGTGGCGGTGACGAGTCCGTCCTGGATCAACCGTCGCAACGCACGCCGCACCGTGGCCACAGTCCAGCCGGTGGCCGTCGCGACGGCGTGGACGTCCATGGGGTCAGTGGTGGACAGGACGCTCAGCACGTCGGTCCCGGGGGGCGTGCTGTCTGGGGTGAGGGTGTAGTTCTCCGGTCCCCGGCGCGAGAGGAGGTCCGCCCCCACCAGGTGGGCCAGTGCGCCGCGTGCGTCGTCGGAATCGATGTGCAACGCCTCCCGGACGGACTGCACGTCGACCGAACCCTCGCGACGGGCCATCAGCAGGATGGCCGCCTCCTGCCTCGGCAGGTCATCGGTGGTGCGTCCTCGTAGCCACTCCTGGTTCGCCGCGATCTCGACCCCGTGGCGGCGCAGTTCGACGGTGACCGAATCCGGGGTGACACGGAACCGCGGACGTTCGAGGGCGTGCGCCTCCATCTGGTGGATCATCAAGAGAATCCCGCCACCACCGCCCTCGGCTGCTGTCTCGCCCGTGGCCAGGGGAACGTCCTGCAGGAGCTGCAGCAGTGTCTGGTTGCGGCAGCGCGATCGTCCGTCAGCGAGGTTGTCCACCGTCTTGCCACCCCACAACCCGCCGGGGCTGGTGACCACAACCCGTTCGGGGAAGACGTCCACGGTGACTGGTTGCCCCTGGAAGAGGGGGTGGTACTCGCGGTGCAGGACGGCGTTGGCGACCGCCTCGCGCAGGACGTCGCGGGGGATCTCCAGTTCGTCGACGCGACCGGACCCGGTCACCGTGGAGTGGGTCCGCAGGTTGCGCGCTACGGCGTTCACTGCGTCGTTCACGACTTCGGCGAGGGGGCCCTCGCACTCCTGGCGGTCGAGGTAGCGGAACCTCTCCGTGGGGGAGGACTTCTCGTTCGTCGGGTGCACCATCACGTCGACGAGCAGGCGAGGCAGGAACTGCTGTGGGTAGGGGGAGAGGGTGATGAGCGCCGCCAGGCGTAGGCGACCCTCGGCGTCGACGACGTTCAGGCGTCGCAACCGTGCGTCCCGGTCGTCCACCCCTCGCAGTGCCTTGCTGTCGGCCTTGAGCGTGAGGAGCCGGTCCGTCGCGGCCGGGTCCAGGTCCTCGATCGTGGTCTCCGCAACGGTGCGGCGGTCGGCGGCGTGGTCGACCAGGACGTGCTGGAACTCGAAGATCTCGGTGGCGCTCAACGGCAGGTCCTTGTCGTCCACCCGCCGGAAGGAGCCGTTGACGAGCCCCTTCGCCGTGACGTGGCAGGGCTTGTTCCCGGGACCGTTCTCCGCGACCTCGATGGCCAGGACGGGGTCGCCGTCGACGGCGAGCCGGCTGACTCGGTAGGTCGGAGGATTGGTCAGTCGGGCACCCGCCGGGTTCCCGTCCCCGATCCCGTCGACGAACTGGTCCAAGACGCGGTCGAGGGCGAACGAGGGCACGGCGGTGAACCCCGCGCGTTCGTCGAGGCCGAGGACGAGCAGACCGCCCGCGGTGTTGGCGAAGGCGCTCACGGAGTCCCAGACGTCCTTGCTGAGGTCTTTGGCGCAAGTCTTCGCCTCCGCGGTGGCGTCGTCCGTCCCCTGTCGACGGAGGCGTGCGACCGCCTCGTCCAACTGGTCCTGGTCCACGTGACCCCTCCCCAGCATCACTGGCACGTCACTAGCGCGTCACTGTCATGACCGTGTCAGTGAGTGTCGTCACTGTACTCTCAGTGCTGTCGTAGGGTCTACTGACAGTACAGTGACCGGTGACACTGACAGGGCGCCCGAGGCGGGTGCCCGCTGCTGCTGACACACAGGGCGTCCATGCCGGCGGCAACACAGGCCGAACTCGACCGTCGTCAGCCGACCGACCGCATCTACGTGGGCGCTGCGCAGCCCAGCTGACGGGGCCTGCCGAAGGAGCAAGGTTAGGCTAACCTCTGCAGTCGTGTCCGTGATCATGTCCCGTCGTTCCGTCGTGTCCCTCGCCGCCCTGTCCGCGGCGTCGAGCGCCCTCGCGGCCTGCGGTCGGGAGGACGCAGAGGCCGGCGCCGAGCCCACCGCACCGGGCGGTTCCTCCTCGGCCGGTCCGACGGACGCGTTCCCCGTGACGGTCGCGCACCAGTTCGGCGAGACGGTCGTCCCCGCTGCGCCGCAACGGGTCGTCGTCGTGGGCCTGACGGAGCAGGACGTCCTGCTCGAGCTCGGGGTCGTGCCCGTCGCCACCACGGAGTGGTACGGGGAACGACCCCACGCCGTCTGGCCCTGGGCCACAGACCTCCTGGGTGGAGCGGCGCCGGAGGTCCTCAGCCAGGCCGACGGCCTGCAGCTCGAACGCATCGCGGCCCTCGCGCCGGACCTCATCGTGGGCACGAACGCGGGGCTGACCCGCGAGCAGTACGAGACGCTCTCCGCCCTCGTGCCCACCGTCACGAGCGTCCCGGGGGCGGAGCGGTACTCCTCGAGCTGGGTCGACCAGACCCGTCAGATCGCCCGTGCCGTCGGCCGGTCCGCCGCCGGTGAGGCCCTGATCTCCGGGGTCCAGGACGCCTACGCCCGGGCGGCCGCCGAGCACCCGGAGTTCGCGGGCAAGCAGGCGACGTTCTCGCAGGGCTCGCCGTACTCGGGGGTCCTGTACGTCTACCCCGACGGGTTCAGCACCGACTTCCTCACCGACCTCGGTTTCCGCATGACCCCCGGCCTGGAGAGCTGGGCGGCCGAGCCGGGGCAGCAGGCGCAGATCTCCGCCGAACGCACCGACCTCCTCGGGGCCGACGTCGTCGTGTTCGCCACGGAGGGGGACGGCGCCGTGGACCGGTTGCTGGACTTCGGGACCCTGCGTTCCCTGCCGGCGGTCGAGCAGGGGCGCGCCGTCTACACCGACTCGGTGCTCTCCGGGGCGATCTACTTCAACACCCCGCTCAGTCGCCGGTACCTGCTCGAGCACCTCACGCCCCAGCTCGTCGAGGCGGTCGCGGGGCGGGCGCCGCAGGACATGGTCACCCCGACGTCCTGACCCCGTTCCGCATTCCAGAACTCGGTGCTGGAAGGATCGCGGAGGTGTCGCACCCGCGGCGCCGACGACGATCGACGGGGGTTCAGGTGCGGGCGACGGGTGCACGACTGTGCGGCGCGGTGGTGCTCGTCGCGACGAGCGTGCTGGGGGTCGGAGTCGTTCCGGCACAGGCGGCCGCGGGGTTCGACCCCGGCGCTTCGCGGGTCGCCGGGGTCGACCGCTACGACACCGCGGCCCGGGCTGCGGTGGGGGTCCACGGCGCCCGCACCGTGGTCGTGGCCAACGGCGAGACGAACGGCATCGACGCCCTGGGCGCCGCCTACCTCGCGGGTGTCGTCGACGGCCCCGTCCTGCTGACCCGTCGCGACGACGTTCCGGCGACGACCGCCCGCGCTCTCGCCGCGCTCGACCCCGAGACGGTCCTCGTCCTCGGGTCCGAGGCGTCGGTCGCGCCCGCGACGTACGACGCCCTGACGGCGGGCCGCGCCGGGCAGCGGATCTACGGCCCGGACCGGTACGCGACGGCCGCCGCCGTCGCGGCGTTCGCCCGCGCCACCGAGCTGCGACGGGGCCTCACGCCCGTCTCGACCGTCCTCCTCGCGCGCGGGGACGTCGCGGTGGACGAGGTGGCCGCCGACGCGCTGGCGCTCTCGCCCGTGGCCTTCGCCGGGCGGGTCCCCGTCCTGCTCACCGGCACCGACGACCTGCCCGCGGCGACCGCGACCGCGCTGCGGAACCTGCGGCCGGACGCCGTCGTCGTGGCGGGGGACGAGCACGCGGTCTCGTCCGCCGTGCTCGAGCAGGTGGGCCAGGTGGCCGGGGTCGCTGCGCCGCAACGCCTCGCCGGGACGGACCGCACGGCGACCGCCGTGGCCGTGGCGGACTCGAACCTGGCCGCGGCGGCCGGGCTGACAGCGAAGGGGGCGGGGTTCGCGAACGGCACTCGCGTGGACGCCCTCGTCGCGGGACCGGTCCTCGGGCGCCAGGGCCTCCCGCTGCTGCTGAGCGAGAGCCGGACGAGCATGGGTGCGGCGACGACGGGTTGGGTCTTGACGCACCAGGACACGCTGACCATCGGCCTGGCCTTCGGAGACAGTGAGGCGCTCACCGATGCGGTCTTGAACTCCATCAAGTCTCCGGCCTCGGCATCGCCTGTCGGCTGACCTCCAGTTCCGCGACGCCCGCGAGACTGCTCACCTCGCGACCAAGGACTCCGAGCCGTCCCGGTGACGGGCGAGGACCACCCGGTCCCGCCCGGACCGCTTCGCCTCGTACAGCGCGGAGTCCGCGGCGGACAACAGGTCCCGTGCGCTCACGCCGTGCGCGGGCAGCGTCGCGACCCCCACGCTGACGGTGAGGGGTCCGGGGACGTCGAGCGTCCGCACCCGCTGCCGGAGGGTGTCGGCGGAGCCGCCGCCGTCGACGGTCCCGGGCAGGACGACGCAGAACTCCTCCCCGCCGTAGCGGGCGGCGAACGCGCCCACGGGCAGTTCGGTCCGCAGCAGCGCCCCCACCGCGCGCAGGGCGTCGTCGCCGGCCTCGTGGCCGTGGGTGTCGTTGAGCGCCTTGAAGTGGTCGAGGTCGAGCAGCAGGACCGACAGGTTCCCGCCGCTGCGGCGCGCGTCCTCGACCGCAGCCGCGAGCGCCTCGTCGAGCGCGCGGCGGTTCGCGACGCCGGTGAGCCCGTCGGTCGAGGCCGCCGTGCGCAGGCGTTCGACGAGTCGAGTCCGGGCCACCGTCGAGGACGTCTGCGCCGCAGCGCGTTCTGCGGTCGTGAGGAGCCGCTGCGGAACCCCGCGCGGTCGCAACCGGCGTCGGGCGCCGGGATCCTCGAGCACGAGCACGACGGTGGCCGATCCGGGGACGGCGGCGGCCACGAGCACGACCCGACCCGCGCGGGGGAGCAGCGTCGCCAGGACGGGGTCGTCGACCGCGGTGCGCAGCTGCGGGGCCTCGCCGGCGAGCACGCGACCCAGCGCGCTGTCGGCGTCGACCTCGCCGGACCACCGGGAATCCCGGACGCCCGCCTCGTCGGCGACCAGGCACGTCGCGCGGACCGTCGTGGAACCCTGCTGTGCCTCCTCGTCGACGAGGAGGACGGCGCACCGGCGGGCGAGCAGTTCGTCCCGCCCGAGCACCGCGAGCATCGCCGCGACCTCGGTGCCGGCCGTGCACCGTTCGGCCTCCACTCCGAAGCGCCGCAACAGGTCCGCATCGTAGCGACGCCGGCGCAGTTCCCGCTCGTTCGCCGCGGCGAAACCCGCCACGGTGACCACGAGGACCCACAGGGACAACAGGTGCCAGCGCAGGTGGCCGACCCCAGCGGCGGACGTGACGGGCAGGAACCCCACCTTCTCGAACTCGAACACCAGGACCAGCACGAGGGAGTGCCAGAGGGTCACCTTGACGCCCGTGCGGAACGAGGCGAGCAACGTGATCGCGAGGACGTAGACGACGGCGATGCGCGGCACCGGACCGAGCAACCCGTGCAGGCAGTGCAGGACCCACCCGAGGTACAGGCCGTCGACGAGGAGTCCGGCGCCCGGCAGGGTGATCGCAGCTCGCCGCGGCAGGCGGCTCCACGACGTGACGGCGGCGACGCCCCCCGTCACCAGGGCCGGCACGACGACGTGGGACCAGGGGGCGGTGCGTTCGGACGGCAACAACCAGAACGCCGCGACCGGGAGGGCGACGACGACGAGGCGCACGAGCAGCACCCAGGCCACGCGTTCGGAGAAGCTCACGAGGGACGCCGGTCTGTTCCCGGGTGTCCTGGTCATCGGTGGTCCTCGCCGTTCGTGGGTGGTTCGTAGGGCAGGTCCGGCAGCGGGACGAGAGGGGCTGCCGCGAGCTTGGGGTCGTTGCGGTCGAGGCGGTCCTGCACGAGCAGGAAGACGGCGACGACGACGAGCACGCCGACGGAGATCTGCCGCTGGGCGACGACGGCGACCGCGACCTGCCGGACCACCGTCTCCGTGGACTCCAGGACGACGTCGACGACGGCACGGACCGTGTCGCCCGGTCCGGCGCTGCGGCGCACCGACGCTCCCGCGGCGGGGCCTGGGCTCTCCGGGACGGGACCCGCCGTCGCGGGGCGCGTCGACGGGGTGGGTGCCGGAGTCGACGCCGGGAGCGCCGCCGGGGAGGAGGACGGCGACTCCGCCGCGGCCACCGCCCGGCGCAGACGTTCGGCGAGTTCGCGCACCGCGTCGAGGTCGACGTCGACGGCCAGGACGAGCACCTCCTCGCCGCCGTAGCGGCAGGCGACGTCCCCGGCGCGCAGCACCTCACGGCAGACCCGCCCGAACCCGCGCAGCACCTCGTCGCCGCGCAGGTGGCCGTGCACGTCGTTGACCTGCTTGAAGTGGTCGAGGTCCACCATGAGCACCCCGAGACCCGCGCGGGGACCGGCGCTCGCCAGCGCCTCCTGGATCCGGTGCACCCCTTCGCGCCGGTTCAGCAGGCCCGTGAGCTCGTCGACGCACGCCTGCCGCTGCACCCGGGCCACGAGGTCCAGGCGGCTCAGGGCCAGGGCCAGCACCTCCGCGGCACCGCGGGCGAGGTCGGCCCCGCTCCGGCCCTCGTCCGGTGCGTCCGCCGGCACGTGCACCGCCAGGTGCAGGACGCCGTGGCCGGGGACGGGCCGGACGCGGTCCCGCGTCGGGCCGTCCGAGCCCGTTCCGGCGACCTCTGCGGCGACCACCGCGAGGACCTCGCCGTCGGGTCCGGTGACGCGGGCGGCGGCGATGCGCGGGTCGCCGTCCACGAGGACGGTCAGCAGCTGGTGGCAGACGGTGGCGGCGTTCGCCTCCGCCGGCCACACCTCCCCGGCCGCGCGGGCGAGGTCCTGCAGGGAACGCTGGGTCACCCAGCTGTCCTCGAGGTCGGCGAGCACCTCGTTGAAGGTGCGGCTCATGGTGCCGAAGTCGTCGAGGGAGTCCACCGGTACGCCGGCGCGCGTGAGGTCACCGGGGCGCACCGGTGTGCGGGCCGCGCGGGCCACCACCGCCCGCGTCGCCCGCAGGGCCAGGTTCTGCCGCTTCAGGCGCGTGCCCACCACCGCGCGGGCGAGGGCGTGGTTCATGCCCCCGACGACCAACCCCGCCCCCAGGCAGGACCACACGAACCGGGGCTGGAACGCGGCCCCGGGCGGCGCCACCCCCAGCCAGACCACGACCAGCGGGAAGAGCGCCCCGACGAGGAGGCCGAACGCGGCCATCGCGATCGCGAGGTCGAGGAACACCCGGCGCGTCGTCAGCCGGCCGCAGGGACGACGCCAGGCCTCGTCGGCGAGCTCTCCCGGGAGGCGCGCGTCGGGGTGCCTGCCGGGCATGGTCGTCGTCCGCTCGTCGTTCCGGTTCCGCTCGTCCTCCGAGGCGTCGGACGGTCCGGCCCGGCTCTGGAGCGGCGCTCGCGCCGTTCCGCCCGTTCGGCTCAGGGCTGGACGAGCACCCGCACGGGGTTCCCGTCGCGGTCGTGCAGGCGGCGGATCCCCTCCTGCACGTCCTCCAGCGGCACGACGGCGCTCACCGACCGCGACAGGTCCAGCCGTCCCGCCGCGAGCAGCTTCGCGAGGGTGCCGATGTCGGAGTTCCGGTAGCCGAGGTGTCCCAGCGCCTGCTTGCGGGACAGGCTGAAGGACAACGTCGACCCGAGGGAGACCTCCTGTCCGGACAACCCGACGCCGACGACGCGGCCGCGCGGCGCGAGCATCGCCAGGCCCTGCTCGAACGTGGCCTTGAGGCCGACGGCGTCGAACGCGACGTCGAGGAGGTGGCCGTCGGTCGCCTCCGCGATCCGCTCGCGCAGGTCGGGGTCGGCCGGGTCGAGGGCGACGTCGGCGCCGACGGCCAGGGCGCGTTCGCGCACGGCAGGGTCGAGGTCGACCGCGACGACGGGCACGGCGCCGACGAGGCGGGCGAGCTGCACGATGTGCGTGCCGACACCCCCGACGCCCCAGACGCCGACCGCCTCGCCGGGCCGCACGGCCGCGGTGTGCACGACGGCCCCGAACGGGGTCGAGACGGCGTCGGCGAGGAGGGCGGCCTGGTCCAGCGGGACCCCGTCGGGGACGCGCGTCAGGCCCCCGGCCTCGGCCACCGTGAACTCGGCCCACGCGCCGTCGTAGGCGAACGCCATGAGCAGCAGGTCGTCGCAGTTCACGAGGTCCCCGCGACGGCAGCGCTCGCACCGGCGGCAGGGTCGTCCCGCGGCCGGGACGACGCGGTCGCCGACGGCCCACCCCGTGACGCCCTCGCCGAGGGCGGCGATGGTCCCCGACGCCTCGTGCCCCTGGGTGATGGTCTCGGGGCCGCGGGGGTCCCGGAACGTCCCCTCGAGCAGGCCGAGGTCGGAGTGGCAGATGCCGCAGTAGGCGACGTCGACGAGGACCTGGCCGGGCCCGGGCTGCGGGACGGGGACGTCCTCGACCGTCATCGTCCGGGTGGGGACGTGGAGCCGCTGCGCTCGCATGGTGGTGGGGAGATCGGTCACGGCGTTCCTCCGGGGGTGGTGGTCCAGAACTCCTCGAGCATCCTCGCGAACTGCTCGGCGCGTTCGATCTGCGGCATGTGTCCCGTCGCCGGGAACAGGTGCGTCCGGGCGTGCGGGAGCGCCCGCCGGGCGGCGTCGAGGTGGGTCGCCGGGAGGATGCGGTCCTCGGCTCCCCAGACGACGAGCGTCGGGACCGGGGCCGCGGCGGCTCCCCGCAGCAGTTCCCGTCGCCACCGGCGGCACACGCCAAGGGGGGTTCCGAGGGACCGTGCGGTCCCGCGCATGACCCGGGCGCCGTGGGGCCGGCGGCTCAGCCGTTCGGCGCGGGCGACCCGGTCCGCGGTCACGAGGTCGCGGTCGTGGAACACCGCGCGCAGCGTGCGCCGGGACCCCTCGGCGTTGGGTTTCAGCAGGCGCCGGGCGAGGAACGGGACCGTCAGCAGGCGCAGTGCGACGGTCACCTCGCGGCCGAAACCCGCCGGGTCGGCCAGGGCCAGCGACCGCACGCGGTCCGGGTGGTCGACGGCGAACTGCAGGGCGACGGCGCCGCCGAGGGAGTTCCCCACGACGTGCGCCGGCTCCACGATCCCGACGGCCCCGGCGAACGCGGCGACGAAGGCGGCCAGGCGCGCGACGGTGTTCTCGACGGGCAGCGGGTCGGAGCCGCCGAATCCGGCGAGGTCCACCGCCCAGCAGCGGTACCGCCCGGACAGGAGCTCCACCTGCTCGTCGAAGTCCTCGAGGCTGCAGCCGATCCCGTGCAGCAGCAGGACCGGATCGCCCTCGCCCTGGACGCGGTACCGGGCGCGGATCCCGGGGCCCAGCAGCACCTCACGCGGGGCGGTGAGGGTCACGAGAACTCCAGGGCGCGGTCGTCGACCCGGCGGTGCTTGAGCGTCCAGCGGTCGGCCGGGTAGTTCTGGCGCAACCGCCACGGGCTCGAGACCCCCTGCTGCGGGAGGCGTCCCGCGGCGCGCCGCACGTACCCGGAGTTCAGGTCGATGAGGGGTCTGCGTCCCGCGTCGGTGGGGGTTCCCGGGCGCACGACGCGGTGGCCGCGGCGGTCCATGAGGTCGAGCAACCGGCACACGTGGGCGGTGACGAGGTCGACCTTGAGCGTCCACGACGCGTTGGTGTACCCGAGCGCGAACGCGAAGTTCGGCGCCCCGGACAGCATCATCCCGCGGTAGACGACGGCCTGCGCCGGGTCGAAGCGCTGACCGTCGACGGCGAGGTCCATCCCGCCGAGGAACAGCAGGTCCAGACCCGTCGCGGTGACGACCACGTCGGCCTCCAGCGTCTCGCCCGACGTCAACCGGATCCCCGTCGCGGAGAAGCTGTCGATCCCGTCGGTGACGACGGAGGCCGTTCCGGACCTCAACGCGCGGAACAGGTCACCGTCGGGGACGAAGCACACGCGCTGGTCCCAGGGGTCGTAGCGCGGGGTGAAGTGGCGGTCGACGTCGAAGTCGGCCGGGAGCTTCTCGGCCACCTTCTCCCGCAACCAGGCGCGGGCGGCCTGTGGGCGACGGCGGCTGAACTGGTAGGTGGCCGTGGCGAGCGCGACGTGCTTGGCCCGCACGAGCGGGTAGGCGATCTTCTCGGGGACCTTGCCGCGCAACCGGTCGGCGAGGTGGTCGCGCGAGGACAGGCCGAGCACCCAGCTGGGGGAGCGCTGCAGCATCGTCACGTGCGCGGCGTCGCGTGCGAGGTTCGGGACGAGGGTGACGGCGGTCGCGCCGCTGCCGATGACGACGACCCTCTTCCCCGTGACGTCGAGGTCGGCCGGCCAGTGCTGCGGGTGCACGACGCGACCCCCGGCGGCCGTGAACTCCTCCACGCCCGCGAACTCCGGGGTGTACCCGCGGTCGTAGCGGTAGTACCCGGTGCAGCTGAGGAGGAACCCGCACGTGAGGGTCGCGGTCTGCGTCCCGCCGTCCGCGGCGGGGCGTTCCACGACGACCGTCCAGCGCGCGGTCGCGGAGGAGAACTCCGCGGACACCACGCGGTGGTGGAACCGGATCCGTTCGTCGACGCCGAACTCCCGCGCGGTGTCCTGGACGTACTGCCGGATGGACTCGCCGTCGGCGATGGCCTTGCCGCCGCGCCAGGGCCGGAAGGAGTACCCGAGCGTGTACATGTCCGAGTCCGAGCGCACCCCGGGGTAGCGGAAGAGGTCCCACGTGCCGCCCGTCGCGCCGCGGGCCTCCAGGACGGCGAACGTCGTCCCCGGGCGCCGGCGCACGAGCTGGCACGCGGCCCCGACCCCCGACAGACCGGCCCCCACCACGAGGACGTCCAGGTGCTCGACCGCTGCGTCGTCATCCACGAGGACTACTTTTCAACGCAGTGTCGAGTCTGTCAACAGGGTGTCGAGAAACGGCCTCCCGACTAGAGTCGGTGCGGTGAGCGAGTCGACCGCCGTCGCCCGGGGCCGCCGCACGTCCCGCAACCGGGGCGACGACCGGGAACGTGCCATCCTCGACACGGCCGAACGCCTGCTGGGGGAGCGGTCCTACGCCGACGTCGCCGTCGACGACCTGGCCCGCGGCGCGGGGCTGTCCCGCCCGACGTTCTACTTCTACTTCCCCTCCAAGGAAGCCGTCCTGCTCGCGCTCCTCGACCGCGTCGTCGCCGAGGCCCGCGCGCGGCGCGACGAGGCCGTCGCCGACCCGGCCCCCGACGTCGAGGGCCGGTGGCGGCAGGTCATCGGGGCCATCGCGCAACCCTTCCGCTCCCACCTCGCCGTGACGCTCGCCGCCGCGGAGGCCCGCGCGACGAGCGTGGCCGTCCGCGAGGTGTGGAACGGGGTGATGGAGCGCTTCGTCGACGAGACGGCCGCCCAGGTCGAGGCCGAACGCGCCCGCGGGGCCGCCCCCGACGGCCCACCCGCGCGCCAGCTCGCGATCGCGCTGAACTGGATGAACGAGCGGGTCCTGCACTCGGCGTTCGCGGGCGAGCAGCCGGGCCTCGCGGCCGACGACGCCGTCGAGGTGCTGCTCACGGTGTGGATGCGGACCATCTACGGCGGCCGCCTGCCCTGAGGTCCCCGCTCGAGCGGACGCACGTCACACCGGCGCAACCCTGACGGCTCATCGTGCCCGGGGTCCGGTGGGTCGAGGAACAACCGTGCGTGTCGTCCTCCCGGCGTCCCGTCGCGAGGCGGTGCACGCGAGTGCGGTCGTCCTCGCCGCGGTGCTCGTCGTCGTCTCCGCCTGGTCGCTCGGCGCCGTCACCGGCGCCGCGCACGCCGGGCTGGCGGCCCAGCTCCTGACGTGGCTGCCCACCGCGGCCGCGACGACCGCCTGGGCCCAGCGGGTCCTGGGCGGCGGTGACCCCGCGGGTCGGCCCGTCCTGCGCCTGGGCGTCCTCGCCCTGGCCGTGGCGGTGGCGACCGTGGCCACCGGCGTCGGCTTCCTCTACCCCGTGGTGCTCGGCCTGCTGCTCTCGCGCACCCTGCAGGTCGACCCGCACCGGCGCGGGCTCGTGGTGGCCGCCGTCCTCGTCCTCGGCGGGACGTTCGGCGTGCAGGCCGTCGCCCACGGCTGCGCCGTCGAGCGGGTCTTCGTCGGGACCGCCGGCGACCTCACCGCCGCCGTCCTGGCGGTGCTCTCGATCATCGGCCTGGCCGACACCGTCCGGCTGGCCAGCGCGCACCGCGCGACGGCGGCCGCCCTGGCCCGGGAGCAGGCCGCGCACGGCGCCGAACTCCTGCACGCCGCCACGCACGACCCGCTCACCGGCCTGCTCAACCGGCGGGGGCTGCTGCCGGCCCTGGCCGGGACGACCGGGCGCGGTGTCGTCTACCTCGACCTCGACGGGTTCAAACCCGTCAACGACCTCCACGGCCACGAGGCCGGCGACGCCCTCCTCGTCGAGGTCGCCCGCCGGTTCCGGGCCGCCGTCCGCGACGGGGACGCCGTCGCCCGTCTGGGCGGGGACGAGTTCGTCGTCGCCGTCACGGCCACGGACCTGCCCTCCGTCGAACGCGTCGCGGACGCGCTCGTCGCGGCCCTCACCGCGCCGGTCGAGATCACCGCCCACGGGGTCCGGGTCGTCGTCGGGGCGAGCGCGGGGTGCGCCGTCAGCGCCGGACCCGTGGCGCCCGAGGAGCTCCTGCGACGCGCGGACGCGGCGATGTACGCGCGCAAACGCGCCCGCAGCGGCGCCACCTTCACCTCCGCGCCGCTCGCGCCGATGGACCAGACGTGACCTCCGCCCCGCGCCGCCCCCACGCCCGGTTCCGCCGCTCCGCCGCCTGGTTGCTCGCGATCTCCGCGCCGGTCGGCATGGTCGCGGGGGCCGGTGCCGCCCAGGCCACCACGCCGGCGTACGACTACCAGCCGGCCTCGCCCCCCGCGGTCGCCCCGGTGACCGGCCTGACGGGTGCGAGTTCCGTCGTCGTCGACGGCAACGGCGTCGTCTACGTGGCCGACACCGGGCGCAACGTCGTCCGGAAGGTCGCCCTCAACGGCACCGTCACCGTCTTCGCGGGGACCGACGGAACTCCGGGGCTGCCCACCGCCGGCAAGTTCACCTCTCCGGTCGGTCTCGCGCTCTCGCCCGACGGACGCAGCCTCTACGTCACCGACACCGGCGCCGACGTCGTCGTCAAGGTGGACACGAGTGCCGCCACACCGCCGGCGTCGTTCACCGTCGTGGCCGGTGTCGTCGGCGTGCCGGGTGCCCCCAGCAACGGGGCCGGGACCGCGTCGTCCCTCAACAACCCCTCCGGCCTCGCGACGGACGCGGCGGGGAACCTCTACATCGCCGACACGGCCAACAACCAGGTCGAGCGGCTCGACACGACCGGAAACCTGCGCGTCTTCGCCGGCGACGGGAGCCCCCGGGCTGCCGTACCGGGCACCGCGACGTCCTCCCCTCTGAAGGCGCCTTCGGCCGTCGCCGTCGACGCCAACGGGAACGTCCTCGTCGCCGACGCGGGCAACCGGACCGTCGACAAGATCGACCCCGTGTCCGGCCTGCTGTCCGTCGTCGGCAGCACGGGCGCCACCGGGTCGCCGACGTCCATCGCCGTGGATCTGTCCGGGACCGTGTTCGTCGCCGACCCGACCGTGGGCGGCCTGAAGAAGATGACCGGCGGTTCGGTGTCCGTCGTCGCCATCGACCCGGGCGTCATGGCGCGCCCGGCCGCCGTCGCGACCACGCTCGGCGGGAACCTCTGGCTCTCCGACGGCGCGCAGGTCGGGCAGTTCGAGTCCACCGCCCCCGCCGACGCGCCGCGCATCACGACGGCACCCCCGACCACCGCGGCCGTCGGCAAACCCTTCACGTTCCAGTTCACGGCCTCCGGAACCCCTGCGCCGCAGTGGTCCTTCGTCGACGTGACCGCCCCCACGGGTCTCACCCTCGGGGCCGGCACCGGGGTCCTGTCGGGAACTCCGACGACGGCGGGCACGACGACGTTCACCGTCCGCGCGACCAACAGCCGCGGGCACTTCGACCAGGTCGTCACCCTCACCGTCGGCGCCCTGCCGACCGCCCCGGCCGCCCCCACCGCCGTCGCCGGCGACGGGAAGGCCGTCGTGTCCTGGAAGGCGGCCACCCCGGTCGCCGGGGCGAACCCCGTCACCGGGTACGTCGTCACCCCCGTCAAGGACGGTGTCCCCGGAACCCCCGTCACGTTCGCGGCGACGCAGGCCGCCACCCAGGTCCTCACGGGCCTGGCGAACGGGTCGAAGTACACGTTCACCGTCGCGGCCAAGAACTCCTTCGGCACCGGCGCCGACTCGACGGCGTCGGCGGCCGTCACGCCGTACGCGACCGTCCGCACGCCCGCCCTCGACGTCCCGCAGAGCCGGCTGTCCGGCAAGGACCGCATCGAGACGTCCGTGAACTCCTCCAAGACGTTGTTCCCGACCGCCGCGTCCGCCGGCGCCGTCGTCGTCTCCGCGTCGACGAAGTACGCCGACGCCCTCGCCGGCGCCCGGCTCGCCTCGGCCACGGCGGCCCCGCTGCTGCTGACGGAGTCGGACAAGCTCACGGCGTCGACCGGCACCGAGGTCTCCCGCGTGCTCGCCCCCGGCGGCACCGTCTACGTCCTCGGCGGCAGTGGAACCGTCTCGGCGGCCGTCGAGAACGCCCTCGTCGCGCTCTCCCCGAACTACACCGTCAAGCGCATCGCCGGGGACGACCGCTACGAGACGGCCGCCCGGATCGCCGACGAGGTGGCCGCGCAGGCGCCCGGCACCGACAAGGCCCCGATCTACCTGGCGAACGGGGTGAACTTCCCCGACGGGCTCGCGGTGTCCGCCCTCGCCGCGCGCACGGGCGGCACGGTCCTCCTCACCGACGGGGCGACCCTGCCGGCGGCGACGAAGGCCGCGCTGGCGGCGAAGGACCCGGGCGCCACGCGCGTCGTGCCCGTCGGTGGCGCCGCCGCGGCGGCCGCGGCGTCCCTGCCCGCGAGCGGTGGCAGCGCGGCGCGGGCCGTCGTCGGTGCCGACCGCTTCGAGACGGCGGCGCTCGTGGCCAAGCGGTTCACGGCGGCCGCCGGTGGCGCGGGCAGCACGAAGGTCGTCGGCGTCGCGACGGGCGACAACTGGCCCGACGCGCTCGTCGGGTCGGCCGCGGTGGGTCTGCTCGGGGGGCCGTTGCTGCTGACGACCGGTCCGGACCTGGCGCCGGCCACCCTCTCGGCGCTCGCGGCGCTCAACGCGGCCAAGCCGCTGTCGACGGGCGTCGTCTTCGGCGGTGAGCCGTCCGTGCCGGCGGCGGCCTACGCCTCGCTCGGTCGCTCGATCGCCCAGGACTGAGTCCGACGGGGCGTCCCTGCGGGGGCGGACCGGACGGGTGGTCCCTCCCGGCCGGTGGTGCACCGGCCGGGGCGTTGGACTAGCGTTGGCTCATGGACGCCGAACGCCGCCTGTCCTGCGAGCCCTCGGGCCCGGAGGTCACCGTCCCGTCGACCGCCCTGACCGTGAGGGCCGACCGGTGAGCGGGCCCACGACCGAGCACGCCGTGGACGACCACGTCGTCGACGACATCGCCGCCGAGTACGCCGAGGCCCGGGAACGCGTGGCCGAGTTCCGCCGCGACGCCCAGGAGGACCCGGCGTCGGCCATCTACCCGCACGCGGACGAGGCCGAGGT
The DNA here is from genome assembly GCF_040702905.1 of Kineococcus sp. NPDC059986. NCBI lineage: Bacteria > Bacillati > Actinomycetota > Actinomycetes > Kineosporiales > Kineosporiaceae > Kineococcus > Kineococcus sp. NPDC059986. Next base: position 257,017 of record NZ_JBFBND010000002.1, on the reverse strand, counting down.
CGACCTGTCGGCCGTCATCGACGGGGTGCTGCGCAAGCCCCTCGTGGTGACGCGGGCCGGCTCGGAGGCCGCCGTGATCGTGTCGGTGGACTTCTTCAACCGCGCCCACGCGGCCGTCGAGCTCCTCGAGGACGACGCGGTCGAGTAGGACCGGCCCCGATGAGCGGCATGCTGACAGTTGTTCCGGTACACGGGCCCAGTAGCGGTGGATGGTTGCCTCGGTACCCTTGGCCGAATGCCGGACCCTTCGCGAACGGACCTTGACCGACAGCGGACACTGTCCGCGGTGACGGGCGGAGACCCGCGGTGAAGGGCGGCGCCCGACCCGGCCGCCGTCGCCTGCGGGTCGACGACGTCACGGTCGTCGACCACTCCATGCTGCGTCGCGCCGTCGGCGGGACCGTCGTCGGCAACACCATGGAGTGGTACGACGTCGGTGTCTACGGCTACCTCGCCGCGACCATGGGGCGCGTCTTCCTGCCGAACGCCGACCCCGGTCTGCAGCTCCTGTTCAGCCTCGGTGTCTTCGCCTCGACGTACCTGGCGCGACCGGTCGGCGGGGTCTTCTTCGGGCGCCTCGGTGACCGCGTCGGCCGGCAGAAGGTCCTCGCCGCGACGCTGATCCTCATGGCCAGCGCCACGTTCCTCATCGGGGTGCTGCCCGACTACGGGGCCGTGGGCGCGCTCGCCCCCGTCCTCCTCGTCGTGCTCAAGCTCGTGCAGGGCTTCTCGACCGGCGGTGAGTACGCGGGGGCGACGACGTTCGTCAGCGAGTACGCCCCCGACAAGCGCCGCGGGTTCTTCGGCAGCCTCCTCGACTTCGGGAGCTACCTGGGCTTCGCGCTCGGGGCCGCGGTGGTGACGGTCGTGCAGACCTTCGCCGACGGGCAGCAGGTGCTCGACGGTGCGTGGCGCATCCCCTTCCTGTTCGGGGGCGTCATCGGCTCGGTCGCGATCTACTTCCGGCTGAAGATCGAGGAGTCGCCCGCGTTCCAGGCCACGCAGGACGCCCACGAGGAGTCCTCCGCCGCCCAGGCCACCGCCGAGGGGCCGCCGAAGAACTCCGTCGAACTCGTGCGCCGGCACTGGCGGCCCATGGTCATCGCGGTCGCCCTCGTGGCCGCCGCGAACAGCGTCGGCTACGCCCTGACGAGCTACATGCCCACCTACCTCACCCAGTCCCTCGGCTACGACGACCTCCACGGCACGCTGTTGACGATCCCGGTGCTCGTCGTGCTGGCGTTCTTCCTGCCCGTCGCCGGCCGGATCTCCGACCGGGTCGGCCGCCGGCCGGTCATGTGGTTCGGCGGTGGCTGGATGGTGGTGCTCGGCCTGCCGATCTTCTGGCTCATCGGCCGCGGGAACGTCGTCACCACGTTCCTCGGTCTGGTGATGCTCGCCGTCCCCGTGGCGTGCTGGATCGCGTGCCAGGCCTCGGCCCTGCCGGCCCTGTTCCCCACCTCGAGCCGGTACGGCGGCATGGGCATCTCGTTCAACGTCGCCGTCGCCGTCTTCGGCGGGACGACGCCGCTCATCGTCGAGGCGCTCGTGCAGGCCACGGGCAACGACCTCGTCCCCGCCGGCTACCTCATGGCGACCTCGCTCGTCGGTGTCGTGGCCGTGTTCTTCATGCGCGAGTCCGCGCGGCGGCCGCTGCCGGGGGCGATGCCCAGCGTCGCGTCCGAGGAGGAGGCGCGCGAACTCGTCGCCACCCAGGACGACAACCCGCACCTCGACCTCGAGGAACTCCCGTTCCCCGCGGACGGGGTGCGGTCGGGGCACACACCTGCTTGAGTGTTGAAGCAGGTCGGCGTCGGTCCGGCCGCGGGGGGAGCACGGGATGGCCGCCACAGGGGGCAGCACGGGGTACGTCAACCCGACGGGGGACTTCCGTCGGGACCAGCGCTACCTCGAGACGCGCATCACCGCGGACGGCCGGGACGGCTACCCCGTCGAGGCGGGGCGCTACCGCCTCGTCGTGAGCCGGGCCTGCCCCTGGGCGAACCGGGCGATCATCGTGCGCCGCCTCCTCGGTCTCGAGGACGCGTTGTCCATGGGGATCTGCGGCCCGACCCACGACGAGCGCTCGTGGACGTTCGACCTCGACCCCGGCGGCCGGGACCCCGTCCTCGGCATCGAACGGTTGCAGGAGGCGTTCTTCGCCCGGATCCCCGGCTACGACCGCGGCATCACGGTGCCCGCGATCGTCGACGTCCCCACGGGGCAGGTCGTCACCAACGACTTCCCGCAGATGACGATCGACCTGTCGCTGGAGTGGAAGGAGTTCCACCGCGAGGGGGCCCCGCAGCTCTACCCGGAGCACCTGCGCGAGGAGATCGACGCCGTCAACCGCGACGTGTTCCGGGACGTCAACAACGGCGTCTACCGGGCGGGTTTCGCGGGGACGCAGGAGGCCTACGAGAAGGCGTACGACCGTCTGTTCGCCCGCCTCGACGCGCTGTCCGAACGGCTCTCCACGCAGCGGTACCTGGTGGGGGACAGCATCACCGAGGCCGACGTCCGCCTGTTCACGACCCTCGCGCGGTTCGACCCGGTGTACCACGGGCACTTCAAGTGCAACCGGCAGAAGCTGTCCGAGATGCCGGTGCTGTCGGCCTACTTCCGCGACCTCTACCAGACCCCGGGGTTCGGCGACACGACCGACGTCGAGCACATCAAGGCGCACTACTACGTCGTGCACCGCGACATCAACCCCACCGGTGTCGTCCCCGCGGGCCCGGACCTGTCCGGCTGGCTGGAACCGCACGGCCGGGAGGACCTGGGCGGCCGGCCGTTCGGCGACGGCACCCCGCCGCCCCCGCCGGTGCCCGCCGAGGTCGTCCCGGCCGGTCACGCCCCCGGTCGCGACTGACCCGCGAGGTCCTCGACCTCAGGACCGCAGTCCGGCGTCCACACAGGCCTGGCTGGCGGCCCCGGCGCACAGCGCCTCGACCGTCGTGAACTTGTCGGCGATCACCGTCGTGGCGATGTTCTGCTTCGTCACGGCGGTGGGGTCGAGCAGGGTCGTGGGGACGGCCCCCGCCCCGTTGTCGGTCGTCGTCGTGGTCGTCACGGGCTGGCTGCGGGCCAGCGCCAGGGCCATCTGCGCGGCGGCCGCGGCGAGCTTCGGCATGGGTTTGTACGCCGTCACGGCCTGGTCGCCCGTCAGGATGCGCTGCAACGCCGACACCTCCGCGTCCTGACCGCTGATGGGCGGCAGGGCGCCGGTGTAGCCGGCCTCCCGCAGAGCCTTCGCGGCACCCTTGGCGATGCCGTCGTTGGCGCCGACGACCCCGGCGATCTTCCGCCCGCCCAGCGTCGCGAGGGCCTGCCGCATGGCGACCTCGGCGTTGTCGGCCGACCAGTCCGGGACCCACGCCTGGTACCCGGTCTCGATCTTCCCCTTCAGGACCGACGAGGCCCCCGACGCGACCCAGGCGGCGTTGGAGTTCGCCTCGTCGCCGTCGAGCTCGACGACGACCGACCCCGGTGCGGGGGAGGAGTCCAGGACGGTCTGGGCACCGATGGCCCCCACCTTGCCGCTGTCGAACGTGACGAAACCGTCGATGGGGGCACCCTTGATGAGGCTGTCGTAGGAGATGACCTTCGCGCCCGCGGCCCGCGCCTGCTGCGCGATCGTCGCAGCGCCCGCGGAGTCCTTGGGGGCCACCACGAGGACCGTGGCCCCCGCCGACAGGGCCTGCGCGGCCTGGGAGTTCTGCTCGTCCTGGGTCGCGGCGAGGAACGTGTCGACCGTGCACCCGGGGCAGCTGTCCTCGAGGCTGATCTGGAAGTTCGGCACGTCGGAGGACGGGTAGCGCAGCGACGTCTGCTCGGCGAGGAACGCGATGTGCGGGCCGGTCGCCGCGGTCGAGGACGCGGTCGTGGACCCCTGCGAACAGGCGCCGAGGGCACCGGCGAGCACGAGCGTCAGCGCCGCCGCGGTGCGGGTGGAGCGGGTGCGGAACGGGGACACGGGAACTCCAGCGGGGAGAGGGCTGCGCGGACGGGGGAGGAGGCGGCGGGTCAGACGCGGAAGCGGCCGACGGCGACGGACATGCGGGTGGCCATCTCGGCCAGGTCCCGGACCGACCGGTCCGAGGCGTCCGCGCCACGACCGGCCGTCGTCGCGGCACCGGCCACGGACTCGATGGTCCCGGCGATCTGCTCGGCCCCGGTGGCGGCGTCGGCGACGCTGCGCCCGAGTTCCTGCGTCGTCGCGGCCTGTTCCTCCACGGCCGCCGCGATCGTCGCCTGGTAGTCGCTGATCTCGGAGATGACACCGCTGATCGAGCCGATCGCGGCCATCGCCGAGGACACGTCGGCCTGGATCGCCTCGACGCGCGAGGAGATGTCCTCCGTCGCCCGGGCCGTCTGCTGCGCGAGTTCCTTCACCTCACCGGCGACGACGGCGAAACCCTTGCCGGACTCCCCGGCGCGGGCGGCCTCGATGGTCGCGTTGAGCGCCAGCAGGTTCGTCTGCTCGGCGATGGCGGTGATCGTCTTGACGACCGTGCCGATCTCGGCGGACGACGTCCCCAGGGCGTCCATCGTCACGCGGGTGGAGTCGGCGAGCTCGACGGCGCGCACGGCGACGGCGGAGGCGCCCGAGGCGTTGGAGGAGATCTCCTTGATGGACACGCCCATCTCCTCGGTGCCGGCGGCCGCGCCGGCGATGTGGGCGCTGACCGCCCCCGCGGTGCCGGCCACGGTGGCCGCCCGCTGCGAGACGTCGCCCACGCCGTCGGCGATGTCCCGGCTGGTCGCGGTGAGCCGTTCCGCCGACGCGGCGAGTTCGGTCGCCTCGGCGCCCAGTTCGCGGATCGTGCCGCGCATGCTCGTCGTCGCCGTCGTCAGGGCCGCGGCCATCGCCCCGACCTCGTCGCGCTGGGCGATCTCGACGGTCGCCGTCAGGTCGCCGTCGGCGACCCGGTCCAGGACCTCGCGGACGGTGCGCAGCGGCCCGACGATGCGGCGGGCGATGAGCCGCGCGAGCAGGACGGCCAGCACCGCCCCGACGAGCAGGGACAGGACCATGGCCGACCGCGCGTCGCGGTAGGTCTGCTGCGCGGTGGCGGCCGAGTCGGCACCGGCCTTGGCACCCAGGCCTTCGAGCGTGGACAGCTCGTTCGAGGCGTTGTCCGCGAGGACCGCGAGGTTGCCGAGGTAGAGCTGCTGGAAACCCTCGCGGTCACCGGACGCCGCGAGCGGCACGAGGAACCGGTCGCGGGTGTTCTGGTAGGCCGACCACCAGATGCCGAAGCGCTCCAGGGAGTGGCGCTGGGCTGCGGTCAGCGGACGCTTGCCGTAGTCGCCCAGGCTCGTCGCGAGCCGCTGGTCGTCGTCGGCGATGCGGGCGGTGAGGTCCTTGGCCGCGATCGGGTCCGACGCCAGGGCGAGGTTGGCGAGGTCGCGCTGGGACTGCAGGGTCGTGGCGCGCAGCGTGGCGAGCTCGGCGTTGGGGACGGTGGACCCGGTGTAGGTGGCGGTGGCCTTCTCGCTCACCCCGGCCAGGCCGTTCAGGCCGACCCCGAGCACGGTCCCGGCGACGGCCGCGCCGAGCACGGCGACGGCGACGACCTTGGTGCCGACCGAGCGGTCGGCCAACCAGGACCTGCGGACCTTGCGGGGTTCCCCCTCGCGAGCTGGCACGGCGCTGTCCCTCCGACGTCGGCCCCCCGGGGGCCGCTCACCTCGACGGGCACCCGGTCGTGGCCCGGGCGCCCTGCTTGCACGATTCATCGACACCGGGCGCCGCGAGGTGAGGGATCAGGTCCCGTCCAGTGCGGGGGTGGGCGCGGGACCGCTCGTGAGGGCGGCGACGAGCGCGGCGACCGGCTGCGGTCGCTGGTACCAGTACCCCTGCGCCAGCGGGCAACCGAGCGCGACGAGCGCGTCCTCCTGCTCGCCGGTCTCGACCCCCTCGGCGATGACGACCAGGCCCAGGTCGCCGGACATCCGCAGCAGCCCCGCCAGGAGGGCGCGTCGCCGGTCGCTGACGGTCAGCTGGGCGGTGAAGTGCGCGTCGAGCTTGAGGAAGTCCGCCGGCATCGTGTCGAGCTGGCTCAGCGCCGAGTAGCCCGTCCCGAAGTCGTCGATCGCCACCCGGACCCCGATCGCGCGCAGTTCCTCCAGCGTGAACCGGGTGGCGTCGGAGGCCGACTCGACGCTGCTCTCGGTGACCTCCACGACGAGGGAGGACAGCGGCCACCCGGTCTCGGAGGCCGTCGCGAGCAGGTCCTGGACGAAGTCGGGGTCCACGAGGTGCCGGCCGGAGGCGTTGACGGTGAGGAACAGGTCCTGGCCGGTGGCCCGCCGCAGGACGACGGCGTCGGCGCAGGCCCGGCGCGTGACCGCGCGGTCGAGGTCGTCGATGAGGTCGTTGGCCTCGGCCAGCGGGATGAAGACGGCCGGGGACACCGGGCCGTGCACGGGGTGGTTCCACCGGGCCAGGGCCTCCACCCCCACGCAGCGCGTCGCGTCGGGACCCACCCCGGGGACGACGACGGGCTGCAGGACGACGTCGAGGGCCTCCTCCCGCAGAGCAGTGCGCAGGTCCTCCAGGAGCCCGTCGTCGGCGCCCCCGGCCACGGCGACGCGGCCGCGGCCGGCGGCCTTGGCGTCGTACAGCGCGGTGTCGCTGCGGCGCAGCAGGGTGCCGGGGTCCTCCTCGACGCGCAGCTGGGCGACGCCGACGGACAGTCCGGTCGGGGCGGCCTCGACGCGCAGGGCCTGCCCGACGGCCTCCGCCGCGGCGAGGTCCGCCCCGGGCAGGACGACGGCGAACTCGTCGCCGCCGTGCCGCGCCAGCACGGCGCCGGGCAGGAGGTCGTGCAGCCGCCGGGAGAGCCGGTCGGCGAGGTCGGTGAGCAGTTCGTCCCCCGCGGCGTGGCCGCCGTGGTCGTTGACCTGCTTGAAGTGGTCGATGTCGATGAGCGCGACCGACAACGGGGCGCCGGTGCGGTGCGCGGAGTCGACGCTCTCCTCGACGTGCTCGTCGAAGCCGCGGCGGTTCAGGAGGTCGGTCAGGCTGTCGCGTGTGCCGTGCGCGGCCCGCTGCACGAGCCGTCCGATGACCGCGACGACGGCCACCTGGACCGTCATGACCGCGCCCACCACCCCGGGGTCGACCTCCCGCCACAGCAGGCTGCCGGCCACGGCGGTCAGCAGCAGCCCCGTGTGGACCAGGGCGGCCCGGCGGGTGAAGAAGTAGAGGTTGTCGACGGCGCAGAACACGAAGACCCCGGCCACGCCGAGGGCCGTGACGTCGTCGCGGCTCAGGACGACGGCGGCCGCCAGCAGGAGCGTGGCCTGCCCGACGACGACGTGGAAGGCGGTGCGCGGCAAGGCGCGCCCCCACCGCAGGAGGAGGGTTCCGACGGTCACGGCGAGAGCGGCGAGCAGGAGGATGGCGACGGTGCGCGGGTCGAGGTCCTGCCAGGAGCCCGCGGTGGTCATGATCGCCGCCAGGCCGCCCGCGACGTAGAAGGCCCCCGTGGTGTACGCCATCAGCCGAGGTGTCGCCACCTCGGGCACTCCGCGCGAGAGCACAGCCACGCCCACTCCATCGGCGCGACGACGCGAACCCTTGACCCTGAGCACGGATCGGTCAGGACGGGGCGGGGCGGTCCAGCGCGAACCACACGACCTTGCCCGTCCCGCCGTCCTCGACCGTCCACCCGTCCACGCCGTCGTCCGTGCCGTCGTCCTCACCGCCGTCCGCGTCCTCGTCCGGCCCGCCGGAGGACGCGAGCAGTCGGCAGCCCCAGGCGTCGGCGGCGAGGTCGACGAGCTGCAGACCGCGGCCGGAGAGGGCGTCGGGATCGGCGGGCAGCAGCTCCGGGACCCGGTCGTTCTCGTCGGCGACCTCCACGAGGAGCCGACGGGCCGAACTGCTCGCCCGCAGCCGGATGTCGCTGCGCCCGTGCGTGACCGCGTTCGTCACGAGTTCGCTGACGAGCAGTTCGGCGGTGTCGACGGTGTCCTCGTCCCACCCGTCGGCGCTCGCCAGCTGTCGGACGGCGTGGCGGGCGGCCGCCACCGACTCCGCGGCGCAGGTGAGCAGGGCGACGCGGGAGCTGGCGGTCGTCCCGCCCGTCGTGGGGTGCTCGGGGCGGTCGGGCTCGCCGGCGGCCGGGGCACCGACCCCCACGAGCAGGATCGTGCGGTCGTCGTCGGGGTCCGGCCCGAGCTCCTGCGCGAGCCGCCGGCACTGGGCCTGGGCGCTCGTGCGGCGCGGGTCCTCCAGGGTGCGGCCGACGGCGACGAGCGACTGCTCGAGGTCCGCCACCCGTTCGTCCACGACGCCGTCGGTGACGAGGGCGAGCAGGCTGCCGGGTTCCAGCTCCACGCGGTGCTCGGTGCGGGACTGGGAGGCGTCCACACCGAGCAGCAGGTCGTCGACGCCGTGGTCGCGCAGCACCTCGAGGCGGCCGTCGGCGTGCCGGGCGAGCGGGGGCGGGTGGCCGGCGTTGGCCCACCGCACGTCCAGCCGACCGGTCGGCGCGAGCGTCGCGGTGGCCAGGACGGCCGTGGCCAGCGTTCCCGGTTCGAGCGCGGCGACCACCGCGTCGAGCCGGTCGAGCAGCCGGGCCGGACCGTCGTCGCTGTCCCAGGCCAGGCCCCGCAGCATCGTCCGCAGCCGGGTCATCGCGGCGGCGGCGTGCGCGTCGTGGCCCGCGACGTCGCCGATGGCCAGGAGCAGGTCGCCGCTGGCGCGCGGGAAGACGTCGTACCAGTCGCCCCCGATGGAGGCTCCGGCCCGCACGGGTTGGTAGCTGACGCCGAGGTCGAGCCCGTCGACGACCGGCAGCTGCGACAGGACCCCGCGCTGCAGCGCCTGCGCGAGCCCGACGACGCGCGCCGTGGCCTGGTCCTCGCGGTGGCGGGAGACGACCCGGTGCAGGGACGGGGCGCAGTGCGCGGCGAAGACCGCCAGCAGTCCCACCTCGTCCTCCCCGAAGGGACGCGGGTCCGCCCACGAGACGGCCAGGGACCCGTAGGTCTCCTCCGCCACCTGCAGGGGCAGCAGGGCCCACCGGGGGCGGCCGCTGACGTCGACGACCTCGGCCATCCGCGGGTGCACGGCCAGGGCCGCCTCCCGGTCGGGCACGAGGAACGTCCGGCCCTCGCGCGCGGCCCGGCACGCCGGCAGGGGGCTGTCGAGGGGTTCGTAGGCGAAGCGGGCCCGCAGCTCGCTGCCGAAGCTCGTGGCCAGGGCCAGCTCCCACCCGCCGTCCGCGGCGCGGGTCACGAGGCCGCAGCCGTCGGCGCGCAGGATCGGCAGGCCGTGGGAGGTGAGTGCGTGCAGCACGTCCTCGAGGGTGGCGGCCGCGCTCAGGCGGACGGCGAAGTCCGCCAGGTCCTCCCAGACCGACTGCGCCCCGCGGTCCCGCAGGGAGTCCGGTTCCGCACCGCCCATCAGCACTCCTGACCGGTACTCAGGCCGTGGCGCGGGTCACCGCGGTCCTGGGCTGGACGACGTCCGCCACAGAGCACACCACATCTGCACGGTGGCTGCGCGTCGTCTGAGCCTCCCGCGCGGCGCCGGGACGCGGAACGGCGCCGACCCGTGCGGGGCGGCGCCGTTCCTGCGGTCGTGGCGGGTGCCTCAGACGCGGACGACCATCTTGCCGGTGTTCGCGCCGCGCATCATCGACAGGAACGCCTCGACGGAGTTCTCGATGCCGTCGACGACGGTCTCGTCGAACACGACCCTGCCCTCGGCGAACCAGCCGGTCATGCGCTCGCCGAACTCACCGGCGAGGTGGGCGTGGTCGCCGACGATGAACCCGCGCAGCGTCAGCTTCTTGGCGACGAGCTGGAAGAGGTTCTCCGGGCCGGCGGCGCGTTCGGTGCTGTTGTACACCGAGATCGCGCCGCAGAGCGCGGCACGGCCGTGCGGGTTGAAGGTGTCGATCGCCGCGGCCAGGTGGTCTCCGCCGACGTTGTCGAAGAAGACGTCGATGCCGTCCGGGACGACCGTCGGGAGCTGCTCGCGGATCGGGGCGTCCTTGTAGTTCACGGCCGCGTCGTAGCCGTACTTGGAGGTGAGCAGTTCCACCTTCTCGGCCGAGCCGGCCGAGCCGACGACGCGACCTGCACCGAGCAGGCGGGCGATCTGGCCGACGGCGGAGCCCACGGCACCCGCTGCGCCGGAGACGAAGACGGTGTCGCCCTCCTTCATCTGCGCCACGTCGACGAGACCCGCGTAGGCGGTGAGGCCCGTCATGCCGAGGATGCCGAGGTGGACCGAGCTCGGGGCGCCGGGAACCTCGGGCACCGCGCGGAACTCCGTCGCCGGGCCCTGGGCGAGGTCGCGCCAGCCGAGGCCGTGGACGACGAGGGTCCCCTCGGGCAGGTCGGCGCTCGTGGACGCCACGACGCGGCCCACGGCCCCGCCGGTCATCGTCTCGCCGAGCGCGTACGGCGGGACGTAGCTCTTGGCGTCGTTCATGCGGCCGCGCATGTAGGGGTCGACCGAGGTGAACTCGTTCTGGACGCGCACCTCGCCGTCGGCGAGCTCGGGCAGCTCGACCTGCACGGTGCGGAAGTTCTCCGGCGTCGGCCAGCCCTGGGGGCGGGAGACGAGCTGGATCTGGGTGCTGGTGGGCACGGGACGTCCTCTCGGTTCTTCGGGTGGTTCTCGTTCGGGTTCTTCAGGGGGGTGTCAGCGGGCCAGCGCGATCGCCAGCAGGAGGGCACCGAGCAGCGCGGGCAGGATCTGGACGGCGGCCGGCCGCGCCTTGGAGCGGTCCGAGGCCAGCAGCACGACACCCGCGCCGACCATCGACAGCGTGCCGACGAGCACCAGGGTGCCGCCGACGGCGTGGTTGCCCGCGGCGAGCACGACGACGCCCGCGATGATCTCGACCGCCAGGAAGAGGTTGTAGAACCCCTGGTTGAAGGCCATCGGGGCGGTGGTGCGGGCGGTGGCCTCGTCGGTCCCGAACACGGCGCGGGCGCGGGGACGCGTCCACAGCACGGACTCGAGCACGAACACGTACAGGTGGACGAGAGCGGCGACGAGGGACAGCACCGAAGCGGCGACGAGCACGGGCACTCAGCTCCTGCGACCGGGGGCCCTCTGCTGGACGGCCCGTTGTGTGATGACCGTTCCACTATACTCACGTCCATGGGCAGGGTGCAGACCTTCGACACCGCGACCGTCGTCCGGGCGGCGCGGACGCTCTTCTGGGAGCGCGGGTACGAGGACGTCTCCGTCCCCGACCTCGAGGAGGCCACCGGCATCCGCCGCTCGAGCCTCTACCACGCGTTCGGCAGCAAGCGCGGCGTCTTCGACGCGGCCGTCGAGAGCTACCTCGAGGACGTCGTCCGACCGCGGCTGCGGCCCCTGCAGGGGCCCGACGTCGCGGCCGACGCCCTCGTCGGCTACCTGCGCGGGCTGCGCGCCGCCCTCGCGGACGGCCGGCCCGCGGCGGCGCAGGCCGGCTGCCTCCTGCTGAACGCGGCCACGGCCCCCGTCGGGCGCGACGAGGCCGTCGCCCAGGTCGTCCACGGGTACCGCGCCGAACTGCACGCCGCCTTCCGCCGCGGGGCGCAGGCCGCGGGAACCGCTGCGCCGGAACAGGTCGCGACGCTGTGCACCTCGGCCGTCGTCAGTGCCTTCGTGCTCGCCCGGATCGACCCGGACGAGGCGGTGGCCACGCTCGACGCCGTGCTCGGCGTCGTCGCGCCCCCGGCCGGGGGCGCCGGGGGATGAGGTGGGGCCGCCGGCTCAGGACCCGCGGACCGGCCCGATCGAGTCCCGCTCCCGGAAGGGCAGGGGCACGAGGTGCTCGGCGGCCGGGCGCGGGGTCAGGAGGAGGTCGACCGCGAGGCGGCCCATCTCCTCGTGGGGCAGGGCCGCCGTCGTGAGCCGGGGCCGCAGGAACCGGGCGGCCTCGTCGTCGTCGAAGGCCGCCACCGACACGTCGCCGGGGATCCGCACCCCGGCCTCCTGCAGGGCCTGGTACGCGCCGATCGCCAGCCGGTCGTTGAGGCACAGCAGGGCGGTGAACGCGGGCCCGTCCCGCAGCAGCCGGGTGACGGCGTCGTAGCCGGCCTCCGGTTCCCACGGCTCGAACCCCACCTCGGCCACGGGTGCGTCGTCGCCGAACGCGTCGGCGATGCCCGCCAGCCGGCGCCGCACCGCGACGCTCACGGACCGGGACCGCCGCGCGGCGAGGGGGGCGCCCACGAGGGCGGTGCCCTGCCGGTGCCCCGCGGCGAGCAGTGCGCGGGCGACCTCGTGGCCTGCCCGCCGCTCGTCGGGCAGCACCTGGGTGGTGCCGCGACCCGCCGTGAGGTTCAGCAGGACGACGGGGGTGTGGTCCAGAGCCGTCGGGACCCGCACCGTGTGGGACCTCGTCGCCGCCATGAGGACTCCGTCCACCTGCCGGTCCAGCAGGGTGGCGACGCCCTCGTCCTCCTCGACGTCCAGGGTCTCGACGATGAGCAGGACGTGGTCGAGCTCCCGGGCACGGCGCATGGCCCCGAGGATCAGCGCGCCGGCGAAGCGCGTCGTCGCGACGTCGCTGGACAGGAACCCCAGGGTGCGTGAGGTCCGCGTGCTCAGCGTCCGCGCCGCGGCGTTCGGGCGGTAGCCGAGTTCCTCGGCGGCGCGGCGGACCCGTTGGACGGCCTCCTCGGACAGCCGCGTCGAGGGCCGGTTGTTGAGGATCAGCGAAGCCGCCGTCGGTGACAACCCGGCGCGGCGGGCGACGTCGGCGAGGGTCACGCGGTGGGTCACCTGCGTCCCTCGTCTCCGTCGTCGGTGGTCGTGCTGGTCGACCCGTCCCAGGAGGGTAGGGCACCGGGTTCCGCCCGCGCCGGTCGGTGTTCCCGCCGTCGCCGGGTTTTCGGGTTCCGGACCCGTTCTCCGCGGCCGTCGGGACGGCGGGGAGTGCTGGGCCACAGGCACTTGACACGGCGACCGCGCCGCTCCACAGTTCCCTGCTAAAGGGCGTTAGCAACGCAGCGCGTCCTCCCCGAACGAACGGCGACCCCCACCCGTGATGACGCTCGACGGTGCCTGGACGTGGGACTTCTGGACCGCCCACGACGGCCGGGAACACCACCTCTTCTACCTGTTCGCGCCCACCTCGCTGGGTGACCCGGACCGGCGGCACCGCAACGCCCGCATCGGCCACGCGACGTCGCCGGACCTGCGGTCGTGGACCGACCACGGCGAGGTCCTCGGCCCCCGCGGCAAGGGTTTCGACGCGACCGCGACCTGGACCGGGTCGGTCGTCGCCGGCCCCGACGGCCGGTGGCGGATGTTCTACACGGGGTCGCGGTTCCTGCACGCGGAACCCCGGCACACGAACGTCGAGACCGTGGGTGTCGCCCTGTCCGGCGACCTCGCCACCTGGACGGCGCAGCCGGAACCCGTCACGGTCGCCGACCGCCGCTGGTACGAACTGCTCGAGGACGGGACCTGGCCGGAGGAGGCGTGGCGCGACCCGTGGGTTCAGCCCGCCGCCGACGGTGACGGGTGGGACATGTTCGTCACCGCCCGGGCCCGCCCGCGCACCGGGATCCGCTCCGACGACGCCGGCGTGGTCGGCCACGCCTGGTCGCCCGACCTCGAACGCTGGGAGGTCCGGCCGCCGCTGACGGCGCCGGGTTCCGGGTTCGCCCACCTCGAGGTCGTGCAGGTCGCGACCGTCGAGGACCGGGAGTTCCTCGTGTTCTCCTGCGCCACCGGCGCCCTGTCGCAGGAACGGCAGGACCGGGGGGAGCGCGGCGGGATCTTCTCGCTGCCCCTGGACCGTCCGCTCACCGAGCCGGGCGTTCCGCTCGACGTGTCCGGTGCTCGCCCCCTCAGCGGGAACGGGCTCTACAGCGGCCGCGTCGTCACCGACCCCGACGGTTCCGCGGTCCTGCTGGCCTTCCACGACACCGACGCCGACGGCCGGTTCGTCGGGACGCTGTCGGACCCCCTGCCCCTGCACGTCGACGCGCAGGGCCTCCTGGCCCTGAGCCCCGTCACCGCACCCGTCTGACCGCCCCCGGGGAGGACCCCGGGGGAACACCGCACAGCTCGACCCCACGGACCACGACAGCACCGCCCTCGACAAGGAGACGACGATGTCCAACCCTGCCCCCCGTTCCCAGCCCGGCCACCTCCGCCCGCAGGGCCTGTCCCGACGCACGCTCGGGCAGGGCGCGATCGTCGCGGCCCTGGCCGCCGGTGGCCTCAGCGCCTGCGGTGGCGGGTCCGGCGGCGAGGCGTCCTCCGGCAGCGGCAAGGGGTCCATCACGGTCTGGGCCCACCAGGGCCAGGACAGCGAGAACGCGGCCCTCGAGGCCGCGGTCAAGGCGTTCAACGCCTCGCAGAAGGACGTGACGGTCAAGCTCACGCTGCAGCCCGGCGACACCTACACCACCACGGTGCAGAACACCTCGGTGGACAGCCTGCCCGACGTCCTGGAGATGGACGGCCCCACCGTCGCCAGCTACGTCTACGACCAGCGCATCTCCGCGCTGGAGGGCCACGTCTCGGCCGACACCCTCTCCAACCAGACCGCCTCGGCCAAGGGTGAGGGCACGGTGGACGGCAAGGTCTACGCCGCGGCCATGTACGACTCCGCGCTCGGCCTGTACGGCAACAAGAAGCTCCTCGACGCCGCCGGCGTGAAGTACCCCACCGCCCTCGACGAGGCCTGGACGGCGCAGGAGTTCGACGCCGCCCTGAAGACGCTGGCCGCCGCGAACGGCGGCAAGGCCCTCGACATCCAGGAGCAGAACGGCCTGTCCGGGGAGTGGGGGACGTACGCGTTCGCCCCGCTCGTCTGGTCCGCCGGTGGCCGCCTCATCGAGGACGACAAGGCCACCGGCGTGCTCGACGGCCCGGAGGCCGTCGGTGCCGTCACCGCCTGGGCGAGCTGGAAGCAGTTCGTCGACTCCAACGCCGACGCCAAGGCCTTCACCGGCGGCCGGGTGGCCCTCGGGTGGGGCGGGCACTGGAACTACCCCGACTACAGCAAGGCGCTGGGGCAGGACCTCGTGGCGATGCCGCTGCCGAACATGGGCAAGGGCACCAAGACGGGCGCCGGGTCCTGGACGTGGGGCATCAGTGCGGGGAGCGGGAACGCCGCCGCGGCCGGCAAGTTCCTCGACTTCCTGCTCAACGACGAGAACGTCAAGGCCATGACCGACGCGAACGGTGCCCCCGCGGCCACCACGAGCGCCGGCAAGGCCCAGACGCTGTACCAGTCCGGCGGGGCGCTGGCCCTCTTCGGGGAGCAGCTGGCGCAGTCCTGCGGGGACGACCCGAAGGAGGGGTGCGTCGCGACGGCCCGTCCCGTCACGGCCGGGTACCCGGTCGTCACGAGTTCCTTCGGCAAGGCCCTCGCGGCGATCTACGGCGGTTCGGACGTCCAGACCGAGCTGACGACGGCGGCCAAGACCATCGACCAGGCCTACGCGGACAACAACAACTACCAGTGATCGACCGCCCGCCCCTGCCGGCGCCGCGCGAGCGGCGCCGGCGGGGGCGGGCACGGACCAGGAGCCGCAGCATGACCACCACCCCAGCGGTCGCCGAGCTTCCGGCCCGGCGCCGACCACGGCCGACCTCCTCCGCCGCCCGGCGCAAGGACACGCTGCCCGGGATCCTCATGGCCGCACCCGGCGTCGGCGCGCTCGCCTTCTTCGTCGCGGTGCCGTTCGTCCTCGCGATCGTCCTGTCCCTGTACAACGTGCAGATCGCCTCCCCGCGCCCCGCGCGGTTCGTCGGGCTGCTGCAGTACGAGCGGCTGTTCACCGACCCGATCGTCTCCGGGCCGTTCTTCCGCGCCCTGCTCAACAACCTCACCTTCGCCGTGTTCGTCATCCCGGTCCAGACGGGGCTGGCGCTGCTGCTGGCCGTCCTGGTGAACGCGAAGCTGCGCGGCGTCGCGTTCTTCCGGACGCTCTTCTTCATGCCGGTCGTCTTTCCGATGGCCCTCGTGGCCGTCATCTGGCGGCTCATCCTCGACCGCAGCGGCAACGGCATGCTCAACACCGTCCTGCACGTCCTCAGCGGTGGCGCCTTCGGCGCGCACGACTGGCTGGGCAGTTCCTCGACCGCGATGGCGAGCATCATCGTCCTGTCGGTCTGGCAGGGCGCGGGCTTCCAGATGGTCATCATCCTGGCTGCGCTGCAGGAGATCCCGCAGGAACGCTACGAGGCCGCCTCGATTGACCGGGCGAGCACGTTCCAGCAGTTCGTCCACATCACGGTGCCCGGGATCCGGAACACCCTCGTCTTCGTGACCCTGCTGACCACCATCTTCGCGTTCCGGGTGTACGACCAGGTGTACATCCTCATCTCGACGGCCGGCGCCAACGAGGAGGCCACCCAGACGGTCCTCTACCAGGCGACGTCGAGCATCTTCGACACGAACAACCTCGGGCGCGCGTGCGCCATCACCGTGGTGTTCTTCGCCATCGTCATGGTCATCACGCTCGTGCAACGCCGGCTCGTCCGGCAGACGGAGGACGGTGCCTGATGGCCGGCTCGACCCCTTCCGCGGTCCGGGACGTCACCGTCCCGGTCCGCAGCGGCCGGGACCCGCGTCGCGCCGGTCGCCTCGGTGCCGCCGTGCGCACCTACCTGCTGCTCGCCGTGGCCGGTCTGCTCTTCGTGGCGCCCGTCTACTACCTCGTCGTCGGCAGCCTCAAACCGACCGGCGAGGTCCTCGACGGGGTGCGCGGCTTCCTGCCGACCGGGCTCACCCTCGCCAACTACGAGGGCGTCTTCACCAGCCTGTCCTCGGACAGCACCGGGCACTTCCTGCGGTTCGTCCTGAACTCGTTCGTCATCAGCGCCGTGGTCGTCGTGGGTGGGCTGGTCGTCAACTCGATGGCCGCCTACTCGCTGGCGCGGCTGGACTGGCGCGGCAGCCGGGTGGTCCTGACGTTCGTCGTCGCGCTCATCATCGTGCCGTTCGAGTCGGTCGCCGTCCCGCTGCTGTACCTCCTGCAGGGCCAGCGCAACACGTTGCTGGTGCAGGCGATCCCGTTCGTGGGGAACGCGTTCTCGATCTACCTCTTCTACACGTTCTTCCTCGGCCTGTCCCGCAGCATCGAGGAGGCGGCCCGGCTCGACGGGCTCGGAGCGTTCGGCACGTTCCGGCGGATCGTGGTGCCGAACAGCCGACCGGTGTTCGCGACCGTCACCATCCTCACGTTCATGTCCTCGTGGGGGCAGTTCCTCTGGCCGCTGCTGACGGTGTCCGAACCCTCCGTGCGCCCGCTGCCGCTGGAGCTCAGCGTGTTCTCCGGGCAGCAACCGGTCGACTGGGGCTCCGTGTTCGCGTTCGGCGTCCTGCTCGTGGCCCCGATCCTCGTCGTCTTCTTCGCCTTCCAGCGCTACTTCGTGCAGAGCGTGGCGGGGTCGGCGGTCAAGGGCTGACACCGGGGGGTGCCGGTCCTCAGACGCCGACGCGGTGTCCTTCGAGCCGGCCCCGCTTGACCCGGTACATCGCGTGGTCGGCGTGCCGGAGGAGGTCCTCGAACGTCGACCCGTCCGTGCCGGACACCGCGACACCCGTGCTGATCCCCAGCGACCACTGCGCGCCGCGGAGGTCGACGGGGTCGGCGACGCGTGCGGCGACGGCGGCGACCGTGCGGGCGGCGACGTCCTCGGCCTCGTCGGGGTGCAGCCCCGTGAGGGCGACGATGAACTCGTCGCCGCCGAGGCGGGCCAGGACGGCGTCCGCCGGCACCGTCTCGCGCAACCGGCGGGCCACCTCGACGAGCAGGTCGTCACCGGCCTCGTGGCCGAGTTCGTCGTTGACGACCTTGAACCCGTCGAGGTCGCAGAACAGCAGGGCCGTCCGCGCGTCGTCGCGGCGCAGCGCCGCCTCGACGAGGGGTTCGGTGCGCCGGCGGTTGGCGAGCCCCGTGAGGGAGTCGGTGAAGGCGAACTGCTCGATGCGCCGCAGGTGCTGGCGCGAACGCTCCCGCTCGACCTCGAGCTCCTGCTGCGCCCGGACGCGCGCGGTGACGTCGTTCTGGACGCCGATGTACTGCACGACGCGCCCGTCCGCGTCGGTGACGGGGGCGAGGTACACCTCGTTCCACCACGGTTCGCGCTGCGGCCCGCGGTAGTTCAGCACCACGCCCCGCCACTCCTGCCCGGCGGTCAGGGCCGAGCGGATCTCGTCGAGGGTTCCGCGGTCGGTGTCGGGGCCCTGCAGCACCCGGCAGTTGCGGCCCAGGACGTCCTCGGAACGGACGCCGGACAACTCCTCGAACGCGGAGTTCACGTAGACGAGCGGCTGGTCCGGCCGCAGCATGTCGGCGATCGTGATGCCGCTCGTCGTCGCCCCGAGGGCGCGCTGCAGCAACGCCTCCGCGGTCCCGGCCGCCACGGCGCCGGTGGGTCGCGAGGACGTGCGCGGGGGCACGCAGTCGCGGGGCGCGCTGGCCTCGGCGCTCACCGCCGGCGGGGTCGCGGTGCGCGGTGCGACCCGCGACAGCAGCGACTGGGCGGCGGCCGTGACGGTGGTCCGCTCGTAGGTCAGGGCGTACTCGAAGAGGCGTTCGCGGTCGGGGCCGGTGTCGCCGAGGTCGCGGGCCAGCAGACCCGCGGCGAAGTGCGGGGCGAGCACGACGACGTCCCACTCCCCGCGCACGGGGTCGTGCGGTTCGAGGGTGGCGCCGCGGACCCCCGGCATCGGGTCCACCGGCAGGCCTTCCCCGAGCGCGCAGACGAAGCCGACGCGGTCGGCGAGGTCGCGGTACCGGCTGCGGGTCGCGGGCGTGAAGTGGTGGGCGTACTGGAAGGTCGAGGCGACGACGCACGTGTCGCCGAGGCGCAGGGCCTCGCGTTCGAGCTGCTTGCTGAGTTCGATGAGCAGCGCCTTCGGGGCGCGGCGCAGCGGGGTCCCGGCCGGCAGCAGGCTGAAGGGCGACGGGGGCTCGGCGGCCGCGACGGGCACGGGTGCGGGCAGCACGAGCTCGGCCACGGCGGCGGCCGGCGGCGGGGGCGCCGCGGGGCGGCCGAACAGCCAGCCCTGTCCCAGCTGGGCCCCCAGTGCGCGGGCCGTCAGCAGGTGGCCCTCGTCCTCGATGCCCTCGGCCAGCACCAGCGCACCGGTCTCCTGGGCGTAGGCGTTGACGGCGTTCATGATCTGCGCGACGGCGGGACCGGGGCGGTCCTGCACGAGCCGCAGGTCCAGCTTGACGACGTCGGGGCGCAGCAACGGCATGAAGGCCAGGGACATCGCGTCGGCCCCGACGTCGTCGAGGGCGATGGCCCAGCCCAGTTCGCGGACGCGGGTGACGGTGCGCAGCAGTTCGGCGGGGCGGGCGGCGAGGGCGCGCTCGGTCATCTCCACCACGACGCGCAGACCCGTCGGGGCGCCGTCGGCGAGGGCCATGAGCTCGGTGAGCGGTGCGGCGTCGAGGATCTCGGGTTCGACGTTGACGAAGAGGGTCAGCGGGGCGACGACACCGTGCTCCAGGGCGCCGCGCAGCGCGGCGGCGCGGCAGGCGTGGTCGAGCGCGGACAGGACGCCCTCGGCGCGGGCCGCGGCGAACAGCTGGTCCGGGCGGTGCAGCGGGCCGACCGGCCCGCGCGCGAGCGCCTCGTAGGCGACGACCGCGCCCGTGTCGAGGTCGACGATCGGCTGGAAGACGCTGTGGATCGACGGCTCACGCAGCACGTCGTGGATCGTAGGGCCGTTCGTCACCCTGTGTGCTTCGGCAACCGGGACCGGTTCTGTGGAGCCCCCTCACCCGTTCGGACCACCGCGGCGGGGAGGGCTGGGTAGGGTCGGGCCGCGAGTCTGCCCCCGTCGACCACCCCGTCGACCACGCGTCCCCGACGGCCTGCGTGGAGGCGGTCCGTCGTGCCGATCGGGTGGGGGAGGAGTGGTCTCGTGAGCGTCGTGCTGGCGGTCGACGTCGGAGGCACCGGGTTGAAGGGGGCCGTCGTCGACGTCCACGGGCGGGCGCTCGTGCGGCGCGACCGCCCGACGGCCCTCGACGGCCGCGGCCCCGCCGACAACCTGCTGGCCCTGCTGGCCGACCTGTCCTCGGCGGCCGGGCCGGACGTCCCCGTCGCGGTGGGCGTGGGCACCCCGGGCATCGTCGACGAGGCGACCGGCACCGTCGTCTACGCCTCCAACCTCGGCTGGCGCGACTTCGGGCTGCGGGCCCTGCTGGAGGAGTCGACGGGGCTGCCCGTCGGGGTGGGGCACGACGCGCGGGCGGCGGGGCGGGCCGAGCAGCTCGCCTCCGGGACCCACGGCAGCTTCGTCTTCGTCCCGATCGGCACGGGGATCGCCGCCGCCCTCGTCGTGGAGGGCAGGGCCGTGTCCGGCGTCGCGGGGGCGGCGGGGGAGTTCGGCCACGTCGTCGTCCACCCCGACGGCGAGGCGTGCCCGTGCGGGCAGCGCGGCTGCGTGGAGGCGTACGCGGCCGGCGCCGCGGTGCTGCGCCGGTACCGCGCCCGGGGTGGCGAGGCGGCCTCGACGGCGGAGGTCGTGGCCCGTGTCGGCGCGGACCCGCTCGCCGACGCGGTGTGGGCGGACGCCGTGCGGGCCCTCGCGCTGGGCCTGCAGGGGCTGACGATGCTCCTCGACCCGGCCGAGATCGTCCTCGGCGGTGGCGTGTCCGGTGCGGGTCCGGTGCTGCTGGACCCCCTCGAGGTGGAGCTGCGGTCGCTGCTCGCCTGGCGGGCTCCGCCGCCGCTGCGGACGGCGCGCTGGGGGTCCGAGGCCGGCCGGATCGGGGCGGCCCTCCTGGGCTTCGAGAGGGCCGGCATCGCCCCGGACTTCGTGCTCTAGAAGGGATTCCGCCAGGTGGGGGAGGGGCTCTAGAAGGGAACTTCTGGAACTCTAGAAAGTTTTCACCAGGCAACTTCCCCCAGCCAGGTGAACTGGTTGAAGGTCGAAGATCATCGGCACGAACACCTTGCCGTGCCCGTCCGCCTGCCCCGCTCCCTCGCCGCCCTGCCGTTGGCCGCGCTGGCCCTCTGCCTCACCGCCGCGCCCGCCACCGCCGCACCCGCCGCCTCCTCGGTCGTCGAGACCGGCACCGTCGTCCAGGTCGCGACCGAGACCCCCGTGCACGCCGGCGGCACCGACCACGACGGGACGCGCACCCTCCTGCGCCGCGCCGACGGCACGTTCACGGACGTGGGCGGCGAGGCCGTCGAGCACCTCGCGACGGGGACGTCCGTCCGGGCCGAGGTCCGCGACGGGACCGCCACCGCCGTCTCCGCGCGCGCCGCCGTCCGCACGCTCGCGGCCGCCGGCGGTCCCTCGACCGTCCGCGTCGCCATGGTCGTCCCCGCGGGCGTCACGCAGGACGCCGCACCCGCCACGACCGCGCAGGTCGCGACGGCCGTCCAGCAGGCCTCGGACTACTGGTCGTCCCAGACCGCCGGGCAGGTGCGGTTCCAGCTCGCCGGCGTGCAGGGGTGGACCACCAGCTCGCGCACCTGCTCCGACGTCGGCGGGCTGTGGACCGAGGCCGCCCGCGCCGCCGGGTTCACCGGCGCACCGCGCGAGCACCTCGTCGTCCTGCTGCCGCGCAACGCCTACACCTCCCGTGCCTGCGCCGCCTACGGTCTGGGCTCCGTCGGGGCGGGACCGGACAGCGCCGGGTACGCCTACGTCACCGACACCGAACCGTCCCTGTGGGCGCACGAACTCGGCCACAACCTCGGCCTGGGGCACGCGAACCTGCTGTCCTCGGCGACCGCGAGCGACGTCGCCTGGAACGGCAGCTCCTACCCGGGCGCGACGCGGGTGCCCTACGGCGACGTCTGGGACGTCATGTCCTTCTCCGGCGCCACGATCGGCCACGGCAACCTCGGCGTCGCCGGTCAGTACCGTCTCGGCCTGCTGCGCAACGGGATCCAGGACGTCACGGCCACCGGGTCCTACACGTTCGCAGCCCTGCCCGTCGCCGCCGACGGGGCCGTCCACGGTCTGCGCGCCGTCGACCCCGCCACGGGGACGGCGTACTTCGTCGAACTCCGTGGCCGCTCCACCGGCGACGACCTCGTCGCCTCCGACGCCAGTCGCCCCACCCGCGGCGTGCGGGTCACGACCGCCGACCGCGGCGAGGACGGCGCCACCCTCGCCCTCGACGCCAGCCCCACCGGCCGCCGCGGGGACGTCGACCTCGCCCTCGCCCCCGGCGCCACCCTGTCGACCGCGTCGGGTCGGCTGCACGTCACCGTCACCGCCGCGGGCGACACGAAGGCCACCGTCACCGTGACGTTCGGCGACACCCCGCGCCCCACCCCCGCGCCGGCCCCGGCCCCCGCCGGTTCCGCGTCGACCGTTGCGCCGCAAGGGGTCTCCTTCAACCGCGACGGCGTGAACCGCGTCGTGTCCGGGCCGGTCCTGCAGGCCTACCTGGACCGCGGCGCCCAGCGCGGTGCGCTCGGCTGGCCCACGAGCGACGCCCTCCCCGTCCGCGACGGCGGGGTCGTGCAGCGGTTCGAGGGCGGTCTCGTCTACTGGACCGCGGGCACCGGCGCGCAGGTCGTCGCCGGCGCCGTGCTCGGTGAGTACGCCTCGCTGGGCTGGGAGGGTTCCGTGCTCGGGTTCCCCACCAGCGGCGAGATCCCCGTGACCGGCGGTGTCGTGCAGCGCTTCCAGCGCGGGCTCGTCTACTCCTCGCCCACCACGGGCGCCCACGCCGTCCGCGGCGCCGTCGAGGGCCGCTACGCCGCGGCCGGCTGGGAGCGCTCGGTGCTCGGGTTCCCGACGTCCGACGAGATCCCCGTGCGCGGCGGCGTCGTCCAGCGCTTCTCGGGCGGGAACGTCTACTGGAGCCCCGCCGCGGGCGCCCAGGTCGTGCGCGGTGCGGTGCTCGGCGAGTACGGCCGCCGCGGCTGGGAGGGTTCGCGCCTCGGCTTCCCCGTCGGCGAGGAGGTCCCCGCCCCCGGTGGCGTGCGGCAGCAGTTCCAGGGCGGGACGCTCACCTGGACCGCCGCCACCGGCCGCGTCGCCTGACCCCCTCACCCCCCGCCCCGACCCCCGCCCCGCCCCGACCCCCGCGCGGAAAACACTCTTTCCGCCCTTCGGAGCTCCCCTGGAGGGCGGAAGGAGTGTTCTCCGTCCGGGAACGGGGCCCGGAAGGGCGGAAAAGGTGTTTTCCGCGCGGGGTGGGTGGGTCTGGCAGGCTCGGGGCGTGCGCCTGCTCGTGATCACCGACGGAGTCCCGCCCGAGCACCGGGGCGGGGTGGCCAGTTCCGTCCTCGTCGAGGTCGACGAGCTGGCCCGGCGCGGGCACGAGGTGACGGTCCTCGTCCGTCGGCACGACCGCACCGCCCCCCTCGTCGAGGACCGCGGGCACTACCGCCTCCTGCGGCACCCGGCGCCGGCCCGCGGGAGCCGCGGCTACTACGCCCACCCGGCCGTGACCCTCGCCCGCGTCCCCGGCTGGCTGCGGTCCCTCGTGGCGCGCGAGGGCTTCGACGCGCTCTACGTCCACTCCACCTTCCACGCCGCCGCGGCCGTCCGCGCGGGGCTGGGGGACCGGACGGTCTTCCGGTTCCACGCCCCCGCCTCCCTGGAGGTCGGGCTCGACGCGGCGGGCGGGAAGTACCCGCTCGTGCGCGCCGCCGGGGGGCTCGCGGGACGCGTCGTCGCGGACCTCACCCGGCGGGCCGAGCTCGCGGCCGTCGACGGGACGGCGCGGACGCTGACGACGAGCTGGTACGTCCGCCGCCTGCTCCAGCAGGTCCACCCCGCGGCCTCCGCCCGCGTCGACGTCGTCCCGCTCGCCGTCGACCTCGACCGGTTCTCCCCCGGCCCCGCCGAACGGGACCGGCTCGGCCTGAGCGGGGACCCCCTCGTCGTCACCGTCCGGCGGCTGGTGCGCCGGATGGGGCTGGAGAACCTGCTCGACGCGTTCGGCGCCGTCGTGGAACGGCACCCGGGCGCGCGGCTCGTGGTCGGGGGCACCGGGTACCTGGCCGCCGAGCTGCGCGCGCGCGCCGACCGGCTGGGGCTCCCGGTGGACTTCCCGGGGTTCGTCGCGGAGGAGGACCTGCCGGCGCTCTACCGCTCGGCCGACCTGTTCGTCCTGCCGACGCTGGAGATGGAGGGGTTCGGGATCGTCACGCTCGAGGCGTTCGCCAGCGGGCTGCCCGTCGTGGCGACCCCCGTGGGCGCGAACCCCGAGGTGGCAGGGTCCCTCGACGCCCGCACGGTCGCCGCCTCGACCTCGCCGGCCGACCTCGCGGCCGCGGTCCTGCGCGGGCTCGACCTGCGCACCGAGCTCGCCGCCCGCGCCCGCGCGCACGTGCAGGAGCGCTTCTCCCCGGCCGCGGTCGGGGACCGCGTCGAGGCCGCCCTGGCGGAGGTCGCGGCCGCGCGCACGGCTCAGCAGGCGGGGGCGTCCGCCGCCAGCCGCTGAACCGTGCGCAGGTGCTCGATGTCCAGGGGGGTGGAACCGGCGGTCGTCGCGTCGGGCGTGGCCACGCCCTGCCGGACGAGTTCCTCGTTGACGTCGAGGCCGTCGTCGGTGCGGAACCAGCCGGCCCCCGCGACGTCGACCCGCTGCCCGATCGGCAGGTAGGAGAACAGGTCCCGCACGTACGCGTCGCGACAGCCCTCGGCGGGGACGACCCCCGCGAGCGTCCGCGGCGCGGTGGTCCCGTCCAGGCCGGCGACGACCGGCAGCGGACCGGCCGACCACGCCACGACGGTCGCGGCCGCCGGCACCTGGGTGGCCGTCGGGCTGGGGGTGGGGGCCTGCGACGGCGGCTCGCTGTCGGGGGACCCGGTGCCCCGCACGCCCTCCTGCAGCGCGCGCTGCACGACGACGGGGTTCGGGGGCGTGCGCTGGTGCTCCCAGGTCGCGAGCACCCCCACGACGGCCAGGACGACGAGTCCGGCCACGACGAGCCGGCGCCGGGACCCGCGCGGTTCGACGTGGGCGGCGCCGGGCGCCAGCAGCTCGTGGTGCGGGGTCTCCTCGACGTGGTGCTCCGGGGCCCACGGGGTGTCCCAGCGGGCGAGCTCGCCACCACCGGCGACGTCCACGCGCACGGCGGCCCCGCGCGCGGAGTAGCGCAGGTCGAGCGCGACGATGCGCCACGGCGGCCCGTCCTCGCGGTGCACGGCGACCAGGACGGCCCGCCCGCCCGTGTGCACGGGGTTCCCGTTGCCGCGGACCTTGACGAAGTCGCCGGGGCGCAGCGCCTCGAGGTCCGGTACCCGCACGGCGACCCATCGGCGCGGGTGCCGCCGTCCTGAGGTGTGCAGCGTTCCTGCACGCCTGCCGGAACGGAGGACGTCCACGGCGCGTCCCAGCGGCATGACCCGCCCCGCTGCGGCCCTGTTCGTCGTCCTGCTGCTGGCGGCGTGCGCGCCGCAGGGACCCGGCACCTCCGGGACCGTCCCGGCACCGAGCCGGCCCGACCTCGTGCCCGACGCCCACGCCGGCCCGTTCGTGACCGTCGGCACGGTCCTGCAGGACGACGGACACGGGCCGCAGCTGTGCGTCGGCGCGATCGCCACGTCGTACCCGCCGCAGTGCGGCGGTCCGGACGTCCTCGGGTTCGCCTTCGACGACGTGCCGGCCGGGTCCTCCGAGGGCGTTCTGACGAGCCGCTGGGGACTGTTCACGCTGACGGGGGTCGTGGAGCGGGTCGGGGACCGGGACGCGCTCCGGCTCACCGCACCGCCGCGACCGGCGACGGCACCGCTCGATCCGCCCCTCGTCGCGGACTTCTCGGCGGACTTCACCACCCCGTGCCCCGCCCCCGCGGGCGGCTGGACCGAGCCCGACCCCGCCCGGGCGAGCGACGACGCGCTGGGCCTGGCCGCAGGCGTCGCCCCCGGGGTTCCCGGGTACGCCGTGCTGTGGATCGACGAGCAGGCGCCGGGGCACCGCGTCCTGAACGTCTCGACGGCCGGGGAGCTCGCCGCGATGGAGGGCGCCGTCCGCGAGGTGTGGGGCGGTGCCCTGTGCGTCAGCCCGGCCGAGCGGTCGGAGGCCGACCTCGCGCGGACGCTGTCGCAGGTCCAGGAGTCCGGGCCGCCGACGCTCGACGTGCAGCTCGACGCGATGGCCGGCCGGGTCACCGCGACCGTGCTGCTGGCGCGCGAGTCCGACCAGCGGCACCTGGACCAGCGGTACGGCCCGGGGGTCGTCCGGCTGAGCAGCGTCCTGCGGGTGCCCGCCACCTGACCGGAGCCCGCCGTCAAGTCCCGTCGCCGCCGACCGGGTGGTCCTGCCCCGGCGCGCTCCAGCAGGTCGCCCCGGGCACCGATGTCCGGGTGACGGCGCCGAGGGGGCGACCGTGCCGATCCTCCGGGAGTTGCCTGATGTCCCACGAAGCAGACACCGTCGCCGAGCGCCCGACCGGCGCCCAGACCGTGGCGCCGATCCAGGCCTCCGCCCTGCTCTTCGCCGCCTCGATCCTCGGCGAGGGCAGCTACACCCCGGAGCAGGAGCTCAAGGGGACCCTGAACGCCGGGGCCCGCACCGAGACGCCCGAGGTCCCCGCGCCCGCCGCGCCCGTCGCCCAGCCCGTCGCCCAGCCCGCGCCCCAGCCGGTCGCCGAACCCGTCGCCCAGCCCGCACCCCGGCCCGAGCCCCAGCCCGTCCGCGCGGTCGTCCCGCCGGCCCGGGTCGAACCGGCGCCGGCCCCGCAGCCCGTCGAGCGCAAGGGCTTCTTCGCCCGCCTGCTCGACAAGCTCCTCGGGCGCGGCTGACGGCCTCAGGCCAGGGCGAAGTCCGCGAGCGCGCTGCGCGGCACCTCCTCGGCGGGGAGCAGCACGGCGCGGTCGCGGCCACCCCGGGGGGAGAACCGTCCCTGCAGGACGAGCCGGTCGCGCGCGGTCGGCCGGGCGCGGCGTTGCAGACCGCGGGAGTCGCTGAAGACGACGGTCCCCGTCAGCCCGGTCGCGGTGGCCGTGCAGCCGGGGCCGAACGCACGCTCGACGTCCTCGTCGGTGGCGCGGCCGACGCGGGCCAGCCGGCGCCGCCGGTGCGAGGTCCGCACGTAGCTGAGGGGGCCGACGCCCTCGTCGACGCCCGTGAGGTGCAGGTGCACCTCGAGCGCGGGGCCGTCGGCCGCGCGTGCCCAGCCGCGCTCGGGGACGGGGGCGCCGGCGAGCGTCAGCACGCCGTTCATGTCCCAGATGCGCACCTCGCGGCGGCAGTGGGCGGAGGCGACACCGCTGATCTGCGGGTGCCTCAGGAACCGTGCGTACGGGTCCTCGGGGTCCACGGGCGGGCGGCTGCCGAGCAGGTCGACGTCGCGCGGGGTGGCGCGGCGCTGCTCGGGTTCGCCGCAGAGGCGGCGGCGGCGCCGGACGATGTCCGCGCTCTGGTCGGCGATGAGGTCGTCCGTGCGGGACAGGACCTCCCCGAGCAGCTCGTCCCGTTCCCCGCCGCTGCCGAGCAGCGTGGCGAGGTCCGTCCAGGCGATGCCGTCGCGGTGCAGGTCGGCCACGACGCGGCGGGCCTCGGCCGTCAGGTGTGCACGACGGCGCAGGCCGCGGGGCAGACGCACGGACGCCCTCCTCTTGTCGGTTCTGCGCACCGTAGCGGCGTCGCTGCGTAGATCACCAGTGACGCGCGGTGAGATGGGGGGACGCCGCCGCGCGCCGGCGTCCTTCCTGGGATACATCGGAGAGGTGGCGGACGAGACCCGGGGAACAGTGCTCGTGGCGTTGCTGGCGAACGTCGGCGTCGGCATCGCCAAGGGCGTCGGGGGTGTCGTCACCGGGTCCAGCGCCCTGCTCGCCGAGGCCGCCCACTCGGTCGCGGACACCCTCAACGAGGCGTTCCTCCTGCTGTCCCTCAGCCGCGCGGACCGCCCGGCCGACCGGACGCACCCCTTCGGCTACGGCAAGGAACGCTTCTTCTGGTCACTGCTGGCGGCCGTCGGGATCTTCGTCTCGGGGGCCCTGTTCTCGATCGCCGAGGGCGTCCACTCGCTGACGAGTGAGGCCGAGGAGACCTCGACGCAGCACTTCGTCGTCATCTACGCCATCCTCGGCGTCTCGATCCTGCTCGAGGGCGGGTCCCTGCTGAAGGCGTTGCGCCAGGTCGTCCGCGAGGCGGCCTCGGCCCGGCGCCGGATCCTCACCTACGTCGTGCGCAGCCCCGACCCGACCGTCAAGACCGTCGCCAGCGAGGACAGCATCGCCGTCCTGGGCGTCCTGGTGGCGCTCGCGGGCACGATCGCGCACCAGGTGACGGGCTCGAACGTCTGGGATGCCCTGAGTTCGATCGTCATCGGCGCCCTGCTCGGGGTCGTCGCGGTGCTGCTGGGACGGGACACCAAGGAGCTCCTCATCGGCGAGGCCGCCGACCCCGCGGTCCGGGTCGAGGCGGTGCGGGTCCTGACGTCCGAGGCCGCCGTCGTCCGCGTGCAGGAGGTGCTGACGATGCAGCTCGGGCCGCACAACGTCCTCGTCGCGGGCCGGGTGCAGTTCGCCGAGGAGCTCACGGCGGGCGAGATCGAGGCGGTCTGCACGCGCGCGGAGGAGGAGATGCGACGCCGGGTGCCCTCGATCACGCAGGTGTTCCTCGACCCCAGCGCGGTGTCGGTCTCGGCGGACGCGGCGGCCCGCGAGCGGCTCGCCGACACCGAACGCGAGGCCGCCGGTCTGCTCGACCCGGATTCCGTGCCGGCGTTGCCGCAGCCGAGGACCCGGACCGGGCGGGGGTTGCGCGCGCAGCCCTGACCGGTCAGTCCGCGAGGACCTGCCGGGCGAGGTCGTCGAGCCCCCGGGCCGTCAGGGACGGCGTGCTCGCGTGCCGGGGGTAGGTCCCCGTCCCGGCCCGGTCGAGGTACGCGGTCCGCATCCCGGCGGCGGCCGCCCCGTCGAGGTCCCACGGGTGGACGGCGACGAACAGCACCTCCGCCGGGGCGACCGCGCAGACGTCGAGCGCGTGGCCGTAGGCGGCGGGGTGGGGTTTCCACGGTCCGACCGTCTCCACCGACAGCACGTGGACGACGTCTTCGCGCACGCCGGCCCGCTCCAGCAGCGCCTCGCACGTCGCGAGGCCCCCGTTCGTCAGGGCCGCCGTGACGACGCCGTGGTCGCGGAACCGCCGCAGGCCCCCGGCGACGTCGGGGTGCAGCACCACCTCGTCGAAGGCTCCGAGCACGTGCGCGACCGCGTCCTCGAGCGGTCGGTCGAGCCGGGCGCCGGCGAGCTCGGCGCGCAGCACGTCCGCGGCGACGTCGGCGAACGGCAGCGGGTCCGCGCGCAGGGTGCGGGCGAAGCCGTCGCGCAGGACGGCGGGCAGGAACCGCGCCGCGACCTGCGGGTCGGCGCCGACGGCGGCCAGCCGGTCCCCGACCGCGCCGAGGTCGGAGAGGGTCTCGTTGACGTCCAGGACGACGGCCGCAGGTCGGGTGGCTTCGGTGGGGGGCACGGTCGACCGTAGGCACCGCCCGCGGCCGGGGCGAGCGGGAGTCAGCGGGGGACGGCGGGTGAGGCGGCCCGCACGAACGCGGGGACGGCCTCGGCCGGCAGCGGGTGCGAGTGGTGGAACCCCTGGGCGAGGTCGCACCCGGCGGCCACGACGGCCGCCGCGAGCCCCGGGGTCTCCACGCCCTCGGCGACCACGCGCAGCGACAACCCGTGGGCGATGTCGACGATCGAGCGGACGAGGACGGCGTCGGCGTTGCGGGCCAGGGGGTCGTCCCCGGCCAGGCCGTGGACGAGTTCGGGGTCCAGCTTCAGCTCGTCGACCGGCAGGGTGCGCAACGCGGACAGGGAGGCCAGTCCCGTGCCGAAGTCGTCCACGGAGATGCTCACCCCGGCCTGCCGCAACCGGACGAGCACCTCGGCGACGGTCCGCTCGTCGTGCAGCGCCGACCCCTCGGTGACCTCCAGGCGCAGGGCCTGCGACCCCAGTCCCGCCGCGGCGAGCGCGTCGAGGACGGTCGTCACGAACGCCGGGCGCAGGCAGCGGGTGGGCACGTTGACGGACACCTGCAGCGTCAGGTCCTCCTCGCGCCAGCGGGCCACCTGGCGCAGGGCGCGGTGCAGGACGAACGTCGTGAGGGGGTCGGCGAGGGCCGTCTCGGCCGCGGCCGGCACGAAGGCGGCCGGCGGGAGCAGCCCGCGGACGGGGTGCCGCCAGCGGACGAGGGCCTCGACGGTGCGCACGGCGCCGCCGGCCAGCTCCACGACGGGCAGGTAGTGCAGGTGCAGCTGGTCGTCCGCGCCGTCCTGCGTCGCACCGAGCGCCGCGCGCAGCTCCGCCAGCGTGCTGAGGCGCTGGGAGGAGTGCTCGTCCTCGCCGGGGTCGTAGGTCGAGATCCCGGTGCGCCGGGTCTTGGCCGAGTACATGGCGATGTCGGCCTGCCGCAGCAGGAGTTCGATCTCCCCGGCGACGTCGCGCGGGCCCGGGTCGAGCGGGGGGCGCAGGTCGGCCGCGTGCCGTCGGCTGGTGATCCCGATGCTGGCGTCGACGTCCACCGCGACCTCGGCGACGACGAGGTTCCCGGCCAGGGACTGCCGCATGCGCTCGGCGACGACGCGGGCGTCGCGGGCGGAACTGCCGGGCAGGACGACGGCGAACTCGTCGCCGCCGAGCCGGGCGAGCACGTCGCCGTCGCGGACGGCCGAGCCCAGGCGGGCGGCGACCTGCTGCAGGAGGTCGTCGCCGCAGGCGTGGCCGAGGGTGTCGTTGACCTCCTTGAACCGGTCGAGGTCGACCATGAGGACGGCGACGTCGACCCCCTCGCCGTCGGTCGCGAGCTCGGCCTCGAGGCTCGCGCGGAGGGCCGCGCGGTTGGGCAGCCCCGTGAGCAGGTCGTGCAGGGTGCGGTGCTGCATCTGCTCCAGGAGCTGGCCCTGCCGGATGCGGGAGGCCTCGGCCAGCCGCCACATCGTCAGGGAGCCCGCGCAGGCCGCACCGAACATCACGGCGTGGACGGTGGCGAACCACCACGGGTGCCGGTGGGCTGAGCCGTCGAGGAAGACGACCTGGGGGAAGAACGTCCCGACGATGCCGTGCTGGAACAGCACGTACGCGACCGCGACCGTGAACGGCGCCCACGCCTCGTAGAGGGCGACGACGGGGACCATGACGAAGAAGTGGAAGTGCGCCTCGGTCCACCCGTGGGAGATCTGCACGATCTCGCCCGAGGCGACCACGAGCCCGAGGGCGGCGGCGCACGACCGCATCCACTCCGGTGACCAGGCCGGCAGCGTGGGGTCGTCGGCGAGGTAGCGGCGCAGTTCGTCGAACTGGGCGGCGCAGAGGAAGACGGCGAGGACGGCGCCGAACCCGGCGGCCTCCAGCAGCGGGAGCCGCCACGCGAGCGCGTAGACGGGGACGGCGAGGACGTGGACGAGCAGGACGGTGCACACCCAGCGGTGGCGACGGTGCCAGTCGGTGGGGGAGAGGGCGTGGCCCCGGGGCAGCCAGCGTCCCCAGGGGTGCCGCGGCGGGTCCGGGTCCGGGACCCCGGTCGCGACGTCGTTCACCCCGTGAGCATCGGCAGGGCCGGGGGAACGCTGGAAGACACCTGCGGAGGACCACCCGAACGTGGCAATCTGTCAACGCATCGTCACTCACAGCATCTAGAACGGGGAGCAGGGTGGGGCGGGTGAGCTCAGGTCCCCACGCCGGGAGACCCCGCCGTGACGACCCCGCGTGGGTGCCGTCGTGGGTCGTCGCGTTCCTGCGCCGCCTCCCGCAGCGCTGGCGCTCCGGCGGTCCCGCCGTCGTCGCCGGCCGGGCCCTCCTCCTCGTCACCGGCGCCCTCGTCGCGCTCACCGTCTGGGTGCTCTCGCCCGGCCCCGCCGACCAGGTCGTCCTGGCCGCGGTGGGCCTGACCGCCGTGGGGCTGCTCGTCCTCAGCACCGCGTTGCCCTGGCACGGCTGGTCCCCGCGCGCACCGCTCGCCTTCCCCCTCACGGTCGTGGTGGCGCTCGCCGTCCTCGGCGTCGGGACGGACAGCGTCGCCGGGGCCTACGTGCCCTTCTTCGTCCTCTGCTTCGTCTACGTCGGGGTCTTCCTGCCGCCGCACACGGCGTTCGGCCTGCTGCCCGTGGCGGTGCCGCTGTACCTGCTGGCCTCCGAGCAGCTCGACGCGAAGGTCGTCGTGCGCACGGTCGTCGTGGCCTGCACGTGGGTGCTCGTCGCCGAGCTCCTGGCCCAGCTCGCCCGCCGTCAGCGCGCCGCGGCCGACGTCCTCGTCCGCGACGCCCGCACCGACCCGCTGACCACCATCGGCAACCGCCGCGACCTCGAGGACCGCATGCTCCGGCTCGTGCCGGGGGACACCGTCGTCGTCTGCGACCTCGACCACTTCAAGCAGCTCAACGACACCCGCGGCCACGCCTTCGGGGACCAGGTCCTGCGCGAGTTCGGGGCCATGCTCGCCACCCACCTGCGCCGCGACGACTACGCGGCCCGGTTCGGGGGCGAGGAGTTCGTGCTCCTGCTGCACGCCAGCGGGACCGGGCCTGCGATGGACGTCGTCGAACGCCTGCGCCAGACGTGGTCCGAGGGCGGCGGCGCGGCGACGTTCTCCGCCGGCTGCGCGACGCTCGACGTCGGCACCAGCGCGCAGCAGGCGCTCGTCGCGGCCGACGCGGCGCTCTACGCGGCCAAGCGGGACGGCCGCAACCGCACCCGCAGCGCGGAGGCGGCCGACGGGTGGGGACCTAGGGTGGGGGCCGACAGCGTGCGTGACCTGTCCCACGAGCTCTAGGGAGACCCCGTGCCCAGCCCCGCCGTGCACATCGGACCGCAGGACGACCCGCAGCTCGTGGAGGCGGTGGAACGCGGCGGCGGTCGCGTCGTCCCGCTCGCCGAGGCCGAGGCGCTCGTGGTCGTCGGCGGGCACGGCGACCTGCCGGAGCTGCACGACGGGATCCGCTGGGTGCAGCTGCCGTCGGCCGGGATCGAGGCCTGGGTCGCCTCCGGCGCCATCGACCGCGACCGGACGTGGACGTCGGCGACGGGCGCCTACTCGACCTCGGTGGCCGAGGGGGCCGTCGCGCTGCTGCTCGCGGGGATCCGCGGGATCGGCCGCGCCGCCCGGGCCACCACCTGGGACAACGGGGCCCTCGACGGCGTGCAGAGCTCGCTGCGCGGGGCCACCGTCGCGATCGTCGGCGCCGGCGGCATCGGCAAGGCCATGATCCCGGCGTTCCTCGGCCTCGGCGCGCGCGTCCTGGCCGTCACCCGACGCGGGTTGCCCGTCGAGGGCGCCTACGAGACGTGGTCGGCCGACCGCGTCCGCGACGTCTTCGCCGTCGCCGACCACGTCGTGCTCGCCGCCCCCGCGACCGCCGACACGGCCGCCCTCGTCGGCACCGACGAGCTCGCGGCGCTGGGGTCGCAGGGCTGGCTCGTGAACATCGCCCGCGGCTCGCTCGTCGACACCGACGCGCTGGTCGCCGCCCTGCGGGACGGGACGATCGCCGGCGCCGCCCTCGACGTCACCGACCCCGAACCCCTCCCCGACGGCCACCCGCTGTGGACCGAACCCCGCGCGATCGTCACGCCGCACTCGACGAACCCGTCGTCGCTGCGGGTGCCGCTGCTCGCCGAGCGGATCACCGAGAACGTGCGCCGGTTCGGCGCGGGCGAGGAGCTCCTCGGCCTCGTCGACCTCGACGCGGGGTACTGACCGCCCCACCTCCCGTCCCCCCGCCCGCCCCTCCGCTCCGGGTCGTCCGCGCGGGGTTGGGCTCGTAGACGCATCCGGCTCACAGGTTGAGCCGGTTGCGTCAGCGAGCCACCACTCGCGGTCGCGGTTGGGTTGGGCTCGTAGACGCATCCGGCTCGTAGGTCGAGCCCGTCGCGTCAACGAGCCACCCCCGCCGGTCGCGGTCGGGGTGGGGTCGTCGGCGCATCGCGCTCGGAGGGTGAGTCGGTTGCTGGAGCCAGCGCGCAGCGCTGGACGACGAGCCCCCCCCGCGGGCGGCGGGACCGAGCCCCGGTTCGAGGTGCGGGGGTGGGAGGGGCGCGCGACGGTGGGGTCCGTGCAGACGTTCCTCCCGTACCCGGACTTCGCGCGGTCGGCGGCCGTCCTCGACGGGCCGCGGCTGGGCAAGCAACGGGTGGAGACCCTGCAGGTCCTGCGGGCCCTGGAACTGCCGGACTACGGCTGGGTGAACCACCCCGCGGTCCGCATGTGGCGCGGGTGCACGCCGGCGCTCGTCGCCTACGGCCTGGTGTG
This sequence comes from Kineococcus sp. NPDC059986, assembly GCF_040702905.1. Taxonomy (NCBI): domain Bacteria; kingdom Bacillati; phylum Actinomycetota; class Actinomycetes; order Kineosporiales; family Kineosporiaceae; genus Kineococcus; species Kineococcus sp. NPDC059986. The sequence continues at coordinate 222,882 of NZ_JBFBND010000002.1, read as the reverse complement.
CACGGCCGCGTGGACGACCACGGGACGCGCGGACTCCACCGAGCGGCTCATCGGGGAGTTCGCGCCGCAGGTGGTGGGCCGGTCCCAGGCCGAACTCGCCGACCTGATGCCGCCGTGGCTGGGGGACGAGGAGCTGCACCGCAGCCACCGGTCCGCGTTGCTGCGCAGGACCCGGCGTTCTACCGCCCGGTCTTCGGCGACGACGACCCGGACGACCTGCCGTACGTGTGGCCGGCCCCGCCGTCGCTGGAATCCCCGGCCCGCACGCACGGGCGGCTCGTGTGGGTGGTGCGGCCGGAGTCGCCGCAGGCGCTGGGGGAGTTCCTCACCGACGGGGTCGTCGGGCTCGGGACGGCGTCCGGCATCGACGTCGACGTGCGCGGTGCGGCAGAAGGGACGACGTTGCGCGAACTCCTCAAGGAGGTCTCGCCCGGCAAGCGGCCGGGCAAGGACCTCCGCGTCCTCGACACGTTCGTCCACGAACTCAGCCCCGGGGACGAGGTTGCGGTGCCCGTGGAACGGGAAGGGGCCCTGTTGCTGGGCGAGGTCGTGGGGGAGTACGGGTTCACGTCCGGGAAGGGCGTGTCCGTGCGCCACCGCCGGGCCGTGCGCTGGGGCGGGCGGGCCGAACGGGACGACGTCTCACCACCCGCCCTGCTGCAGGACCCCCGCCACCTGTTCCGCGTCGACCTCGCCGTCTGACGACGCATCCGAGACCCTGGGAGAACCGTTGCCCGACACCGCCGTCCTCGACGTCGACGGGACCCTCGTCGACACGAACTACCACCACGCCCTCGCCTGGTTCCGCGCGTTCCGGCGCTTCGAGCTGACGCTGCCGGTCTGGCGGTTGCACCGCGCGATCGGGATGGGTGGGGACCAGTTGGTGCCCGCCGTCGCGGGCGAGGAGTTCGAGGCCGCCCACGGCGACGCCGTCCGCGACGCGTGGGTCGAGGAGTTCGACCCGCTGCTGCCGGAGGTCCAGCCGTTCGAGGGGGCGCGCGAGCTGCTGACCGAGCTCGGCCGCCGCGGCTGGACGGTCGTGCTGGCCTCCTCGGGCAAGGGTGCGCACGTCGACGCCTACCTCGACCTGCTGCAGGCCCGGGACCTCGTCGCCGGCTGGACGACGTCCGACGACGCCGACGCCACGAAACCCGCCCCGGACCTGCTCCAGGTTGCGCTGCAGCGGGTCTCGGGGCGGGCGGGGGTCCTGCTGGGGGACTCGGTCTGGGACTGCGAGGCCGCCGGGAACGCCGGCATGCGCAGCGTGGCGGTCCGCACCGGGGGGTTCTCCGTCGAGGAGCTCACGGGTGCCGGCGCGGGCGTGGTCGTCGACTCCCTGCCGGAACTCCTCGCGACGCTGGACGGGACGGACCTCGCCCACCCCGCGTGAGGGGCGGACGCCTCAGGACGTGGTGACGACGGGGACCGGACGCAGCGGCCGGCGCACGCGCGGGACGGTCGCCGTGCCGGACGACGTCCCGGTGGACGGCGGGGGAGCGGTCTGGGCCGCCTGCGCCGCCTTCACGGCGGCGGCGACGTCGAGCATCCCGGCGCCGTAGCCGTCGGGCCACGCCTTCTTCGCGACCGTGCCCGTGAGCCAGCCGGTGACCGTCGCGACGTCCGCGCGGGGTGCGACCGTGTGGAGGAGGGCCGCCGCGGCGGAGACCTGCGGCGCCGAGAACGAGGTGCCCGAGACGCTGAGGTAGGCGTAGGACCCGCTCTTGCCCGGCGCCCCCGCGGGGATCGCCTCCCCCGGGGCGCTGAGGTCGACGGAGGCGTTGTGCTGGGCCCACGCCGCGGCCGCGCCGGCGGTCGTGGACGCCGACACCGACACCACGCCCGGGTAGGCGGCCGGGTACTCGACGGGGTTGCCCTGGTCGCCGGAGTTGCCCGCGGAGGCGACGACGACGACCCCCTGCGCGGTCGCCCAGTCGACGGCCGCGGCGATCGTGCGGTTGTAGTCCGGTCCGCCGAGGGACAGGTTGACGACGTTCGCGCCCGCCTTCACCGCGGCCGTGATGCCCGCGACGATCGCGTCGCTGGAGCAGCCGCTCTGCTCGCAGACCTTGCCCGCCAGGATCGTGACGTCCGGGGCGACGCCCGCGGAACCGACGCCGTTGCCGTAGGCGCCGGCGACGACGGTGGCGACCTCGGTGCCGTGGTCGACGACGATCGCGTCGGACTCGGTCGTGAAGTTGCCGATCTGCTGCACGCGACCGACGAGGTCGGGCTGCGTGCCGTCCACGCCGGAGTCCAGGACGGCGACCTTCGTCCCCGCGCCCCTCGTCGTGGACCACGCGGCGTACGCGTCGACGGCGGTCAGGTGGTACGCGTAGCGCAGGTAGGGGTCGGTGGCGAGGAGGCGCCGCGTGGGCAGGCCCGTCGACCCCGTCGGCGTCAGCTGGTACGTCGTGCGCACCTGGGCGTCGCTGACGGCGGGGTCGGCGTCGAGGGTGCGCACGAGCCGGGCGGCGGCCGCCTGACCGGTCGCGGTGCGGGTCTCGACCTGGGGCCGGCCGCCGACCCAGCGCAGGGCGTCGACGTGCAGGGTCCGGGCCGGCGAGGTCGCCGGCGAGGTCGCCGGGGAGGCGGCCGGGGCAGCCGCCTGGGCGGGGGCCGCCAAGGTCAGGGACAGCGCGGCGGCCGCGAGGGCGAGGGCCCGGGCGGGGGGACGGGCGGGTACGGGCACGGCTGCTCCCTGCGGTCGGTCGAGACGACCTGGCATCGGCCCTCCGGACGACGGACTTGACGAACCCCTTGTGCGGTTCCCCTGGTCAGGCTAGTTTCTCGATTCGCATCGACGATGCGTATCGACGGCCCGCCGACCCGGTTCCCGGGTCGGCGCGGGGGTCCGGAGCTCTCAGAGAGGAGGGTGGTGTGGCGGTGTTCCAGGACGTGCAGGTGTGCGGGGACGACCGACGCCTCCGCCCGCTGCTCGTGAGCCCGGTCCGGCCGTCCGGTCCATCCCCCACCTGGTCGCACCGCCCGTCAGGACGCGCGGCGCGCTGAACCCCCTGTGGTGCCCCACCCGGGAGCTCCACGCCCATCGTCGATACGCATCGACGGACGACCGCCCACGACGCCGTGGGTTGAGGAGAGGAAACACCAGATGGCTCGACAGACGGCCCGGTCCTCGGCTCGGCGCGGAACCCGCGCCGGACTCGCCGCCCTGCTGGTGCTCCCGCTGGCCCTCGGGGCCTGCGGTGGCGGGGGCGGCAGCACGAGCTCGGGGAGCTCGGACACCCTGCGGGTGCTCGACTACTACAACTCCGACCCGAACAAGACGCTGTGGAACGACGCCATCATGGCGTGCGGCAAGACCGTCGGCATGAAGATCTCCCGCGAGTCCGTGCCGGGCGAGACGCTCATCCAGAAGGTCCTGCAGCAGAGCTCGTCCAAGACGCTCCCCGACGTCCTCATGCTCGACAACCCCGACGTCCAGCAGATCGCCGCCTCCGGCGCGCTGGCCCCGCTCGACGACCTCGGCGTCGACTCCTCCGGTGTCGCCGAGGGCGTCCTGAGCGCCTCGACCTACGAGGGCAAGCTCTACGGCCTGCAGCCCGTGACGAACACGATCGCGCTGTTCTACAACAAGAAGGTCCTCGAGGCCGCCGGGGTCACCCCGCCCACCACGTGGGACGAGCTGAAGACCGCCTCGGCCAAGCTGACCCAGGGCGAGCAGTACGGGTTCGCGATGTCGAACGTCAACACCTACGAGGGCACCTGGCAGTTCCTGCCCTTCATGTGGTCCAACGGGGGCGACGAGAAGAACATCGACACCCCGCAGACCGCGCAGGCCCTGCAGCTGGTCAAGGACCTCCTGGACTCCAAGTCGCTGTCGCAGTCGTCGGTGAACTGGACGCAGGCCGACGTGGCCGACCAGTTCACGGCCGGCAAGGCCGCCATGATGATCAACGGTCCCTGGAACTTCGGGACCCTCGACAAGGTCTCGGGCCTGGAGTACGGCATCGTCCCGATCCCCGTCCCGCAGGCCGGCGGCAAGACCGTCTCGCCCTTCGGTGGCGAGGCCTGGACCGTCCCGCAGACGGGCGACAAGGACAAGCAGAAGAAGGCCGCCGAACTCGTGCAGTGCCTCAACAGCGACGAGAACGAGGTGAAGATCTCGCTCGGCACGGGCACCGTCCCGACCAAGCCGGCGCTGGCCGACCAGGTGACCTCGCAGAACCCGAACCTCAAGGCGTTCGCCGACCAGGTCCCCGACCTGCGGGCCCGCACCGGTGAGCTCGGCGCCGACTGGCCCAAGGCCGCGACGAAGATCTACACCGCCGTGCAGAACGCCCTCGTGGGTGGGATGACGCCGGAGGACGCGCTCAAGCAGGCGCAGAATGGCTGACGCCTCCGTCAGCTCGTCGGTGGGGGTCACCTCCCGCACCGCCCCGTCGGCCGGCGCGCCGACGGGGCGGGGGTCCGGGCACAAGCTGCGGACCCGGCTCGTCGAGGTGGCGTTCGTCGTCCCCGCCGTCGTCTACCTCGTCCTGTTCTTCGGCTACCCCGTCGTCAAGAACGTCCTCATGGGGTTCCAGGCGTACACGACCAAGACGTTCTACACGGGCGAGGCCCCGTGGGTCGGGCTCGCCAACTACTCCGCCGTCGTCGGCAACGCGATCTTCGACCGGACGTTGTGGAACACGCTGTTCTTCACGGCCGGGTCCATCGTGGGCCAGTTCGCCCTCGGTCTGGCGATCGCGCTGTTCTTCCACAAGCGGTTCGCCCTGTCGGGCGTCCTGCGGTCGCTGATCCTGCTGCCGTGGCTCATCCCGATGATCGCCGGGACGGCCGTCTGGCGCTGGATCCTGGACACCGACAACGGGGCGCTCAACCGCATCCTGTCGGCGGTCCCGGGGCTGGACCTGCACCCGAACTGGCTGACGTCCCCGCAGCTCGCGCTCGTCGCCGTCATCGGGGTCAACATCTGGCTGGGGATCCCGTTCAACATGACGATCCTCTACGGCGGCCTGCAGGAGATCCCCGAGGAGCTCTACGAGGCCGGCGCCCTCGACGGCGCCACCGGCTGGCGCGCCTTCCGGCACATCACGTGGCCCATGCTGCGGCCGGTCGTCACGGTCGTGCTCGTGCTCGGGGTCGTCTACACGCTCAAGGTGCTCGACGTGATCCTGGGTCTGACCAACGGCGGGCCGGCGAACTCGACGCAGACCATCTCGACGTTCTCGTACGACATGTCGTTCCGGCAGTTCGACTTCGGTCAGGGCGCCGCGCTCGGGAACATCCTCATCCTCATCTCCCTCGTGTTCGCCGTGGTCTACCTGCGGATCAACCGGAAGGCGGTCGACGAATGAGCGCGGTCGTTCCCACCCGCGTCCAGCCCGGGGTCGAGGTCCGGCCCGCGGGCAAGGCGCCCCGGCGCCCCGTCTACACGGTCATCGGGATCCTCATCCTGGCGTTCATGCTGTTCCCGCTGTACTGGATGGTGAACGTCTCCCTCCAGCCGGCCGGGAACGCCGTGGCGACGCCGTGGTTCCCGTTCGACTTCAGCCTGCGCGGCTACACGACGGCCATCTCCGAACAGGGCCGCAACCTCGTCACCTCGCTGCTCATCAGCCTCGGGGCCGTCGTCTTCAGCCTGCTCATCGCGACCCCCGCGGCGTACGCCATGGCCCACTTCAAGCTCGGCCGCTGGGCGACGGTGGTGCTCTTCGGCATCCTCGTCACGCAGATGGTCCCGGGCATCGTCGTGGCCAACGCGCTCTACTCCGCCTACAGCGACCTCGGCCTGCTCAACACCCTCGGCGGGTTGATCCTGGCCGACTCCGCGGCCGGCATCCCGTTCTCGATCATCCTCATGCGGGCCTTCATGGGCTCCATCCCGACCTCGATCGTCGAGGCCGCCTACGTCGACGGCGCCGGGCACGTCCGGGCGTTCTTCTCGATCGTGCTGCCCATGAGCCGCAACGCGCTCATCACCGCGGGGCTGTTCACGTTCCTCTTCGCCTGGGGCGACTTCCTCTTCGCCCTCACCCTGACCACGACCGCCGACCTGCGCCCCATCACCCTGGGGCTGTACACCTACGTCGGCAGCTTCGTCGCGGACTGGTCGCCCATCATGGCGACCGCCGTCCTGTCGTCGCTGCCCGCCATCGCCCTGCTCGTCCTGGCCCAGCGGTACGTCGCCGCCGGGGTCACGGGCGGCGCGGTCAAGTCCTGACAAGGAGTCTCCCGAAATGATCAACGTCACCGTGTGGGGCGAGAACCGCCACGAACAAGTCGAACCGGCCGTCGCGAAGCGCTACCCGAACGGCATGCACGGGGCGATCGCCGAGGGCATCGAGGCCAACCTCGGGGAGGCCGTGACGGTGCGCACCGCCACCCTCGACGACCCCGAGCACGGCCTGACCGAGGAGGTCCTGCGCGGCACCGACGTCCTCACCTGGTGGGGCCACGCGGCCCACGGGGACGTCTCCGACGAGGTCGTCGAGCGCGTCCAGCGCCACGTCCTGGCCGGCATGGGGCTGATCGTCCTGCACTCCGGGCACTGGTCGAAGGTGTTCACCCGCCTCATGGGCACGTCCTGCACGCTGCGCTGGCGCTCGGAGCACGACCGCGAACTGCTGTGGACGGTCGACCCGACCCACCCGATCGCCCAGGGCGTCCCGCACCCGATGGTGATCGAGGAGGACGAGATGTACGGGGAGTTCTTCGACATCCCCACCCCCGACGAGCTCGTCTTCATCTCCAGCTTCTCCGGCGGGGAGGTGTTCCGCTCCGGCTGCACCTTCAAGCGCGGGTTCGGCAAGATCTTCTACTTCCGCCCCGGTGACCAGGACTTCCCGACGTACTTCCACGAGGGCGTGCGCAAGGTCATCTCCAACGCCGTCGAGTGGGCCGTCACGGTCCGCCCCGAGCGCACCGACCCCGTCCTGCTGCGCTACGACACCGAGGACTTCTACAACGGCCACGGGTACGAGGGCGCGCTCGACCCCGAGAAGCAGGAGCAGCAGTGACCCGCCTCGTGCTCGTCGGCGCGGGCGGGATGGGCCGGGCCTGGCTCGGGACCGTCCTGCGCAACCCCGACGCCGAACTCGCCGGGGTCGTCGACCTCGACCTCGACGTCGCCCGCACGGCGCTGGCCGAGGTCGAGGGCGGGGTGGCCGCCGACGTCCCCGTCGGGCGCGACGTCGTCGAGGTCGCCCGGCGCGTGGGTGCCGACGCCGTCGTCAACGTCACCGTCCCGCAGGCCCACCACCCCGTCACCACGGCCGCGCTGTTCGCCGGGTTCCCCGTCCTGGGCGAGAAGCCGGTCGCCTCCACGGTCGCGCAGGCCCTGTCGCTGGTGGCGGCCTCGGAGGTCAGCGGGCAGCCGTTCCTCGTCTCGCAGTCGCGCCGGTACAACCCGCACGTCGAGGAGTTCCGCGCGCAGGCCGCCGTCCTGGGCGACCTGGGCTCGCTGTCGACGGAGTTCTTCAAGGCCCCGCACTTCGGCGGGTTCCGCGAGGAGATGGCCCAGCCGCTGCTCGTGGACATGGCCATCCACCAGTTCGACCTCGCCCGGTACCTGCTGGACGCCGAACCGGTGTCGGTCTACTGCGAGTCCTTCAACCCGCCGTGGTCCTGGTACTCCGGCGACGCCTCGGCCGCCGCGGTCTTCGAGATGTCGACCGGGGCCCGGTACACGTTCACCGGTTCCTGGTGCGCCCCGGGCGTCGAGACCTCCTGGAACGGCGCGTGGCGGTTGTCCGGGGCGAAGGGGTCGGCCGTCTGGAACGGCGACGACCGCCCCGTGCTGGACGCCGAGGGCGAGGCGGGGGAGTTCACCGACCCCGGCCAGGAGATCGCGGGGTCGCTCGCGGCGTTCGTCGCGTTCCTCACGCGGGGGGCGCAGTTCTCCGGCGAGGTGCACGACAACGTCCTCAGCCTGGCCATGGTCGAGGCGGCCGTGGAGTCCGCGGCCACGGGGGCGCGCGTCCGGCTGGACGACGTCCTCGACCGGGCCTACGCCCGCGCCCTCGCCGACGAGCAGCGCGAGGACGTCGCGACGGCGCTCAAGGGCTGGTCGTCGGTGCGCGCTGCGCTCGGCGCCGGGCGCTGACCCGCCCGCTGCACCGGGGCGGCCCCCGGGACCGTTGTCCCGGGGGCCGCGCTGCACTACGGTGCGGGCGGTCGATGCGCATCGACGAGCACGAGCGAGGGACGAGCCGAGGGAGGTGACGAGGTGGCCGCCAACAGGAGCGCCACGGGTCGCACCGTGACGAGCAAGGACGTCGCGCGCGTGGCCGGCGTGTCCCAGAGCACCGTCTCCTACGTCATGAGCGGCAAGCGGCCGATCTCCGAGCGCACCCGTCGCATCGTCGAGGACGCCATCGCGCAGCTCACGTACCACCCGAACGCCGGGGCCCGGGCCCTGGCGAGCCAGCGCACCCAGATCATCGCCGTCGTCATGCCGTTCGACTCCGGTCTCGGCGCGACCGGGCTCATGGCGTTCATCGAGGAGATCACCCTCGCGGCCCGCGCCCGCGACCATGACGTCCTGCTCGTCACCGCCGAGGAGGGCGTCGACGGGCTGCGCCGGGTCGCCGGCCGCGCGCTGTGCGACGCCGTCGTCCTCATGGAGGTCGCCACCGACGACCCGCGGGCGGCGATCGCCCGCGAGCTGCGCGTGCCGACGCTGTTCATCGGGTTCCCCGACGACGCGGCCGGGCTGCACTGCATCGACTTCGACTTCGAGGAGGGGGCCCGCCTCCTGGTGGGCGAACTCGCGGGGGCCGGGCGGGTGACGGCCCTCACGTGGGGCCCCGGGACGGTGGACCGCGGCCTGAACTACGTCCCGCGCTTCCGGACCGCCGCCCACGAGGCGGCGGTGGCCGCCGGGGTCGCCCTGGACTGGGTGCCGCTCGAGCGCGACCGCATCGAGGAGCAGGTCCGGGCCGTCCTCGCGAGCGGGACGCAGGCGCTGCTCGTGACGGCCCACCTCAACCGCGTCGTCCACGCGGTCCAGGAGGCGGGGTTGCGTCCGGGTACGGACCTCGACCTCGTGGCCCTCGCCACCGACGTCGAGGCGACGGGTTTCACCGTCCCGCTCACCGCCGTCTCGACGCACCCGCGCGACGTCTCCCGGCAGGCCATGACGTGGTTGTTCGAGCTCCTCGAGCAGGGCACGGGACCCGCGCAGGTGCGGCGCGTCCCGGCCTTCGTGAGCCGCCGCTCCTCCGTCCGGCCGGGGACCACCCCGCACGTTCCGCAACCCTGAACCGGTTAGTACGATCCGCACGAGCACGACCGACGGCACGACCCCACGATCCGACGACGACGTCCCGGGAGGACCAGCCCGCATGTCCGCTGACCAGAACGCTCTGCCGGAACTCGGGGTCGCCGTCGTCGGCCACTCCTTCATGGGTGCGGTGCACTCGCACGCGTGGCGCAGCGTCGACCACGTCGGCACGCCCCGGTTCCGCACCAGGCGCGTCGCGCTCGCGGGCCGGGACCTGTCCCGCGCGCAGGCCGCGGCCGCCCAGTTCGGCTGGGACGAGGGCGTCGACGACTGGCGCACGCTCGTCCAGCGCGACGACGTCCAGGTCGTCGACATCCTCACGCCGGGCGACTCGCACGCCGAGATCGCCATCGCGGCGCTCGAGGCCGGCAAGCACGTCATCTGCGAGAAGCCCCTGGCCAAGACGGTCGAGGAGGCGCAGCGCATGACCGAGGCGGCGCAGGCCGCCTCCGCCCGCGGGGTCCGCAGCATGGTCGCGTTCAACTACCGCAAGGTCCCCGCCATCGGGCTGGCCCGCCAGCTCGTCGAGCAGGGCCGCCTCGGCGAGCTGCGCCAGGTGCGCGCCGTCTACCTGCAGGACTGGATCGTCGACCCGGAGTTCCCGCTCACCTGGCGCCTGCAGAAGGACCGCTCGGGTGCCGGCGCGCTGGGCGACATCGGCTCGCACATCATCGACGCCGCGCAGTTCATCACCGGCCAGCGCCTCACGGGCGTCTCCGGCACCGTCGAGACGTTCGTGAAGAAGCGCCCGCTCGAGGCGACCCGCACCGGCACCAACACCGGCCTGGGCGCCGAGGCGTCGACCGAGTACGGCGACGTCACCGTCGACGACGCCGCGGTGTTCTTCGGCCGCGGTGACGGCGGGGCGCTCATGACGTTCGAGGCGACGCGCATGGCGCTGGGCCGCAAGAACGGCATGCGCATCGAGGTCAACGGCTCGAAGGGGTCGATCGCGTTCGACTTCGAGTCGATGAACGAGCTGCACTTCTTCGACGGGACGCTGCCGGACGCCGAGAACGGCTTCCGCCGCATCCTGGCCACCGAACCCGAGCACCCCGGCGTGTCGAACTGGTGGCCCGCGGGCCACGGCCTCGGCTACGACCACCCCTTCGTGCACGAGCTGCAGGAGTTCCTCGGGGCGATCGCCGACGAGCGCGACCCCTCGCCGAGCTTCGCCGACGGCCTGCAGGTGCAGCAGGTCCTGGAAGCGGTGCAGCGCAGCGCCGAGAACGACTCGAAGTACACGAGCATCTGAGGAGATCGACGATGGCCGAACCGCTGAAGACCCCGCGTCCCGTCACCCTGTTCACCGGCCAGTGGGCCGACCTGCCCTTCGAGGAGGTCTGCCGCCTCGCCTCCGAGTGGGGTTTCGACGGCCTCGAGATCGCCACCTGGGGCGACCACCTCGACTCCACGCGCGGGGCGAAGGACGACGACTACATCGCGCAGAAGAAGGCGACGCTCGACAAGTACGGCCTGAAGGTCTGGACGATCTCGGCCCACCTGTCCGGCCAGGCCGTCTGCGACCTCATCGACCAGCGCCACCAGGACATCGTCTCGGTCGACGTCTGGGGCGACGGGGACCCCGAGGGTGTTCGCCAGCGTGCCGCGGAGTACGTCAAGGACACCGCCCGCACCGCGGCCCGCCTCGGCGTGAAGACCGTCACCGGCTTCACCGGGTCCTCGATCTGGCACACCGTCGCGATGTTCCCCCCCACCCCCGACTCCATGGTCGAGGCCGGCTACCAGGACTTCGCGGACCGGTGGAACCCGATCCTCGACGTCTTCGACGAGGTCGGGGTGAAGTTCGCCCACGAGGTGCACCCGTCCGAGATCGCCTACGACTACTGGACGACGAAGCGTGCGCTGGAGGCCATCGGCCACCGCGAGGCGTTCGGCCTGAACTTCGACCCGTCGCACTTCGTCTGGCAGGACCTGGACCCGGTCGGGTTCCTGCGCGACTTCGCCGACCGGATCTACCACGTGCACTGCAAGGACTCGCGCAAGCAGCTCGACGGCCGCGCCGGCCGCCTCGGCTCGCACCTGGCGTGGGCGGACTCCCGCCGCGGCTGGGACTTCACGTCCGTCGGCCACGGCGACGTCCCGTGGGAGCTGATCTTCCGCGAGCTCAACAACATCGCGTACGAGGGCCCCACGAGCGTGGAGTGGGAGGACGCGGGCGTCGACCGGCTCCGCGGGGCGCCGGACGCCCTGGCCTTCGTCCGCCGCCTCGGTGAGCTGTTCCAGCCCCCGGCCGCCGCGTTCGACGCGGCCTTCAGCTCCAAGGGCTGATCCCGGGCCCGGTTCAAGGCCCCCACCCGCTCGGCCGATGAGACCTGTGGTGCGTCCCGCTCCGGCGCACCGCAGGTCTTCGCGCTGAGGGAGGGTGCACCCGTGCCGTCGGACTCCGGACGCCTCGTCGAGGCACCCGGTGAACCCGCGCTGCTGCGCGGACCCTGGCGTCGGCGCGCCGTCTTCGTGGTCCTCTTCTCGGCCACGGTGCTGCTGGGACGCAGCGCCACCGCGGACGGGGCGCACCTGGCCATCGTCTGGCCGGCGGCGGCCGTGGGCCTGCTGTGGCTGGCCGGCTCCCCGGGCGGGCGGCACCGCCTCCTCGACGGGTTCCTGCTGGTCCTGCTCACGGTGGGACTGCGCGTCCTGACCGGCATGCCGGTGGCCGAGTCGGTCCTGCTGGGGTTGGCCGCGCTGGTGCAGGCCGTCACGGGGGCCCGCAGCCACCGCCGCCTCGAACCCGCCGGCTTCCGGCTCAGCACCCCCGCGCACCTGCGCTCCCTGGCCGTCTCCGCCAGCCTGGGGGCGCTCGCCTCCTCGCCCGTGGCGGCAGCGGCGTTCGCCGTCGCCGGGGTGCCCGTCCCGCTGGCCACCGGCCAGTGGCTGCTGCGGACCGGCGTCTCCACCTTCCTCGTCCTGGCCGTCGTCCTGCGCACCGCCGAGCGGCGTCCCGACGCCCCGGGCTCGACGGCCGGACTGCCCGAGCGGGCGGCGATCCTCACGGCCGCCGTCCTCACCTACGGCCTGACCTTCTGGCTGCTCGACGGGGCTCCCGTCGCGTTCCTCGTGATCCCCGTGGCCGTGTGGGTCGCGCTGCGGCGCACGACGACCGCGGCGACCGTCCACGTGCTCCTCGCCGCCGCCGTCGTCGTCGCGGCGACGTGGGCGGGGCGGGGACCGTGGGCCGACCTCCCCCCGGACGTGCAGGCGGTCTGCGCCGAGGCCTTCACGGGTGTCCTGGGGTTCCTCACCCTCGTCCTGGCCCTGCACCGCGACGAGAGCGTCGACAACGCCCGGCACGCGGCGGAGCAGGCCGACCTGCTCTCGGCCGTCTTCTCCTCCATCTCCGACGCGGTCTGCGTCTTCGACGCCCGGGGCGACTCGATCCTGCGCAACCCGGCGGCGGAGCGGCTGCTCGGCGGGTCGCGGGCGACGCGCGGGGACTGGGGGCAGCGGATCGCCTTCGCCCACCCCGACGGCACCCCGCACGCCGACGGCGAGGTCCCGATCGCCCGGGCGCTGCGCGGGGAGAGCGTCGACGGCGAGGACCTGCTCTACTCCTCCGTCCGGCACCCCGAGGGCGTCCTGCTCAACGCCAGCCTGCGTCCGCTGCCGCACGTGCCCGGTGTCCCCTGGAGCGGCGGCGTCGTCGCGGCCTTCCACGACGTCACCGAGGTCCGGGCGGCGGCCGAGCGGGTCGCGCAGGCGCACGAGCTGCTGACCGGGGTGCTCGCCGCGGCCACCGAGCACGCGATCGTCGCCGTCGACACGTCCGGGACGACCACGGTCTTCAACGAGGGCGCCGAACGCATGCTGGGCTGGACGGCCGCCGAGGTCGTCGGCACCGACTCGGCGCAGTTCTTCGTCGCCGAGGAGCTGCGCGCCGCCGCGGCGGCCGAAGGGCTGGACGACCCCCGGCAGCTCTTCTTCCGCGTGGCGCGCGAGGGCGCCCGGACCGCGCGCTTCTCGTTCCGCCACCGCGACGGGAGCACCTTCCCCGTGAGCCTGACGACGACGGCGCTCGTCGGCGCCGACGGTGCGGTGCAGGGCTTCATCGGGATGGCCACGGACATCTCCGAGCTGGAGGACTCCGAGGCGCTGTTCCGCAGCGCGCTGCAGGCCGCTCCCGTGGGGATCGCGCTCGTGCGGGCCAGCGGGGCCCAGGCGGGGCGGTTGCAGCGGGTGAACCGGTCGCTGTGCGGGTTCACGGGCCGCACGGAGGAGGAGCTGCTCGGGACGGACGTCGGGGACGTCTTCCTCGGCGGGGAGACGTGCGACGAGCTCTTCGCCGACGTGCTGAGCGGGTTCGTCCCGGAGGCGCGGCTCGACCTGCAGATCGCGCGGGTCGGCCGGGAGCCGCTGCGGGTGGAGGTCTCCGCGACCCTCGTGCGGCGCCGCGGCGGGGAGGTGACGCTCCTCTGCCTCGTCGAGGACGTCACCGAACGCCTCGCGGTGCAGGCCCAGCTGCGCCACCAGGCGCTGCACGACGCGCTCACCGGGCTGCCCAACCGCCTCCTGTTCCTCGACCGCCTCGAGCACGCCGTGGTGGCGGCGCGGCGCGGGACCGCGCCCGTCGGGCTGCTCTACGTCGACCTCGACGGGTTCAAGGCGGTCAACGACACGGCCGGGCACGACGCCGGCGACGACCTGCTCGTGCAGGTGGCGGGGCTGCTGGGCTCGTGCGTGCGGCCGGGGGACACCGTGGCCCGGCTCGGCGGCGACGAGTTCGCCATCGTCTGCTCCGGGACGAGCGGCGAGGAGGACCTCGTCGCGATCGGCACCCGGGTGCTCGACGCGCTGCGCGCACCGCTGACCGTGCGGGGGCACGCCGGGGTGGGGCACCAAGCGGTCGTCGGGGCGAGCATCGGGGTGCGGTGGTGCGCCGGCGAGGGGTCGGCGGCCGTGCCCGTGGAGGAGCTGCTGCGCGACGCCGACGAGGCCATGTACGCCGCCAAGCGGGCCGGCAAGGGTCGGGTCGTCGTGCACCGCGGGGCGCAGGGAACCGCGGTCGTCGGTGCTGCGTCCCACCTCTCATCCCCGAGATGACGGCCAGTGATCGAGTGGGCACGGATCGTGTGGTTCATCTCACAGGGTGACCCTGGGACGTCCACAGGACTGGTTGAGTGCGGCCCATGACGACGTCCCTCCCGCGGGTCTCCCCGCGGTCCCCCCGGCGTGCGCTGGCAGCAGCCGCGCTGAGCACCACCGTCGCCGCGCTCTCGGCCGTCGCGCTCGCCGGCCCCGCCGCGGCGGACACCCCGCCCGCGGTGGACCCCGCCGCCGTGCACGTCCTCGACCGCACCAACGCGGCCCGCGCCGCCGTCGGCTGCGGCCCGCTCGTCCTCGACCCGGCCCTCGACCTGGCCGCGCAGCGGCACACCGACGAGATGGCCGCGACCGGCTCCATGTCCCACGTCGGGGCCGACGGCAGCTCGCCGCGGACCCGCCTGGCGGCCGTCGGGGCCTTCCCGACGCGCACCGCCGAGAACGTGGCCTACGGCTACGACGCCGACGGCGTCGTCGACGCGTGGCTGGCCAGCCCGGGTCACCGCGCCAACCTCCTCGACTGCCGGCTGGCCTCCGTCGGCATCGCCGAGGCCCCCGGTGCCGCCGGCTCGTACGGGACAGGTGCCTCCGGCACCTACTGGACGCAGGTCTTCGCCGGCTGGGCCTGAGCCGGTTGGGCCTGAGCCGGCTCGACGCGCCCCGGCCACCTCTCGCGAGGCATGCTGGGGACGCGCGGAACCCCTCCGGCGCCGCCGGCGTCGGAGGGGACGGGCGTGGGGCGCGGGGAGTGGGTGCGACGGTCGTACCCGAGCGCCGGGAGGTCGTCGTGGCGGGTGCACCCTGGTGGGAGCAGTTCGATCCCGACCCCTCGCGCGGCAGCACCCCGGTGCGCGCCGCGACCCCCGGGACGGACACGCTGTCCCCGGCCGCCCCCGAGGTGCTGCAGCCCCACGAGCCTTCGCCAGGACCGGCTCCACGACCGGCACCACGACCGGCAGCACGACCCGCTCCGCGACCCGCACCACGCGTCCTGCAGGTCGTCGCCGGGGTCCTCGCCCTCGTCCTCGTCGCCCTCCTCGGCGTCCTGGCCGCCCGCACGGTCGGAGCCTCCTCTGCCCCTCCCGGCGTGCAGGAGGGGACCTCGTCCGGACCCACGAGCGCGCCCGCACCGAGCGCCACGGGCGGTCCCGCCGGGGGGACCGCCGCCGCGGACGCGGCCGCCACCGCCGAGCTCGAGCAGCTGCGCCGCAAGGGCCTGGCCGCGCACCCGCCGCGCGGTCAGTGGGTCGCCCAGCTCGCCGCCAAGAGCGCCGGGACCACCGACCCCGTGCAGACCGCGGCCAACGGGAGCAGCACGTTCTACGCAGCCGACATCCTCGCCCAGACCCGCGAGATCGCCTCCGGCGCGGCCGGGAGCGACGTGTTCGTGCTCACGACGGCCGACTTCGGTGACGGCCTCGTCGACAAGCGCGGGAACCCCTACTGGGTGACGCTCGCCGCCGGCCCGTTCGGGAGCGCCGACGACGTGCGGACGTGGTGCGCCAGCATGTTCGCCACCACCCCCGCCGCCGAGCGCGGTAACGTGTGCCTGCCGAAGCAGCTGACGCCGCCGGAGTGAGCTCGCCGGACACCCACGGGTGGTGCTGCGCTGGGTCTCACACCCGGTCCCACCGGTGGACCCGCGGGAAGCCCGGCGCGTGGTCCGTTCTCACTCCCGGCAGTTCCCGAGCGACTCGTCCCACCACACCGACAGGGGCCACGACCAGCTGCGCTGCAGCGTCTTCGCCCGACGTGCTTCGCGTCGCCGTCGTTCCCGTCGGCGGCCGGTGAGGGTGCGCAGCACGGCGACCGTCACCGGCGGCAGGAGAACCGGCCGAGCCGGTGCGGGGTCCGTCGAGAACTCGGCCCGAACGTCCGACGCCACGACACCACCCCCCGTGAGTTCCGCCCGACGAGTTCCACCCGACGAGTTCCGCCCGACGAGTTGTCCTCGATCCGGGCGCCACGCTACGGAGGTGGGACGGGCGCGGGCCACCGGGTTTCCCGCCGCGCGGTCAGTGCGCCGGAGCGAGGTGACCGGCGAGCCGCTCGTGCATCTCCGCGCTGGCGGGGTTCAGCCCGACGATGTCCACCGTCGTGCCGCGGGCGGCGTACTTGGTGGTGACCGCGTCGAGGGCCGCCACGGTGGAGGCGTCCCACACGTGGGAGTCGGAGAGGTCGATGACCACCGAACCGGGGTCGCCGGGGTAGTCGAACTGCCCGACGAGGTCGTTGGAGGAGGCGAAGAACAGCGCCCCGTGCACGTGGTACGTCTTCACCGCCCCGTCGGGGCTGAGCACGCCGTCGACCTCGACGAGGTGCGCCACCCGCCGGGTGAACAGCAGGGCCGCGACGACGACGCCGACGACGACGCCGATGGCCAGGTTGTGGGTGGCGACCACGACCACGACGGTCGCGACCATCACGGCCGTCTCGCTGCGGGGCATCCGTCGCAGGGTGGTGGGGCGGATCGAGTGCCAGTCGAAGGTGCCGACGGCGACCATGACCATGACGGCGGCCAGGGCGGCCATCGGGATGATCGCCACGACGTCCCCCAGACCGACGACCAGGACGAGCAGGAAGACACCGGCCAGGAACGTCGACAGCCGGGTGCGGGCACCGGCGCGGACGTTGATCATCGTCTGGCCGATCATCGCGCAGCCACCCATCCCGCCGAAGAACCCCGTGATGACGTTGGCCGCACCCTGGCCCCACGCCTCGCGGGTCGTGGAGGAGTGCGTGTCGGTGACCTCGTCGACGAGCTTGGCCGTCATGAGCGACTCCATGAGCCCGACGAGCGCCATCCCGAGCGCGTAGGGGGCGATGATCCGCAGCGTCTCCAGGGTGAACGGCACGTCCGGTACGCCCAGGACGGGGAGGCTGTCCGGCAGGGCGCCCTCGTCCCCGACGTTCGGGACGGCGAGGTGCGCGACCACCGTGAGGACGGTCAGGACGGCGATCGCCACGAGCGGTGCGGGGACGGCCGTCGTGAGCTTCGGCAGGAAGACCATGATCGCCAGGGCCGCCGCCACCATCGGGTAGACGAGCCACGGGACGCCGACGAGGTGGGGCACCTGCGCCCAGAAGATGAGGATGGCGAGCGCGTTGACGAACCCGACCATCACGGAGCGGGGGACGAACCGCATGAGACGCGGCACCCGCAGCAGGCCCAGGACGACCTGGAGCACGCCCGCGAGGACCACGGTGGCGATGAGGTAGGGCAGGTCGTGCTCGCGCACCACCGGGGCGATGACCAGGGCGACGGCGCCGGTGGCGGCCGAGATCATCGCGGGTCGGCCGCCGAGGACCGAGATGGAGACGGCCATCGTGAAGGAGGCGAAGAGCCCGACGCGGGGGTCGACCCCGGCGATGATCGAGAACGAGATCGCCTCGGGGATGAGGGCGAGGGCGACGACGAGGCCGGCGAGGACCTCGGTCCGCAGGACGGTCGGGGTGAAGGCGCTCAGGCGGGAGCGCAGGGTGCTGGTCACGGGCATCCGTTCGGGAGGGGCCGGGAGTCGGCGGCGAGGTCGTCCGGTCGCTGCGCGCGGTGTCCGGGAGTCACCGTCGGTGAGAACACTACCTTGACGTGAGAAGAAGGTTGCGGCTCGGTGTCGGCCGTGATCGACACAGCGTCCGGCCTCGTGACGCTGTGTCGGGGGAGTGGGTCGACCGGGTGGTGCGTGGTCGGGCCGGGGTCCCCTCCGCGGCGGTCCCCGCGGCCCGGTGGTGCGGGACCTGCAGGTCCACGACCTCGACGACCCGGGCGCCGGCCGTCGACCGGCTCCCGCGCGGGTGCCCCCGCGGCTTCCGGCAGGCTGTCCGACTCGCTGGGATACGTTGCACGGCAACGCTTCTGCCGGTCCCGGGTGAGTCCGTGCCGTCCCGTCGACCCGCGACGAGCCCGGGTCGGCTCCGGGTGGCGGTGGGTGGGGGTCCCCGGGGTGGAGCCCGGCCCCTGCGTCCCGGACTCCGCGCCCTCCCGTGCGCCCGACGGCGGCCGGTCTGCTCTTGCGGAGCCCTCGCCGGGAATCTACCTTCACGTCACGGTAGGGTTCAGGACGTCAGCAGACCTCGGGGGGAGGCGTTCGTGGACGTGGCGACGGCGACGTGACGGCGGGGCACGCTCCCGCCGCCGGCCGCACCCCGAGCGCCCTGCCCGGCCCCGACCGCTCCCACTCCTGCGCACCGCCGTCCGGCGCGTGCGGTCCACTCCGGAACGAGGTCCCGTGACCACGCCATCCAGCCCGACCGCCCTGCCGACCCCGCTGTCGGTCCACCGGACCGTCGACCGGCCGGCCGCCCGGTCTGCTCGTCACGGCGCCGCCGCGCGGGGCCGGACCCTGGCCGCGGCCTTCGACCCCCGGCACAACGCCCTCGACGTGCTGCGCCTCGCGCTCGCCCTCACCGTGGCCGTCGTCCACACGACGTACCTCGGGTTCGGCCACCAACCGCAGGTCGGGGCGACCGACGTCGGGAGCCTCGCCGTGGACGGGTTCTTCGTCCTCAGCGGGTTCCTCGTGGCGCGCAGTTGGCTGCGCCTGGGGTCCCTGCGCCGGTTCCTGTGGCACCGGGCGCTGCGGATCCTCCCGGCCTTCTACGTGAGCCTCGTCCTGACGGCCCTCGTCGTGGCCCCGCTGCTGGCGGTGCTGTCCGGACGCGGCGCCACCTCGGTGTTCTCCGGCCCGGACTCCGCCGTCGGCTACGTCACGTCCAACGGCGCCCTCCTCATGCGGCAGTTCGGGATCGCCGGCCTCGGCGACGACGGCAGCGGGTCCGTCGTCAACGGGTCGCTGTGGACGCTGTTCTACGAGGCCGCCTGCTACGGCGTCGTCGCCGCGCTCGGTGTCATCGGTGTCCTGGCCCGCCGCCGCTGGGTCGTCCTCGTCCTGCTGGGCCTGCTGTGGGCGACGACCGTGTCGGCGACCGCGGGGTTCAACCCCGTCGGCTCCGATCTCATGCTGCGGTTCGCCTTCGTCTTCCTGCTGGGGGTCGCCGGGCACCTGTACGCCGACCGCCTCGTCCTGTCGTTGCCCCTGGCGGTCACCGCCGTCGCCCTCGTCGCCGCCGGTCTCGCGCTGCTGCCGGACTACCGCGCCCTGGCCGGCCCGGCCTTCGCCTACGCCTTCCTCTACGCCGTCGTCCGGCTGCCGCTGCGCTGGCGGCCGCGGTGGGACCTGTCCTACGGCGTCTACGTGTGGCACTGGCCGATCGCGCTCGTCCTGGCGACCGCGGGCCTCGCGGGTGCCGTCGGTGCCGCGTTCGTCGTCGTCAGCCTGGCCGTCACGGCCGCGGTGGCCGCGCTGTCGTGGCGCTTCGTCGAGTCCCCGGCGCTGTCGCACAAGGACGCGGCCTGGGTCACCGGGGGCCGTGGGCGCCGCGCCTAAGCTGGCGCGGGTGAGCACGGAAGAGCACGACGACGCGACGGCCGCCGCCGACGGGGCCGTCTACCAGGTCGGGGAGGTGGCCGAGCGCGTCCGGTTGTCGCACCGGACCGTGCGGTACTACGACGACCAGGGCCTGCTGAGCGCCGCCCGCAGCGCGGGGAACTACCGGCTCTACAGCGAGTCCGACATCCAGCGCATGCTGACGATCCGCCGCATGAAACCCCTCGGGTTCAGCCTCGACGAGATGCGGCACGTGCTGGCCGTCCTGGACCGCGTCGACCGGGAGGGGGCGCAGGCTCCGGAACTGGAGCTCGAACTGCGCCGCGCCATCGACGACGTGCGGGAACGGCGCGACAAGCTGGCCGAGCAGATGGCGGGCGCGGACGACTTCCTCGCCGCCCTGCGCGCCCGCCTGCCCTGAGGGCCCTCAGTCGGACAGGTCCCCGCGCTCACCCACGGAGGAGCGCTCGCGCAGCGGACGGGCCTGCGGCAACCGGGTGCCGATGACCTGGTCGATGATCCGGTGCGCGATCGACTGCGCGTCCAGGCCGGCGTCGCGCAGGATCTGGTTCCGCGAGGCGTGGTCGAGGAACTGGTCGGGCAGCCCGAGTTCGGTGACGCCGGTGTCGACGTCGGCCTCCCGCAGGTCCTGCCGCAACCGCGTTCCGATGCCGCCGACGCGCACGCCGTCCTCGATCGTCACGACGAGGCGGTGCTCACGGCACAGCTCGACGAGGGAACCCGCGACCGGCACGACCCAGCGCGGGTCGACGACCGTCGTGCCGATGCCCTGGGCGGCGAGCATTGCCGCCGTCTCCAGCGCCGTCGTCGCCATCGACCCCACGGCGACGAGCAGGACGTCCCGGGACCCGTCGGGCGCCTCGGCGAGGACGTCGACCCCGTCGGGCAGGCGGAACAACCGCGGCACGTCCGGGCCGACCGCACCCTTGGGGTAGCGCAGGACGGTGGGGGCGTCCTCGACGGCGACCGCCTCGGCGAGTTCCTCGCGCAGCGTCGCCGCGTCGCGGGGTGCCGCGATCCGGATGCCCGGAACCACCTGCAGCAGAGCGAGGTCCCACATGCCGTGGTGGCTCGGCCCGTCCGGACCCGTCACACCGGCGCGGTCGAACACGAACGTCACCCCCGCCTTGTGCAGGGCCACGTCCATGAGGACCTGGTCGAACGCGCGGTTCACGAACGTCGCGTAGAGGGCGACGACGGGGTGCAGACCCCCGTAGGCCAGGCCCGCGGCGGTCGTCACGGCGTGCTGCTCGGCGATGCCGACGTCGACCACGCGACCGGGGTGGCGTTCGGCGAACGTGTGCAACCCGGTGGGGCGCAGCATGGCCGCCGTGATCCCCACGAGCCGGGGGTTCTCGTCGGCGAGGTCGGCGAGTTCGTTCGAGAACACCGACGTCCACGTCGTCCCGCCCGCGACCTCGAGCGACTCCCCGGTCGTCGGGTCGATCTTGCCGACGGCGTGGAACTGGTCGGCCTGGTCGAGCAGGGCCGGTTCGAACCCGTGCCCCTTCTCGGTGATCGCGTGGACGATGACGGGCGTCCCGTAGTCGCGCGCCTGGCGCAGCGCCTGCTCGAGCGCCTCCTGGTCGTGGCCGTCGACCGGACCGACGTACTTGATGTCGAGGTTGGAGTACAGGGCCTCGTTGTCCGTGAACCGGGCGAGGAAACCGCGCATCCCGCCGCGCAGCCCCCGGTAGAACGCGCGTCCGGGAGAACCGAAGCGCTCGGCCGCGGCCTGGCTCTTCTCGTGCAGGCGGCGGTACTCGCTGCGGGTCCGGACGGTGCTGAGGAACCGCGCCATCCCGCCGATCGTGGCGCCGTAGGACCGCCCGTTGTCGTTGACGACGATCACCAACCGGCGGTCGTTGTCGTGCGACATGTTGTTGAGGGCTTCCCACGTCATCCCGCCTGTGAGGGCCCCGTCGCCGACGACGGCGACGACCGTGCGGTCGGTCTGGCCGCTCATGGTGAACGCGCGGGAGATGCCGTCGGCCCACGACAGGGACGCCGACGCGTGCGAGGACTCGACGATGTCGTGCTCGGACTCGCTGCGCTGCGGGTAGCCGGCGAGCCCGCCGCGTTCGCGCAGGCGGGAGAAGTCCTGCCGTCCCGTCAGGAGCTTGTGGACGTACGACTGGTGGCCCGTGTCGAAGATGATCGGGTCCTTGGGGGAGTCGAAGACGCGGTGCAGCGCCAGCGTCAGCTCCACCACGCCGAGGTTCGGCCCCAGGTGACCGCCCGTCTTCGCCACGGCCGCCACGAGGAAGCGCCGGATCTCCGCCGCCAGCTCGACCAGTTGCGCGGGGGTCAGGTCGTCGAGGTCTCGGGGAGACCGGATCGATCCGAGCAGGTCCACAGGTGCTCCTCTCGTCTGCTCGGGCAGCTTAGGCGGCTGCCGGGTGCGCGCCAGTCCGTGCCGTCACGCACGGCTCAGCGCGGCGTGCGGCGCGTGCGTCCCCGCGTCCAGCGCTCCGCCCCGCCGAACGCCAGCAGCACGACCACGACGGCCACACCCTCCAGCGCGGCCCGCACCGGGCTGTCGCCGAATGCGAGGGCGGCGAAGGCCGCAACCACGACGCCGACGACCACCGCCGCCAGGACGAAGCGGGGCGTCGACGTGCGCCCTGCGGCCTCGTCCCGAGCGGTGTCCTCCACGGATCCAGGGTGCCTCCGGACGGGCGGGTGGCGCACGCGGGAGCCAGGATGACGCCGTGCCCCGCCTGCCTGCGCCGCCCACGGACCGCGCGGCGGTCCTCGACTGGGTCCGGACCCACCTCGGGCACCTCGTCGTCGAGGAGTCCCCGGACCAGATCACCGGCTCGGCCGTCCGCGGCGGCCAGTCCGCGGCCGACGCCGCGCTCGCCACCCTCGACCTCACGGGCTACGCCGCCCGGCGCAACGAGGTGCTGCCCGCGTCCCGGCGCGGGGCGACGCGGCTGTCCCCGTACATCCGGCACGGCCTGCTGCCGCTGCCGACGGTGTGGGCCGCCGCGGGGGACGCACCCGCCCGCGACCGCTCGAAGTTCCGCGACGAGCTGCTGTGGCAGGAGTACGCCCGCCACCTCTACGCCCGCGTCGGGCGCGCCACCGGTCAGGACCTGCGCTTCGGCGCCCCCGTCCCGGCGCAGCCGTGGCCGCGGGAGCCGTGGCCGAACGAGATGGCCTGCGTCGCCGCGACGACGGGGGAGCTGCACGAGGACGGCTGGCTCGTGAACCAGACCCGGATGTGGCTCGCCTCGCAGTGGTCGGTGCGGGCGGGCGCGGACTGGCGCGAGGGCGCGCACGAGATGTACCGCCACCTCCTCGACGGGTCCGCCGCCGCGAACCGGCTCGGCTGGCAGTGGGCCGTCGGGACCGGCACCGGGAAGGTCTACGGGTTCAGCCGCTGGCAGGTCGAGAAGCGCGCCCCCGGGCTCTGCGGGACGTGCGCGCTGCGGAACGCCTGCCCCGTCCAGGACTGGCCCGAGATCGACGCCGGACCGCGCGTCGACCCGCCCGAGGGTCTGGCCGGCGGCCCGACCGACGCCGGCCCGCAGCGGCCCGAGGTGCAGGGCGAGCCCGACACCGTGTGGCTCACGGCGGAGTCCCTCGGCGACACCGACCCGGCCCTGGCCGCGCACCCCGACCTGCCCGCGGTCTTCGTCCTCGACGAGCCCTTGCTGCGCCGGTTGCGGTTGTCCGGGAAGCGGTTGGTGTTCCTCGCCGAGACCCTCGCCGAGCTCGGGTGCGACGTCCACCTCGGCGACCCCGTCACCGAGCTCGCCGGCCGCCGCCTCGCCGTCACGTTCGCCCCCGTCCCCGGGTTCGCGCGCCGCTCCGCGCGTCTCGACGTCGCCGCCCTGCACCCGTGGCCGTGGCTGCGCCGTCCCGGCTCCGGGTCCCTCCGCTCCTTCAGCGCCTGGGTGCGGACCGTCCGCTGACCGGCCCCCTCGCCCGGCCCCGGACCCCGCGCGGAAAACACTCTTTCCGCCCTCCCGGACCGGCTGCAGGGGCGCGCGGTGTGCTCTCGGCCGTCAGCCGGTGGTCAGCGGGCCGTGGCGGAGCGGGTCACCGCCGCCCTCGCCCGGTCCACCTCTGCGAGGAGCTGAGCCCGCTCGAGGCTGTCGTGGGACTGGGTGGCCACGAGCGCTTCCAGGCGGTCCAGCTACGCCCCCACCGCGTGCAGCACCGGGGGACGCCCCGTGCACCACGCGACCTCCCCCAGCAGGGCGGCGACCCGCGTCAGCAGGACCGGGTCCGCCGCGCCGTAGCGCGCGGGCTGCGCCACGGCCAGGTCCAGCAGTGCGGGGACGCCCGGCCGCCGCACGACCAGGCGCAGGACCTGGGCCTGCGTCGGTTCCGGTCCGACGACCACGGCGTCCGCGACGACCTCCCGCACCCGGTCCAGTCCCTCGCGCGGGGGCTCCCCGCCGGTCGCGGACCAGCACCAGGCCACCGGGGTGCCCGCGACGACGGACGTGCCCGGGTGGCGGTCGACGACCACCGTGAGCCCCGTGGCGGTGGTCACCTCGAGCAGCGCCTCCTCGTCGACGAAGCACAGGAAGCCGGACCGGGCAGCCGCCAACGGCACGGCCACCGCGGGCACGACGACTTCCACCTCCGGTGGCGTGGCCTCGACCGTCCCATCGCTGGGGTAGAGCAGGTCGGCGGTCCGGCAGGCCTCGGCCTGGACCCGGGCGAGCATCGTCTCGACGCGGATCTCCCGCGCCAGGTGGGCGAGGAACAGGACCAGGCAGACGACGCTGGCCACGGCCAGCAGGAACGCGACCGTGACCGAGACGCGCGGCACGACGGCGGCCGAGGCCAGGCCGCTGGCGTCGTCGCTCGGGCTGCGGACCGTGCGCAGGACCGTGAGTGCGTACGTGAACGTGGCGAGGAAGACGGCCAGGGTGGTGTGGACGAAGCGGTCCTGGGTGAAGGTGCGCAGCAGGCGCGGGGAGAACTGGCTGCTGGCCAGCTGCAACGTCACGACGGTGAGGGAGAAGGTCAAGGACGTGACCGTGATGAGGGAGCTGGCGACGGCGTCCAGCACCGTCCGGGCGGCGCCTGCACCACCGCCGAAGACGGCGTCCGCCAGGGGACCGGGCAGGTGGTCGTCGAGACGGGCGTCGAGCTCGGGCAGCACGAGCCCGGCCAGCACCGCCAGGACGACACCCGCGACGGGGACCGGCCACAACCGGGTGCGTGCGGTCTCCCGCAGGACGGCGAGCCGAAGGCCTCGTCGGTGGGTCACGAGCGCACTGTGGCAGCAGGCGGCGTGCTCGACCCGTCGAGGAGGTGGGGTGTCCGGTGACCGTGTCGGCCCCCCGTCGGACGGTCTCCGTCGCGAGTGGAGGCGTGGCGACCCGACCCGCCCGGGCCACGATGGACGGGAACGCACCCGAGGGAGGAGCTCCGTGGCCCGTCCGACGCTCGACGCCGTCCGCCGTGCCTCCGCCCGAGCTCTAGCGCCCCACGGGTTCCGCCGGGGACGCGGCGTCGTCGTCCGCGAGGACGGTGAGTTCGCCACGCACGTCAGCGCGAGGGGCGAGACGTGCCGGTGGGGGCGGGGCGTGTGGCTCTCCGTGGCGATGTTCCGGACCCAGGACGCCGTCCGGTCCGCGGAACTCCTCGGCCCGGGTACGCCCGCGGTCGACGAGGCGGACAACCGCCCGTACGCGCTGAAGGCGCCGCTGGGGGAGCTGCTCCCGCAGCCGCACCACCACGGCTGGGTCGTCGAGGACCGGGACGACCTGCTCCGGCTCGAGCAGCAGCTGTCCGAGCTGTGGCCGACGGTGGCCGAACGGCACTTGGGACGGTGGGAGGAGCTGCTCCGGGTCGCCGACACCTCCGACCTGCTGGACTGGCCACCGGCGGCTCCCACCGTCCTGGACCCCGGACGGGAGCCGTTCACGCGGGCCTTCCTCGACCGCGCCTTCCCCGGAGCCGACCCCGCCCTGACGCGTCCGCCCTTCGTCCGCCGCCTCGCCCCGCACGACCCCTGCCCCTGGCCGCGGTGCCTGGCGGACGACGGGGGCTCGAGGGCGGAGGAGCGGACAGCGACGCTCGAGTCGACGCCGTCCGTGCGGGGGAGGCTCGACGCGCTGCGCGTCCCCCCGTCCGAGGCGTGGCGTGTGGTCGGCCTGCGGATCGAGCTGCTGGAGGAGCTCGCGCGCGCTCTCGGTGCCCCCGAGGTCCTCGCCGTCCACCACCTCCTGACGCTGTCCGCCCTGTCGTTCGTCGACTGGCTGCCACCGACCGTCTACCGGGCGGCGCACCGTCAGGTGCGGTTGTGGTGGCAGGGCGGGGTGGCTCGGGTCGCCGACCCCCACCTGCTGGTGACCGGGGCCGGCGCGTGGCTCGGCCCGGAGGAGGACGCCTGGTACCGGGTCGTCGACTGCGTGCAGGCCGTCCCGCCCGTCAGGTACGAGGTCGTGCGCCTGCTGCCGGAGCTGCAGCGGCTGATGCACGCGTTCGTGGGCAGGGACCGGTGACCCCTCCGCACCCTCCGGGGACGGTCGTCGTCGTCCAGCACGCCGAGAAGGGCCGGGGCGCCGACCCCGGCCTCACCCGGCGCGGGGTGCGGCAGGCCCACGACGTCGCCGCGGCGCTCGCGGACCACGGCGTCCGGGCCGTCCACGCGAGTCCCCGCCGTCGCACCCGGCAGACCGCCGCGCCGCTGGCCCGGGCGCTGGGGCTGGCGACGGTCGTGGAGGCCGATCTCGCCGAGCGGATGGAGTGGGTGCCGGGGACGCAGACCGTCGAGGAGTTCCTCGCCGACTGGGGCCGCGCCACCGCAGACCGGGACCACCGCCCGCGCTCGGGCGACTCCTCACGCGCGGCGGGGGACCGGCTCGACGCGGCGCTTCGGCGGCTGGCGACGACGGCGCCCGTGGTCGCGGTGACCCACGGGGGCGTCACGGTCGACTTCCTCCGCACCACGTTCGGCGACGGCGCGGTCCCGGTGCACCTCGACGCGGACGGCGTCCCGCCGGGGGCGCTGACCGCGCTCGCGCTGGTCGACGGGGTGTGGCGCCTCGTCCGGCTCGCGGCCACCGACCACCTCACCGTCTGACCCCTCCTGAGACCGGGCGGAAAACACTCCCTCCGCCCTCGAAAGTGCTCTTCGAGGGCGGAAAGAGTGTTTTCCGCGCGGGGTCGGGGTGGGGTGGGGGCGGGTGTCAGAGGGTGAGGGAGGGGTGGAGCTTGCCGACGGTCCAGGTGCGGCGGCGGTGGCAGGCGAGCACCGTGACGGCCATCGCCAGCACCCCGAAGGCGGCGAGCACACCCGCGTCGAGGAGGACGGGGCCGGCGGCGGCGCCCGTGATGAGGTGGCGCAGGCCGTCCGCCGCGTAGGACATCGGCAGGAGCGGGTGCAGCGTCTCGAAGAACGACGGCGACGTGCCCACGGGGTAGGTCCCGCCGGCCGACGTCAGCTGCAGCACGAGCAGGACGAGGGCCACGAGGCGGCCCACCCCGCCGAGCAGGGCGTTGAGGCACTGGTGGATCGCGGTGAACACCACCGCGATGAGCGCCGCGAACGCCACGGTCGCGACGGGGTTCGGCGAAGCGATCCCGACGGCGAGCAGCAGCACGAGCCACAGGACGACGGCCTGGGCGACGCCGAGCAGGGCCCCGGGGACCCAGCCGGCGACGGCGGCCCGGTAGGACGACGCCGTCGAGGCGAGCGCCCGCGGGGAGACGGCGCGCAGCACCATGTAGGTCACCATCCCGCCGACCCACAGCGCGACCGGCACGAACAGCGGGGCGAGGCCGTCGCTGTACCGGGAGACCGCGTGGTCCTTGACCCGGTCGGCGGTGACGGGGGCCGCGACGACGCCCGCACGGTCGGTGGCCGCGTCGCCGGTGTAGACGGGCACCTTGCCCTGACCCTGCGCGAGCTGGCTCTGCAGGGAGCCCGCGCCGTCGGCGAGCTGCTGGGTGCCGCCGGCGAGCTGGCTCGCCCCGTCCTTGGCCTTGCCGGTCCCGTTGAGCAGCGCGGTGGCGCCGTCGTCGACGCGGGCGGCGCCGGTCGAGAGCGCGGAGGCCCCGTCAGCGGCGCTGTGCGCGCCGGTGGCGAGCTGGCGGGTGCCGGTGGCGAGGGCGTCGGCCCCGTCGGCGGCCTTCGCGACGCCCTGCTGCAGCGCGGGCGCCGCGGCGGCGAGCTTGCCCGCCCCGGTGGAGACGGCGGAGGCGCCGGTGGACAGCTGGCGGGCTCCGGTCGCGAGGGCGCCGACCTGCTGCTGGACCTGCTGGCCCACCCCGGCCATGGAGCCGTCCGCGAGCGCCTGCTGGGCCTGTTCGAGGCTGCGGACCGTCGCGGCGAGGTTCGCGTCGTCGGGGTTGGCGGCGGACAGCTGCCGGGCCTGGGCCAGCAGCTGGTCGACGAGGGGGGACAGCTTCCCGGCCTGCTCCAGGGCGGGCAGGACGCGGTTGGCGGCACCGGCGACGGCATCGGCCCCGTCGGCGACCTGACCGGCGCCGGTCGCGACCTGGGAGGCGCCGGCGGAGAGCTGCGCCGTCTGGGCGGGCAGGTCCTTCGTCGCCGTGCGCAGCTGGTCCAGGCCCGTGGCGAGCTGCCCGGCGCCGCTGGCGGCCCCGTCGGCGCCGGTCGCGACCTTCGCGGTGCCGGTGGCGAGCTGGGCCGACCCCGACCGCAGCTGGCCGGTGCCGTCGACGAGCTGGGCGGCGCCCTGGTCGAGCTGGCCGAGGCCGACGACGAGCGATCCCGCGCCCTCGTCGGCCTTGCGGGCGCCGTCGGCGAGCTGCCCGGCGCCGTCGGCGGCCTTGCCGAGGGAGTCGTGGATCGAGGAGAACGCGACGTAGACGTTCTCGAGGTAGTTCGTCGTGGCTCCGGTGGCGACCTTGGTGCGGATGGTCGTGGCGATGGTGTTCGTCACCTGGCCGAGGATGTAGTTCTCGGCGTCGTCGGTCGTCACGGACAGCTTGGCCTGCTGGGGGTCCGCCCCGCCGGTGGAGGCCAGGGCGGCGGAGAACCCGGACGGGATGCGCAGGACGGCGGCGTAGTCGCCGTCGCGCAGACCGTCCGCGGCCTGGGCCTCGGTGGCGGTGCGCCAGTGGAAACCGGCGGCGGCGTCGGGGCCGGTGAGCTCGGCGACGAGTTCCTTGCCGGCGTCCACCGTCCGCGGGGAACCGTCGACACCCGTGACGGTCGCGGGGACGTCGGAGTTCACGACGACGGCCTGCAGGTTCGAGAGCCGGCTCACCGGGTCGGTGTTCGACCACAGGTACAGCCCGCCGTAGATGAGCGGCACGATGACGACGGCCAGGATCGCGAGCTTGGTGATGGTGGCCCGCCGGAACCGCGCGAGTTCCAGGCCGGGGAGGGAGAAACGCGGCAGTTTCACTGTTCGTCCTGGAGGTCGAGGAGGGTGCGGCCGTCGGCGGCGTGCCACGGGATGTCGGAGGAGTCGGAGCAGCTGGCGAGGACGGTGAGGCCCGTCTCCTGCAGCGCGGTCAGGGAGGACCAGGCCCGCCGACGGTCCTCGCTGCGGCGCAACGAGTCCACGTCGTCGACGACGAGCACGTCGGGGCGGCCGATGAGGGCGAGCACGACGCCGAGCGTCATGCGTTCGAGGGGTTGCAGGTCGCTGACGAACTCCCGCGGCCGCAGGGGCGGGGCCTGCACCCCGTGGCGGGCGGTGCGGTCCAGGACGTCCTGCACCCGTTCGAGCTGCTGGGCGACCTGGTCGCCGGAGACCCACGGCCGGTGCCAGGGCCGGTGCAGGACGAGGCGTTCGGCGATGTGCTGCTCGACGGTGAGGGCGTCCTCGAGCTCGTTGACGCCGCGGACCTCGGCGAGCGCGACGCGGCGGCGGACCTTGGCCGCCTTCTCCGGCAGGGGTTCGCCGAGGACGGTGAGGGAGCCGCTCGTGGGTCTCATGCGCCCGGCCAGCGTCAGCAGCAGGGACGTCTTGCCGGCCGAGGCCTGGCCGCGGACGACGAGGGTCGTGCCGGCGGGGACGTCGAGGTCGACGCCCGAGAACACGGTGCGGCCACCGGCCTCGAGGGTGAGGCCCTGCGCCTGCACGACGGGGGTTCCGGTGGGGTCGCTCACGCCGGCACCTCCTCGGTGAACGTCTGCAGCGCGACGGCCAGCAGCCGCGGGCCGATCCCGGCGGGTTCGCCCAGCAGGTGGGCGGCGACGAGGCCCTCGTGCGCCGTGACGAGGGCGCGGACGAGGTCGTCGGCCGGGACGGTCGGGCGGCGGCCGATGCGCTGCAGGGCCTCGACGAGGACGGGGGCGAGGCGGGCGCGCAGTTCGGACCGCTGCTGCGTCAGCGTCGCGGCGGCCTCGGTGTTGCGCAGGGCCTGGGCGGTGAACTCGGTGCGGACGGCGTGCCACTGCCGGTCCACCGGCAGGACCTCCAGGACGTGCGCGACGAGCTGGTCGAGGTCGGTGCCGGGCAGGCCGCCCGCGAGCCGTTCCTCGACGCGCTCGACGAGGGCGCCGGCCTGGTCGGTGTAGAGGGCGGCGACGACGTCGTCCATCGTCGCGAAGTTGGAGTAGAAGGCGCCGCGCGTGTAGCCGGCCCGCTCGCAGACGTTCTCGACGCTGCTGCGGGCCAGTCCCTGCTCGCCGAGGACCTCGAGGGCGGCGGCCAGCAGGCGGGCCCTGGTCTCGGCGCGGCGCCGCGTGGTGCGCGCGTCGGTCGTGGTGGTCACGCGACCAGAGTAGGACGTCGATACGGAGTGCATCAAGTGCACCCTGTATCGAATGCGGACTGCATCGTGATCCAGTCGTGCCCGACCAGGTCCCGCGACGGGCCCGACCGGAGCCCCGGAACTCCTAGGCTGTGCGCGCGCGGACACGTCCCGTGATCCGCGCACGGGGGATCGAGCGGGGGAACGACGCAGTGCCGAACAGCGACCAACCGGCCCAGCAGGAGACCGGACGGCCGAACGCGGGCCGGCCACGACGGCCCTGGACGCGGCGACCGACCACGTGGGTCGGGGTCGGCGTCGTCGTCGTCGCGGGCGGCTACTGCGCCGCGGCCCTCGCCCTCGGCGGACAGGCGCCGCGGGGGACCACCGTGCTCGGGACCGACGTCGGCGGCCAGGACCGCGCGGGCGTCGAACGCACCCTCGGCGAACGTGCCCAGCAGCGGCAGACGACACCCCTGGGCCTGCAGGTCACCGGCGCCGGCGCCTCGGCGACCGGGGAGCTCGTCCCGCAGGACGCGGGTCTGCGCGTCGACGTCGCCGGCACCGCGCAGCGCCTCACCGGCCCCGCCTGGGCGCCGGCCGACCTGTGGCACCACCTCACCGGGGGTCGTGCCGTGACCCCCGAGGTCGACGTCGACACCGGCGCGGTGCGCTCCGCCCTGCAGCCGCTCGCGGACTCGGTGGGCGTCGCGCCCGTCGAGGGCGCCGTGACGTTCGACGTGCGCGACGACGGCTCCGTCGAACCCGCCGTCACCGCCCCCGCGGCGGGCCGCAGCCTCGACCTCGACGCCGCCGTCGGCGCGGTCACGGCCGGTTGGCTCGGGGGTGGCCCCGTGACGCTGCGGGCCGCCGCCGCCGAGCCCGCCGTCGACGCCGCCGGCATCCAGGCCGCCGTCGACGACGTCGCCCGTCCGGCGGTGGCCGGGGACCTCGTCGTGGCCGGTGGCGGTCGCGAGGCGACGTTGCCGCCCGCCGCCTTCGCCCGCTCGCTCGCCGTCCGGCCCGTCGACGGCAAGGCCGTCCTCGTCGCCGACGGGGCCGGGCTGCAGGCGGCGCTCGTGGCCGCGGACCCGCAGTTCGAGACCGCCCCGCAGGACGCCCGCATCGAGGTCGTCGGCGACCGGCCCCAGGTCGTGCCCGCCGTGGCCGGCCGGGCCGCTCCGCCCGAGGACCTCGCGAAGGCCGTGACCGGGGCGCTCACCGGTGCCCAGCCGACCCGGCGCGCCGAGGTCGAGCTCACCCAGTCCCAGCCCGCGGTGACCACGGAGGCGTTGCAGCAGCTGGGGATCGTCGAACGGATCTCGACCTTCGCCACGACCCTGACGGCCAACAAGGGTCGGACGGAGAACATCCGCATCGCCGCCTCCCACGTCGACGGCACGCTGCTGCAGCCGGGCCAGGAGTTCTCCCTCAACGACACCGTCGGCGAGCGCACCCCCGAGCGCGGGTTCAACCGCGCCCCCGTGATCTCGGGGGGACGGCTCGTCGACGACTACGGCGGCGGGGTCTCGCAGCTGTCGACGACGCTCTTCAACGCCGTGTTCTTCGCCGGTCTGGACGAGATCGAGCACAAACCGCACTCGTTCTACATCTCCCGCTACCCCGAGGGTCGGGAGGCCACGATCGACTGGCGCAGCATCGACAACCGCTTCCGCAACGACTCCGGCCACGGCGTGTACGTCCAGGCCGGGATCGTCGGCAACCAGGTCGTCGTCTCGATGTACGGGACGAAGTTCATGGACGTCACGGCCGAGAAGTCCGCGCGGCGCAACGTCAGGCCGCCGCGGACGATCTACGACACCTCCAGCGGGTGCAAGGCCAGTTCCGCCACGGCCACGGGCTTCACCGTCGACGTCACGCGGGTCATGACGCCCGTCGGGGGCGGTGCGCCGCAGCGCGAGACGTGGACGACGGTCTACAACCCCGAGAACCGGGTCGTCTGCGGACCCGACCCCGCGACCGTGCGGCCCAGCACCCCCGCGCCCACGGCTCCTGTCCAGACCCCGGCGCAGCAGCCCCCGTCGTAGGGCACGATCGTGCCGTGCCCACGGTTCACCTGACCCAGGACGACGCCGCCGACGACCTGCTCTCGCGGGACCCGCTGGCCCTGCTGCTCGGCATGCTGCTGGACCAGCAGGTGCCGATGGAGTGGGCGTTCTCGGCGCCGAAGCTGCTGGCCGAGCGGATGGGGGCCTCGACGCTGTCGGCGCACGACCTCGCCGCGGCCGACCCCGGGACCGTCGAGGCGTGGTTCAAGGGACCGCCGGCGCTGCACCGCTACCCGGGGTCGATGGCCAAGCGGGCCCAGGCCCTCGCCCAGGCGCTCGTCGACACCTACGACGGGCGCACCGAGGACCTGTGGACGGGCGTCGCCGACGGTCGCGAGCTGTTCACACGGCTGTCCGCGCTGCCCGGGTTCGGTGCGCAGAAGGCCAAGATCTTCGTCGCGCTGCTCGGCAAGCGCTACGAGGTGCAGCCGCAGGGCTGGCGCGGGGCCGCCGGCGACTACGGCGAGGAGGGGTCCTACCGCTCGGTCGCGGACATCGTCGACGCCGAGTCGCTGCAGAAGGTGCGCGCGACGAAGCAGGAGGCCAAGCGGGCCGCGAAGGCGGCCAAGGGGTCCTGACCGGTGCTGGGCGGGGCCCTCAGAGCGGCCCTCAGAGGGCCAGGACGTCCAGGTCGACGGCGCGCACGGGCCACAGGTCGAGGTCGAAGTGCACCCCGGGCAGCGCGTCGTTCAGCTCGGACTGCAGCCGGAACCCCTCGCTCGCGTACCGCGTGCAGGAGGAGGGGGAGTCCCAGCCGCACAGGTCGACGGGGTGGTGCTCGTCGAAGTAGGCCTGCCAGGACAGCAGACCCGTGCGCAGGTGCTCGTCCAGGCCCAGGTGGTCCAGGTGTGCGGGGCTGAGGACGAAGCCCCCGAGATCGGCCGGCGCCCACACGGGCGTCGGGGCCAGGTAGTCGCTCATGAGGCGCAATCGCTCAAGTCGCTGGAACGGCACGCGTCGAGGGTAGGCCCTCCCAGAGGGTGCTCAGCACCACGTGCTGGGGGTCCGCACGGTCTGCGCCGCAACGATTGCAACGACGCATCGTCGTAGTTGAGAGGTGGACCACGACACTCCCCGTCCACCGGGAGTCCACCCGCCCGTCACGCGGCCGTCGTCGGCGTCCGGGTGAACCGAGCAGGGCCTGGTGAACCCCGCGTCCCCTCGCCCCGTGTGTCCTGTGACACGGACGCCGCGACCGGCGGTGTCCCCGGCCCGAGGGGTCCCCGATGAGCAGCACCCGCACGACCGACCGTCCGCCGCCCGCGAGCGGCTCGCGTCCGCGCCGCCGCCGGCTGTGGATCGGGCTGGCGGTCCTCGTCGTCCTCCTCGTCCTCGCCGCCGTCGTCGGACCGCGGATCTACGCGGAGGTCGAGGGCGGCAAGGCCGCGGCGCCCCTCGTCAGCGCGGGCGCGACGCCGAGCGCGACCGCCACGGCGGCCTCCACCGACGCCACGCTCGACGGGTCGTGGGCGGTCGCGACCGGCGGCACCGCGGGCTACCGCGTCGCGGAGGTCCTCAACGGGCAGGACGTCACCGTCACCGGCCGCACGAGCAAGGTCACCGGATCGCTCACCGTCGACGGTGGGCAGCTCACCGCGGGGACGGTCGCCGTCGACCTCGCGAGCGTCGAGACGGACTCCAGCGCCCGCGACGGGCAGTTCCGCGGCAGCGACATCATGGACGTCGACCGCTTCCCGACCGCCGACTTCGCCCTCACGTCCCCCGTCCCGCTCGGCGGCCTCGACGTCGGCTCGACCATCGCGGTGCAGCTGACGGGGACCATGACCCTCAAGGGCACGACGCGCGACGTCACCCTCCCCGCCACCGTCGAACGGACCGCGCAGAAGGCCGTCACCGTGACGGGCTCGCTGCCGGTGACGTGGTCCGACTACGGGGTCCAGGCGCCGAACCTCGGGTTCGTCTCCGTCCAGGACGCGGGGACGATCGAGTTCTCGGTGCCCGCCGTCCCCGCCTGACCCCGGTCCGCGGAAGTGTCCCGGGCGAACCGGCGGATCCGCCGGATCGCCTGCGGGACAGGCCTGCTGGTCCCTAACCTGCAGGCATGTCGTCCGCGGGAGCGGTGGACCCGCTGCTCCTGCGTGCGTGGCAAGAGGTCTCCGAGGGAACCATCGTGCTCGACGCGCAGCAGTGGCGCGTCGAGCACGTCAACGCCGTCGGCGCCGCGATCTACGGCCTGACCCCCTCGGAGATGGTCGGCCTGCTGCTGTCCGACGTGTTCCCCGCGGCGGTCGGCAGCGACTTCCACGCCGAACTGCGCCGGACGCGGGCCGAGGGCGGGCTCGTCACCTGGACCGGCCCCGTCCCCGGCACCGACCGCTGGATCGCCGTCCGGGCCCAGCGCGTCGACGGCACGGACGACCGGCGCACCGTCCTGTGCTCCTTCCGCGACGTCACCGCCGAGCGGGCGCTGGGGATCGAACGCGACGCCCTCCTGCAGTCGCTGCAACGGTCCCTGGAGCACACGACCCGGCTGCTGCGGCTGTCCGAGGCGCTCACCACGACTCGCACGGTCTCCGACGTCGCCGCCGTCGTGGCCGAGGCCGCGCGGGACGGGTTCGCCGCCGCCTACGCCGCCCTGTCGATCGTCGACCACGAGCGCCGCCTGCTGCGCACCCCCTTCACCGGCCGCTACGCGCCGGGGGCGCAGGAGTACTGGCAGGACCTCCCGCTGGACGGTGTGGGGCCCGGGCTGCTCGCCCTGCGCGACGGGCAGCCGCGCTTCGACGACGAGACGAGCCTGCGGACGCGGTTCCCCGAACTGGCCCAGCGGTGGGACGTCTCGCAGGCGCGCTTCGTCGCCACCGTGCCGCTGCTGGCGGGGGGCCGGTCCGTGGGGCTGCTCACCGTCGTCTGGCGCGAGGACGTCGACCTGCCCGAGAGCCAGCGCGCCATGCTCATCGCCCTCGCCTCCTACACGACGCAGGCGCTGCAGC
Organism: Kineococcus sp. NPDC059986; assembly: GCF_040702905.1. Classification (NCBI taxonomy): domain Bacteria; kingdom Bacillati; phylum Actinomycetota; class Actinomycetes; order Kineosporiales; family Kineosporiaceae; genus Kineococcus; species Kineococcus sp. NPDC059986. The sequence continues at coordinate 187,505 of NZ_JBFBND010000002.1, read as the reverse complement.
GCGCGCTGCTCCTGGCCGAGCGGACCGCCACCGCCCGGACGCTGCAGAACTCCATGCTGACGACGGACCTGCCCCAGGCCGGCGGTCTCGAACTCGTCGCCCGGTACGTCCCGGCCCACACCGAGGAGCAGGTCGGCGGCGACTGGTACGACGGCGTGCTGCTGCCCGACGGCACGACGCTGCTCGTCATCGGCGACGTCGCCGGGCACGACATCACCGCGGCCGCCGAGATGGGCCAACTGCGGATCGCCCTGCGCGCCCTGGCGGTCGACCGCGACGACCCGCCGGCCCTGCTCCTGGACCGGCTCGAGGCCGTCGTCGACTCCTTCCGGACCGACGCGATCCTCGCCAGCTGCCTCGTGGCCCGCGTCGAGCAGGACGCCGACGCCCGCGCTGCCGGCGTGCGGACCGTGCGGTGGGCCAACGCCGGTCACCCGCCCCCCGTCCTCGTGCTCGACGACGGCACCGCCCGCGTCCTGGACGCCGACCCCGACCTCCTCCTCGGCGTCGGGGGCGGCCACCGCACCGACCACGTCGTCGACGTCCCCCTCGGGGCCACGCTCCTGCTCTACACCGACGGTCTCGTCGAACGCCGCGCCGAGGACCTCGACGCGGGCATCGAGTGGTTGCGCAGCAAGGCCTCCGGGCTGGCCGGACCGGACCTGCCCACCGCCCTCGACGGCCTGCTCGCCGAGCTGTCCGCCACGGGCGCCGACGCGGGCGGCGACGACGTCGCGCTGCTCGCGGTCCGCTTCCACGCGCAGCCCTGACCTACGATCACGTGTCGTGAGCTCCCCTGAAGACCCCGCGTCGACCCCCGCCGAACCGGCGGACCGCGAACCCGTCGTCTTCGAGGGCCGCACGGGCGTCGTGCACCCCATCACCCGGTACTTCACGCCGGTGCTGCACCGCCCGTGCACCCCGGTGACGACGTTCGACGACGACCTCGTCCAGCTCGTGGCGGACATGTTCGCCTCGATGGACGCCGCCGACGGGGTCGGGCTGGCCGCCAACCAGATCGGCGTCGACGCCCGCGTCTTCGTCGTCGACTGCCCCGACGCCGAGACCGAGAGCACGGGCGAGAACGTCGTCGCCCACGTCGTGAACCCCGTGCTGCACCTGCCGACGGGCCGCAAGCGCCGCCTCGACCTCGACGGCGAGGGCTGCCTGTCGGTGCCGGGGGAGTACGCCGACCTGGCCCGCCCCGACACCGCCGAGGTCCGCGGCGTCGACGTCCACGGCGACCCCGTCCGGATCGTCGGCACCGGGCTGCTGGCCCGCTGCCTGCAGCACGAGAGCGACCACCTCGACGGCGTTGTCTACGTCGACCGCCTCCCGGCCGAGGAGCGCGCGGAGATCCTCGAGGCCGCGGGACTGCGGGCGCCGGCGTGATCGTCCTCGGCGTCGAGTCCAGCTGCGACGAGACCGGGGTCGGCCTCGTCAGCGAGGGCGTCCTGCTCGGCGACGCGCTCGCCTCGAGCATGGACGCCCACGCCCGCTTCGGCGGTGTCGTGCCCGAGGTCGCGGCGCGCGCCCACCTCGAGGCCATCGTCCCCGTCCTGCACGAGGCGCTGGAGAAGGCGTCGTTGCAGCTGTCCGACGTCGACGCGGTCGCCGTCACGGCCGGACCGGGCCTGTCGACGGCCGTGCAGGTCGGCCTCGCCTCCGCCAAGGCGCTCGCGTTCGCCCTCGACAAGCCGCTCTACGGCGTGCACCACCTCGCCGGCCACGCGGCCGTCGACGTGCTGGAGCACGGCCCGCTGCCGTCGCGGTGCGTCGCCCTCGTCGTCAGCGGCGGCCACACGTCGCTGCTGCTGCTCGGCGACCTCGGCCGCGACCCGATCGTCCACCTCGGCGACACGGTCGACGACGCCGCCGGGGAGGCCTTCGACAAGATCGCCCGCGTCCTCGGGCTCGGCTACCCGGGCGGCCCGATCGTGGACCGCGTCGCGCGTGACGGTGACCCGCACGCCATCGCCTTCCCCCGCGCGCTGTCCCGGCCCTCCGACCCCCCCTACGGGTTCTCCTTCTCGGGGGTCAAGACGGCCGTCGCGCGCTGGGTCGAGGCCCGCGTCGACGCCGGTGGGGAGGTGCCCGTGGCCGACGTCGCCGCGAGCTTCCAGGAGGCCGTCGCGGACGTCCTGACCCGCAAGGCGCTCGCCGCCTGCCGTGAGCACCGGGTGGGCACGCTGCTGCTCGTCGGCGGGGTGGCCGCGAACTCCCGCGTCCGGTCACTGGCCGAGGAGCGCTGCGCCGCAGCCGGTGTCGAGCTGCGGGTGCCGCCCATCCGGCTGTGCACGGACAACGGCGCGATGATCGCGGCCGTCGGGGACCTGCTCGTCCGCGCGGGCGCGCCCGCGTCCGGGCTGGACCTCGGGGCGGACCCGTCCGCGCCGCTGACGGGGGCGCTGCTCGCCGGTCCCTGGACCTGACGGCACTCTCCTCACAGGTCGTTCGTTGGGCGGTCGAGAGACTGCTCCCGGACGAAAGGCGTCGGACCCGTGGCCATCGACTACTCGAAGAACGCGAACACCCCCGAACCGCCCGCGGGCGGTGGAGGTGGGGGCGTCTCGCTCTCGAAGGTGACGCTGACCAAGTCCGCACCGAAGGTGTCGCTGTCGAAGTCCGGCGCGACCGGCGGGACGCTGCGCGTGCACCTGGCCTGGAACGCGCGTCCGGCCGCCGCCGCCCCCGCCTCGGGTGGCGGGTTCTTCTCCAAGCTCAAGGCCGCCGCGGCCCCGCAGTCGGGGATCGACCTCGACATCGGCGCGCTGTACGAGTTCACCGACGGGTCCAAGGGTGTCGTGCAGGCCCTCGGCAACGCCTTCCGCGACCGCGGCGCCGGCGACCCGATCGTGTGGCTCGACGGCGACGACCGGACCGGTGGCGGCGGGGAGAACCTCTTCGTCGACCTCGGCCAGGCGGCCCGCATCAAGCGGATCCTCGTCTTCGCCTTCATCTACGAGGGCGTGCCGAACTGGGCCGCCGCCGACGGCCTCGTGACGCTGCACCCCGCCTCGGGTCCGGAGATCGAGGTGCGCCTCGACGAGCACGACGACCGCTCGCCCATGTGCGCGATCGCCCAGATCACCTCCGACGGCCGCGAGGTGTCCGTCCAGCGCGAGGTGCGGTACGTGCAGGGCGGCCAGCAGGCCCTCGACGAGGCCTTCGGATGGGGCATGAAGTGGCGGACCGGGCGCAAGTGACGCCCTGACTCCTCCCCGCTCGCCGGTCCCAACGGCCGCGGGGTTTTGGATCGTTGGCACCTGGCTCCCGTTCACCGGAAGCGAGGTGCCAACGATTCGTCCCCCGGGCGGCTGCGCGGGACGGTTCAGGCGCGGGGGAGCGGGAGGGTCAGGACGGTCGCTCCGGCCTCGTCGAGCACCTCGAACCCCGTGGCGTCCGAGCGCAGGACGGCGGCCTGCATGTCGCACGTCAGCGCCTTCGCGCCCACCCCGAGGAACTCCCCGGCGGGCCGGGTCGCGCCGTCGGCCGTGAGGACGACGGCCCGGTAGGTCCGGCCCGCGGCGAACCCGGACGCCTCGAAGGTCACCTCGACGCCCCACGTGTGCGGGACGACGACCGCGGGGGCGTCCGCGCGCACCCCACCCGCGACGACCGTCACCGGCAGCCGCTCCACGGCGACCACCGGAGCCGGCTCCCGGCCCGCGACCTGCCACGTGACGCCCGTCGCCACCGCGGCCGCGACGACGGCGGCCGCAGCCGGGACGAGGAGGATGCGCACCCGGCGGGACCGGGCGGCACGGCGTTCGCGCCGGTCGCGCAGCACGGACTCCTCGCGCACGGCGGCCACGACGCGCTCGCCGAGGTCGCGCGGCGGGGCGCTCCGCCCCGGCATCCGGTCGAGGTCGACGAGCTGCAGGTCCTCGCGCAGCGGGGCGAGCTCGGCGAGCTCGGCGCGGCAGGAGGGGCAGCCGTCGAGGTGGGCCTGGACGCGCGCGGCGTCGGCCGGGGACGTCAGCCCGAGGGCGTGCAGGCCGAGGAGCTCCCGCAGCTCACGGTGCTCCCGGTCGGGATCGCTCACGGTTCCACCCCCATCTCGTCCATCGCCACCCGCAACGCCTTGAGCCCGTAGAAGACCCGGCTGCGGACCGTCCCCACCGGCACCCCCAGCTCCGCGGCGACCTCGGCCGGCGCGCGGTCCCGCAAGTACGTCTCGACGACCGCCGTCCGGTGCTCCGGGGACAGCCGCCGCAACGCCTCCTCGACGACCCAGCCGCGCAGGACCTCCTCGCCGGGGTCCCCGCCGACGGCCCCCGGGGTCACGTCGGTGACGTCCGCCACGAGGGCACCCTGCCAGGGTCGCGCCCCCGCCGCCCGCACGTGGTCGAGCAGGGTGTTGCGGGCGATCGCGAAGAGCCAGACCCGCAGGCTCGCGAGCGCCGGGTCGTAGCGGTCGGCCGCCCGCCAGGCCCGCAGGAACGTCTCCTGCACGACGTCCTGCGCGGCCGTGGCGTCACCCAGCCCGCGCAGCGCGAACCGGTAGAGCTCCGCCCCGTGCGCGGCGTAGGCGCGCGCGACGTCGGCCTCGTCCCGCAACCCGTCGCGCGGGGTCGCCTGCGGTGTCGCGTCCTGTACCGCCGAGCCTCCGCGCCGTCCTTGGCGCCGTCCCATGCTCCTCCGTCCGTCCTGCTGCCCACCTCACCCGGGGCCGGGTCCGGCAGACCCCCTCAGCCCGCCGGACCCGGCGTTCCTCCGGGTCAGGACAGGCGCAGCGCCAGGTCGGTGACCTTGGCGTCGAGCGTCCCGATCGGCGTCGCCGCCCCCGTGAGGAGCGAGACCCGGTACAGCTTCGAGCCCTTGGCGCCGGGGACCGCGAGGTACCCGGTGGTGCCGGTGATGTCGAAGCCGACGCTGCCGGAGACGTCGACGCCGAGCTTGCCGGTGGGGGCGAGCGTGCCCGAGTTCGCCGGGGACTGCACCGCGACGACGTCGTCCTTCGTGCCGACGACGAACAGCGTCGTCGCCGTGGCCGGGTCGGTGTCGTTGTTCGTGTAGGCCGCGGCCGTGACGCCGGTCGTGGTGCCGGCTGCCGGCGGCGTCGTCAGCGCCGTGTCGGCGACGGTGGCGGGGTAGCCGGCGTCGGTGCGGGCGAAGGACTGCCGCAGGTTCTGGCCGCTGTCGGAGACGATGCGCAGCGCGTTGGCGACGGGGTTGAAGTCGACGCCGAACGCGGTGCCCTGCAACGCGACGGTCAGCTGCAGGACCTTCGTGGCCTGCGCGGCGTGGACGTCGAGGCGGTACACGCCGCCGCGGTCGCCGACGCCGTAGACCTGACCGTCCTGGACGCGGGCGTCGATGCCGACGAGCTTGGTGTCGCCGGCCAGGCCCTTGAGGGCGCCCGTCGTCTTCACGGACCCGGCGGTGGCGGTGGAGAACGTCACGAGGCGGGTGCCGTCGACGAGGCCCACGGCGCGGGGCGCGTCACCGCGCCCGTGGCCGGACCCGCCCGAGCCGGCGGACGCGGCGGTGGCGGAGCCCAGGCCGACGAGGCCGACGACGGCGGCGGTGGCGGCGGCGGTGATCGCGGTACGAGGTCGCACGGGGTTCCTCCAGGGTTCCGGTGCCCGGCGGGTGCCGGGTCGGGGGTGTGTACGCGCCCCGCGGCTCCCACGTTCACCGTGGCGCGGATCCTGCGGCGGGCGACCCGCAACGCGCCCGCAACCACCGACGGCTAACCTCGTCGCGTACCGCGAGAGCAGGCTGTCGAGGAGGACGACCGTGACCACGCAGCAGGACCCGTCGACGACCCAGCCCACCGCGCAACGGCCCGTGCCGCCGAGCCCCGAGTTCGCCGCGCAGGCCGTGGCGCAGGCCGACCTCTACGACCGGGCCGCGGCCGACCGGCTGGGTTTCTGGGGCGAGCAGGCCCGCGAGAACGTCACGTGGGACACCGACTTCACCGACGTCCTGGACTGGTCGGGGGCACCGTTCGCGAAGTGGTTCGTGGGCGGCAAGCTCAACGTCGCCGTGAACTGCGTCGACCGGCACGTGGCGGCCGGGAACGGCGACCGCGTCGCGCTGCACTTCGAGGGCGAACCCGGTGACACCGCCACCGTCACCTACGCCGAACTGCACGAGCAGGTCCAGCGCGCCGCGAACGCGCTGCAGGGCCTCGGGGTGCAGGCCGGCGACCGCGTCGCGATCTACCTGCCGATGCTCGTCGAGTCGATCGTCGCGATGCTCGCCTGCGCCCGGCTCGGTGCGGCGCACTCGGTGGTGTTCGGGGGTTTCTCCGCCGACGCCCTGAACTCCCGCATCAACGACGCCGAGGCCAAGCTCGTCATCACGTGCGACGGGTCCTACCGCCGCGGCAAGCCCACGACGTTGAAGCCCGCCGTCGACGCCGCCCTGGCCAAGGGGGCGCCGAGCGTCACGAACGTGCTCGTCGTCCGCCGCAACGGCGAGGCCGTCGACTGGGTCGAGGGCCGGGACGTCTGGTGGCACGAGGCGCTGGAAGCCGCTGCGCCGCAGCACGAGGCGGAGGCGTTCGACGCCGAGAACCCGCTGTTCGTGCTCTACACCTCCGGGACGACGGGCAAGCCCAAGGGCATCCTGCACACCTCCGGCGGGTACCTCGTCCAGACCGCGTACACGACGAAGAACGTGTTCGACGTGAAGCCCGAGCGCGACGTGTACTGGTGCACCGCCGACATCGGCTGGGTCACCGGGCACAGCTACATCGTCTACGGCCCCCTCGCCAACGGCCTCACGCAGGTCGTCTACGAGGGAACCCCGGACACCCCCGACAAGGACCGCTGGTGGTCCATCGTCGAGAAGTACGGCGTGACGGTCCTCTACACCGCCCCCACCGCGATCCGCACCTGCATGAAGTGGGGCGAGGAGTACCCCGCCCGCCACGACCTGTCCTCGCTGCGCGTCCTGGGCAGCGTCGGGGAGAACATCAACCCCGAGGCGTGGAACTGGTACCGCCGGGTCATCGGTTCCGACCGCACACCCATCGCCGACACCTGGTGGCAGACCGAGACGGGCGCGCAGATGATCGCCCCGCTGCCGGGGGTCACCGCGCTCAAGGCCGGGTCGGCGCAGGTCCCGCTGCCCGGGATCGTGGCCGAGGTCGTCGACGACGCGGGCGAGCCCGTGGGGCCCGGCCAGACCGGGTACCTCGTCCTCACCGAACCGTGGCCGGCGATGCTGCGCGGCATCTGGGGCGACGAGCAGCGCTTCAAGGACACCTACTGGGCACGCTTCCCCGGCCGCTACTTCGCCGGTGACGGCGCCAAGCGCGACGAGGACGGCGACATCTGGCTGCTCGGCCGCGTCGACGACGTCATGAACGTCTCCGGGCACCGGCTGTCCACCGCCGAGATCGAGTCCGCGCTCGTCTCCCACCCCGACGTCGCGGAGGCCGCCGTCGTCGGGGCCACCGATGAGACGACCGGGCAGGCCGTCGTCGCGTTCGTCATCCTCCGCGGCGGGCACGAGCAGGGCCCGGACACCGTCGCGGACCTGCGCAACCACGTGGCCAAGGAGATCGGGCCCATCGCCAAGCCGAAGTCGATCATGGTCGTCGCGGAGCTTCCGAAGACGCGGTCCGGCAAGATCATGCGCCGCCTGCTGCGCGACGTGGCCGAGCACCGCAAGCCCGGCGACGTCACGACGCTGACGGACTCCTCGGTCATGGACGCCATCTCGGCGGGGATGACCGCCACGCCTGCGGACTGACGCGCAGGACCGGTTCGACACCTCCACCGCACCCCCTCCTCCGGCCGACGCGCCGGGCGAGGGGGTGCGGCAGGGTGGAGGGGTGCCCCGCGACCACCGCCCCCGCAGCACCGCCGCGCTCGCCGGGACCGTCGCGGTGACGGGGGTCGTGGCCGTGGGAGCGGCCGTCGTGGCGGCCCCGGACTGGTTCGGCCTGGCCGGGCAGCGCCCCTTCGTGTGGACCGTCCCGTTCCGGGTGCCCGTCGGGTCCGCCCTCGCGGGGGTCGCGGTGCTGACCGGTCTGGTCGGGCTGCGGTGGCGACGCGCCCTGCCCGCCGCGACGGCGCTCGCGCTGGCCGCGGCCGGATCGCTGGGGACGACCGCCGCCCGGGGCCTGTCGGCCGGGGAGCTGCCCGCCGTTCGCGCCGGGGACGTCACCGTGCTGGCCGCCAACGTCTTCCTCGCCCGCGCCGACCGGGAGGGCGTGGCCCGGATCGCCGTCGACGGCCGGGCCGACGTCGTGTCGCTGCCGGAGTCGACCCGGGAGTACGCCGACGACGTGGCCGCCCGCATCGAGGCCGCGACGGGCACCGGGGTGCAGATCTTCTTCCGCGACGACCGCGACGGCCGCTTCGGGACGGCGCTGCTCGTCTCCGACCGCCTGGGGGAGTACCGCGGGACGGGCGAGCTGACCGACGGGGTCAAGGCCGTCGTCACCGCCGAACCCGTCACGGGCACCGGGCCGGTCCTCGCCGCCGCCCACACCGCGGCACCGGTCCCCGAGCTGCTCGGACCGTGGGCCACCGAGGTGCAGGCCGTCGCCGACTGGTGCGCCCGCACCCCCGGCGCCCTGCTCGCGGGTGACCTCAACGCGACCCTGGACCACCCCGGCCTGCACCTGAGGGGCTCGTGCGTCGACGCGGGCGAGGAGACGGGCACCGGCGCGCGGGGCACGTGGCCCGCGGGCCACTCCGCGTTGCTGGGGGCCACGATCGACCACGCCCTGGCCGACGGGAACCGTTGGCGGGTGGTGGGATCGCGGGTCGAGCCGATCCCCGGCAGCGACCACCGCGCCCTCCTCTCCCGGTGGCGACCGGTCGCCTGAGAGGTGCCCCCGTTGGGCCGAACGGGCGAATCCGCGCTGCGGTCGCGTCGTTCTCGTGCGAACCGCTCCACCACAAGGTTGAGAGCCGTAGGGTCGTCCTGGTCGTCGCTCGTCCCCCTGTACGAGAGCGACCCCTGCGCCGCCGTCGGTCCCCCCGCCGACGGCGGCGCGCTCACCCTGGCGGTGCACCGCACGGCCGGTGCTCCTAGGGTTCTCCCCGGCGCCCCGTCTCCCGCGCGGGTAGCGCGACCGGGCCTAGGAGGATCTCGATGACCACCCTGAACGACCGCGGTGTCGGCGCACCCGAGCGCACGATCGGTCAGCTCGTCGCCGACGCGACGAAGGACATGACCGAGCTCGTCCGGTACGAGATCGCCCTCGCGAAGGCCGAGATCACGACCGACGTGAAGAACGGCGCCTTCGGTGGCGCCCTGTTCGCCGTCGCCGGCCTCTTCGGGTTCGTCGCCTTCGTCTTCCTCGGCATCACCGTCGCCTTCGCGCTGCACGAGGGCGCCGGCTGGGACGTGTGGCTGAGCTTCCTCGTCGTGGCCGCCGCGATGCTCGTCGTCGCCGGCATCGCCGCGGGCATCGGCTTCGGCCGCATCAAGAAGGTCGGCCCGCCCGAGCGCACCATCCGCACGTCGAAGGAGAGCATCGCCGCCATCAAGGCCGCGGCGACCGGCAAGCCCGTCTCCAAGACGATCACCGGCTCCTCGAGCGCCCGCGGCATCGGGCACTGAGCGACCGGCCCGCCACGCGAGCGGCCGCCACCGACGTCTCGGCCGTCCTGGTCGAGGGTCCGTGGCGGCACCGCCTCGTGGCGGCCCACGGGGCGCGCTTCCACGTCGCCGAACTCGGTGACGGGCCGCTCGTCCTGCTGCTGCACGACTTCCCGCAGTTCTGGTGGGCCTGGCGGGCCCAGCTGGTCGCGCTCGCCGCGGCCGGCTACCGCACCGTCGCGATGGACCTGCGCGGCTACGGGGCCTCCGACAAGCCGCCGCGCGGGTACGACACCCCGACGTCGGCGGCCGACGTGGCCGCCGTCGTCCGGGCCCTCGGGGAACGCGACGCCGTCGTCGTGGGCCTCGGGATCGGCGGTCGCACCGCCTGGGCGCTGCCCTCCCTGCACCCCGACCAGGTCCGCGGTGTCGTCGCCGTCGGCGCCGGCCACCCCCTCCTGACCCGGCACGTGCTGCGCGACCGCCTCGGTGAGCGCACCGGCCTGACCACCACCCGCACCGCCCTGGCCCGGCAGCTGCCCGCGCTGCCCGAACGCTCCCTCGTCCACGGCGACGGCGTCGCCCGCGTGCTGCGGGAGCGGTCCGGCCCCGGCTGGCCGGGCGAGGAGGACGTCGCCCGCTACCGCGAGGCCGTCCGCGTGCCGTTCGTCGCGCACTCGGCGCTGGAGTACCACCGCTGGATCGCCCGCTCGTCCGTGCGCGCCGACGGCCGCCGCTTCGCCGCCGCCCTGCGCGACGGTGTCGACGTGCCCGTCCTGCAGGTGCGCGGTGGGCTCGACCCCACGGTGTCCCGCGCGACGCTCGAGGCCGGCGCCCGCTTCGCCCGCGGCCCCCACCGCATCGAGGAGGTGCCCGGCGTCGGCCACTACGTGCCCGAGGAGGCCCCCGCGCGCCTGGCCACCCTGCTCGCCGGGTGGCTCGCCCGCTGGTGACGCCCGCGCCACCGGCGGTGGGCTCGTTGACGCATCCGGCTCAACTGGTGAGCCCGTCGACGCTACGACCCCGTCGGGTCGGCGACCTCGAGGTGAGCTCGCTGACGCTCCCGGCTCGACCAATGAGCCGGATGCGTCAACGAGCCCACCATGGCGGGCGGTCACTCCCGCGCGCAGCCCCCGGTCCCCACGGCGGCGGTGCGCGACCCCGCCTGCGCCAGCACGGCGTCCAGCTCCTTCGGCGTGAGCGCGTACCCGGTCTGCGCGTCGTCGAGGGACTTGGCGAACACGACCCCGGCGACGCGGCCGTCCTCGGTGAGCAGCGGCCCGCCGGAGTTCCCGGGCTGCACGGTCGCGTAGAGGGAGTAGACCTCGCGCAGCACGTCGGTCGTGTCGAAGATGTCGCGGCCCTGCGCCTGCAGGACCTGCCGGATCCGGGCCGGTTCGGCGCGGTACGGGCCGTCGAGGGGGTACCCGGCGACGACGGCCGCGTCCCCCGCGGCCAGCTCGTCCGTCCTCGGCAGGGGGGCGACGTCGAGGCCCGGCACGTCGAGGACGGCGAGGTCGCGGCCCGCGTCGAAGGCGACGACGGTGGCCCGGTACCGACGGGAGGACCCGCCCGGCTGCACGAGCGGTTCGGTGACCCCCGCGACGACGTGCGCGTTCGTCACGACCCGGGCGTCGTCGCCGAGGCGGGCGGCGACGAACCCGCTGCCCTCCAGCCCGCGCTGGCAGCTCTCGGCGACTCCGGTGATCTTCACGACGGCCGGCAGTGGTTCCTGCAGGGCCTGCGGCGCCTGACCGGCGGGCGCTTCGGCGGGCGCGATGGGTTCGGGGTCGAGCCCCGTGAAGACGCGTGGGAAGCCGCTGGCCTGCGCCGCGGACCAGAACCGGGTGAGCAGGTCGTCGGCCACGGGCGGCACGGCCCGGTCGGCGGCGGCCACGACGCGCGAACCCGTCACGGCCTGCACCACCGAGGGGATCGGGGCCTGCCGGGCGGCCCCGGCGACGACCCAGACGACGAGCAGGGTCGCGACGGCCGCCGCGACCGCCCCGAGCAGCGCGTCGAGCAGGCGCGCGGGCTTCCAGCGGACGACCGAACGCAGGCGTGACGCGACGAGTCCCAGCACGACCCGCCCGACGACCGCGAGCGCGACCGTCCCCAGCACCACGGCGAGCGTGCGCTGCAGTCCGGTGTCCCAGCCGGTGACGACGCGCGGCAGCACGGCGACGCCGATCGCGGCACCCCCGACGAGTCCGACGAGGTTCGCGACGCCGACGACGAACCCCTCGCGGTAGCCGGCGACGACCTGCGCGAGCAGCAGCAGGAGCAGGACGAGGTCGAGGACGGTCGAGCTGGTCACGCGCTCGCCCCCGCCCACCGCAGCGCCTCGTCGAGCGTGATCGTGGCGGGGTCCACCGGTGACGGGGGACGCAGACCGCCGAGGGCGAGGACCCGCACGAGCACCTCCGCGGTGAACCCCCACACGAGCAGGCCGCGGACGGCGAAGGCCGGGCCGGTGTAGCCGCCGGGTCCGCGCAGGCGTCGTTCGGCGGCGAACAGCTCGGCCAGCGGGATGCTCTCGACCCGCGCCACCTCCGACGGGTCGACGACGCCGACGGGGCCGCGCTGCCGCCAGTGCGCGACGACGGGCGTGACGCGGTGCCCGGAGTGGGCCAGGCCCAGCGGGGGCAGGTCCCCGAGGACGTCGACGCCGGCCGGGTCGAGCCCGGTCTCCTCGACCGCCTCGCGCAGGGCAGTGGCGGCCGCGTCCGCGTCCCCGGGGTCGGCGCGGCCGCCGGGGAAGGCGACCTGGCCGGAGTGCTGGCGCAGCGTGCCGGCGCGTTCGGTGAGCAGGACCTCCGGTCCACCCGCGCCGTCCCCGAGGAGCACGAGGACGGCCGCCGGGGTGGAGTTCCCGGCCAGCCCCCGGTCCTCGCGCCAGTGCAGTTCCACGGTCGTGACGTCCGGGAGGCGGGCGGCGAGGGGGACCAGCCAGTCCGGCAGCGGTGCGCTCACGCGAGCGCCGGCTGCTTGACGAGGGCCGCGGCCTTGACGGGGTCCATCTCCCCGATGCCGGCCGAGGGGCACAGCCGCAGCACCGGGCACGCCCCACAGGCCGGGCGACGGCTGTGGCACGTGCGCCGGCCGTGGAAGATCATCCGGTGGTTGAACATCGTCCAGTCCTTGCGCTGGATGAGCTCGGCCAGGTCCGCCTCGACCTTCACCGGGTCCTCGTGGGTCGTGAACCGCAGCCGCCTCGACAGCCGTCCCACGTGGGTGTCGACGGTCAGCCCGGGCACCCCGAACGCGTCCCCCAGCACGACGTTGGCCGTCTTGCGCCCCACCCCGGCGAGCCGGACGAGGTCCCGCTGACGCGGCGGGACGAGCCCGTCGTGCTCGGCCACGAGCTGCGCGGCGAGCTTGAGGAGGTTGTCGGCCTTGGCCCGGAAGAACCCCGTCGGCTGGATCAACCGCTCGAGCTCGTCGCGGTCCGCGCCGGCCAGGGCGGTCGCCGTCGGGAAGCGCGCGAAGAGCGCGGGCGTGACCTGGTTGACGCGCGCGTCGGTGCACTGGGCGGACAGGACGGTCGCCACGAGCAGCTCGAAGGGCGTCGTGAAGTCGAGCTCGCAGTGCGCGTCGGGGTAGCGGTCGGCGAGGAGCCGGTGGACGCGCCGGGCCCGGCGGGTGCGGGCCAGCTGCGTCTCCACCTGCGTGCTCACCGTGGCGAGACTACGGGCGGTCCGCGGGCTGCGCCGTGACCGGGGACTCCCGACGGGTGACGGCACACCACCGGGAGGGTGAAGGTCCGTCAAGCGGTCCCGGACCTGCGACGACACGGCTGTCATGGCACCGCGCGACTCCGACCCCACCGAGCTCCCTCCCGTCCCGTCCCGGGACGTCCTGGAGGCCGTCCTCGAGAGCCGGCTGGAGCCCGTCCTGTCGTGTGTGCTCGCGGCGGCGGACGAGCTGAGCTGCCGGCAGGGGGTCCGCGTCGAGCTGGCCGAGCTCCCGCTGCCCGCGTTGCGCCGTCGACGGGGGCTGCTGCAGGAGGAGGTCCGGCGGGTCCAGCACTGGTACCGCCTCGTGCGGGCGCGCCGGGACCTGCTCGTCGCGACGGCCTGCGGACCGGAGGAGCTGCACGTCCCCGTCGAGGCGGCCACCCACGGCGGGCCGCTGGAGCACCACCTCGACCCCGTCGAGGACGCCCTCGACCCGGGCCAGGGTCTGCGCGGCCTGCTGCTGCTCGACCGTCCGATCCGCGGTGGGGGACTGCCCGAGCAGCTGCACGAGCTGGCCGACGCCCAGATCAGGTTGACCGAGTACGAGAACGCCCTCCTCGCCGAGCTGGCCGTCGCCACGGACGTGCTGGCCGAGCGCTGCCGCACGCTGTTCCGACCCACGGCCCCCTGACGGGGGACGGGCTCGACGGTCGCATCCGGGCCGCGTGGGGCAGACTGTCCACCGCGCGTGTCCCCAGTGACGCGCGTCACTGGACTGCAGGACGCGTCACGGGAGGTCGTCGGTGGAGCACGAGGTCGAGCGCGGGACGGACGTCGACCGTGCCCTCGAGCGTGGCACCGACCGCTCCGGTGACCGCCTCGGGGACGTCGTCCGTCGCGCGCCGTTGTTCGCCGCCCTCGACGACGAGGCCGCCGGTGAGCTGCTGGAGTCGATGGAGTCCGTCCACGTCGACCGGGGTCAGCAGCTCTTCGGCGAGGGGGAGGCGGGAGACCGCGTCTACGTCGTCCGCACCGGCAAGATCAAGCTCGTCCGCAGTTGGCCGGACGGGCGGGAGAACCTCCTCGCGGTCCTCGGGCCGGGGGAGATGTTCGGCGAGCTGTCCCTCTTCGACCCCGGACCGCGCACCAGCTCGGCCCGCGCGGTCTCCGAGTCCGAGCTCATCGCCCTCGGCCACGACGACATGCTGCGCTGGCTCGCCCGCCGCCCGGAGGTCGCGCGCCACCTGCTGCGGGCCCTGGCCCAGCGGTTGCGGCGCACGAACGTGGCCCTGGCCGACCTCGTCTTCACCGACGTGCCCGGTCGCGTGGCCAAGGCCCTCCTCGACCTGTCGCGCCGGTTCGGCCGCCCCATCGCCGACGGCCTGCTCGTCGCGCACGACCTCACGCAGGAGGAGCTGGCCCAGCTGGTCGGCGCCTCCCGCGAGACGGTGAACAAGGCCCTGGCCGACTTCGCCTCCCGCGGCTGGTTGCGCCTGGAGGCGCGGGCCGTCGTCCTGCACGACGTCGAGCGGCTGGCCAAGCGCGCCCGTTGAGCCGGCCGTCAGGGGTGCTGGGCGAGGAAGTCCAGCTGGGCCCTGATCGACTGCGCCGCAGCCCACTTCAGGTTCCCCTCGAGCTCGCCGTGGACGGCGGTGACGACTTCGTCGACGCCCCGGTGCCCGGCCGCGAGGGCGGCCCGCACCTGCTCGAGGCGCGCCAGCCGGTGCGCGCGCTGCGCCGTGAGGGCCGTCCGCGGGTCGCGCAGCACCGGGCCGTGCCCGGGCAGGACCACCGAAGCGTCGAGGGACAGCAGGAGGTCCAGGGACCGGAGGTGGTCGGCGAGGGAACCGCCCTGCTCGACGCCCTGCTGGTGGCCCGTGGCGATGACGGTGCTGCCCCGGCCGAGCAGCGTGTCACCCGTGAGGAGCTCCCCGGAGTCCAGGAGCACGCAGACGGAGTCCGACGTGTGGCCGGGGGTGGCCAGGACCTCCAGGCGCAGTCCGGCGACCTCGTGCTCGCCCGCCGACCGGACCACGGGGCCGGGGTGCTCGGCGAGGAACGCGTCGAGCCCGCCGACGTGGTCGTGGTGCCGGTGCGTGCCGACGACCAGCACCACCCGGCGCCCCGCCAGGACGGCAGCGATCGCGGCCCGGTGCGCGGGGTCGTCCTCGCCGGGGTCGACGACTACGGCCTCGTCCGACCCGGGCGCGGACAGCACCCAGGTGTTCGTGCCGTCCAGGGTCATCGGGCCGGCGTTGTCCTCCAGGACGCAGGTGGCCCGGTCGGTGACCGGGCCACCCGTCCACCGGGACGGCACGGGGTCAGGAGCGGACACGCACCGTGATCTCGACCTCGACGGGGGAGTCCAGCGGCAGGACCGCCACCCCGACGGCGCTGCGCGCGTGCTGGCCGGCGTCGCCGAAGACGTCGCGCAGGAGGTTGGAGGCGCCGTTGACGACGGCGGGCTGGCCCGTGAAGGACGGGTCGCTGGCGACGAAGCCGACGACCTTGACGACGCGCTCGATGGCGTCGACCCCGCCCGCGACGCTCGCGGCGGCCGCGATGGCGTTGAGGGCGCACGTCGCGGCGAGCTGCTGCGCGGTCTCCGGGTCGACGTCGGCGCCGACCTTGCCCGTGACGGCGAGCTTCCCGTCGACGAACGGCAGCTGGCCGGACGTCAGGACGAGGTCGCCGTCACGCGTCGCCGGGACGTAGGAGGCCACCGGGGCGGCCACCTCCGGCAGCGTCAGCCCCAGCTCGGCGAGGCGCTGCGAGGCGCTCACGGCTTGGGCCGCTTGAGGTAGGCGACGAGGCCGTTGCCGTCGGGGCCGGTGACGACTTGGACGAGTTCCCAGCCGTCACTGCCCCACTGGTCGAGGATCTGCTTCGTCGCGTGGACGATCAGCGGGACGGTGGCGTACTCCCAGGTGGTCATGGCGGCCACCGTAGTGGCCGCCCACGACACGACCCAGGGGCGCCGTCAGACGACGGCCGCGACCTCGGCCTGCTCCGGTGCCGTCGTGCCCGAGCCGGTGACCTCACCGGCGGCGGCGCTGAGCGCGGCGTCGCGGGCGGTCTCCAGCAGGCGGCGCCAGGACTGCACGTTCGGCCGGCGCTTGAGCAGCGCCCGCCGCTCGCGCTCGGTCATGCCGCCCCAGACGCCGAACTCGATCCGGCTGTCCAGCGCGTCCGCGAGGCACTCGGTGCGCACGGGGCACCCGCCGCAGATCTGCTTCGCGCGGTTCTGCGCCGAGCCCTGCACGAACAGGTCGTCCGCCGTGGTCGCCTTGCACGCCCCACGACTCGCCCATTCCAACGTCCAAGCCATCGACGGCCCCTCCCGTCAGCGTCCTCGCCGGCCTGGAGCCTGGTGGCCCCGGTTCCCCCCGGTTCGGAACGATCCCTGTGAATCTCCGTGAGTGCCCACGAGTGGGCACACCCGCAGCGTATGGTCGGCCTCGCGGCCACTCCTAGAGCCTCTTGTGAGGAACTGGCGTAGTCACTTCGGGCTAGTCCCCCCTCCTCCGGGTGGCGGAGCCGAGCGTGGGTCGCGGCGCGGTCACGATCCTGCGTGCAAGCCGCGGAGGACGTGTGGACGCTCCCGGGCCCCGGCGGACTCCGCTTACCCTGGCCGCATGGCCCCTCGCTCCACCCAGCACACCCGGCGCCCGGTCTTCCGCCTGCTCGCCGCGTTCGCCGCGGTCAGCGCGGCCGGTGGCGTGCTCAGCGCCGGGCTCGTCGTCCCCGCCGTCGCCGCGACGGGGAGCCTGACGAGCGAGGGCGTCGACATCTTCAACGAGCTCCCCGCGGACCTGGGCGACAAGACGCTGTCCGAGGCGTCGACGATCACCTACGCCGACGGCACGCCGATGGCCAAGGTCTACGACCAGAACCGCTCGGTGATCTCCTACGACCAGATCGCCCCCGTCATGCGGGACGCGATCGTCTCCATCGAGGACGACCGGTTCTACAGCCACGGCGCCGTGGACGTGAAGGGCATCGTCCGCGCGCTCGTCTCCAACGCCGGCGGCGGCAGCACCCAGGGCGCCTCGACGCTGACGCAGCAGTTCGTCAAGAACGTCCTCGTCCAGCAGGCCGTCCAGCAGGGCAACTCCCAGGCGGCGGCGGCCGCCGTCGAGGCCGAGGGGGTCGACGGCTACGCCCGCAAGCTGCGCGAGATGAAGCTCGCCATCGGGGTCGAGAAGGAGATGTCGAAGAACGACATCCTCGCCGGCTACCTCAACGTGTCGTACTTCCAGAACAACGTCTACGGCATCGAGGCCGCGGCGCAGTACTACTTCTCCACCTCCGCTGCCAACCTCACCCTGCCCCAGGCGGCGCTGCTCGCCGGGATGGTGCAGAACCCGGCCGCGTACAACCCGGTCAAGTACCCCGACGCCTCGGTGAAGCGGCGCAACATCGTCCTCAACCGGATGCTCGAGCTCGGCAAGATCGACCAGGCCGCCCACGACGCGGCCGTGGCGGCGCCGGTGGGCCTGAACCCGAACCCCAGCCGGCAGGGCTGCCTCGCGGCCGGCAGCGCGGCCTACTTCTGCGACTACGTCGTCCACGTCATCGAGAGCGACCCCGCCTTCGGGGCCACGCCGGACGACCGCCGCAACCTGCTGCGTCGCGGTGGGCTGACGATCAAGACGACCCTCAACCCCGTCGTGCAGAACATCGCCCAGACCGCCGTGAACAACGGGGTGAACCCCGGCCAGGACGTGCGCTCGGCGGAGTCGATCGTCGAGCCCGGGACGGGGAACATCCTCGCGATGGCGCAGGACACCACGTACTCGCCCGACGAGGACCAGATCGGCGTCACGACGCTGAACTACAACGTCGGGCAGTCGATGGGCGGCACCGCCGGGTTCCAGCAGGGGTCGACGTTCAAGCCGTTCACCCTCGCGACGTGGCTGAAGTCGGGCCGGTCCCTGGACTCCAGCGTCGCCGCGCCCAGCTCCGGCAACGACCCGTTCAGTGCCTTCAAGGCCTGCGGCCAGAAGCTGCGCGGTGGCCGCTACACGTACAGCAACTCTGAGGGTGGCGGGAACGGCGGGTCGATGACCGTCCGCCAGGCCACGGCCCAGTCGGTGAACACGGCGTTCATGTCGATGGAGAAGCAGCTCGACATCTGCGACATCACGGCCACGGCCCAGTCCCTGGGCGTCTACAAGGCCGCCCCGACGAAGAACTTCCTGACGGGCGAGAAGAACCTCGACCTCGACCAGAACCCGTCGATGACGCTGGGGACGAACCTCGTCTACCCGCTCGAGATCGCGGGGGCCTACGCGGCCTTCGCGGCCGAGGGGAACTTCTGCAAGCCGACCGCGATCCTCGAGGTGCAGGACACCAACGGCAAGCCGCTGCAGATCCCGTCCGCGGACTGCAAGCAGGTCCTCGACCAGAACGTCGCGCGCAACGTCACCGAGGCGCTCCGGCTCGGCTGGACGAGCGGGACCGCGCAGGGTGTCGGCAAGGGCGTCATGGACGGCCGCCAGGTCGCGTCCAAGACGGGGACGACGAACGACAGCCAGAACATCTGGTTCGCCGCCTACACGCCTCAGATGGCCGGTGCCGTCTGGGTCGGTCACCACCAGGGCGTCAAGTCCCTGAACTACGCGCGCATCAACGGCCGCCGCGTGGGTCGCGTGTTCGGCGCGACGATCCCCGGGCCGATCTGGGCGAACTCCGTCGGCAACGCGCTCGACGCCCTCAACGCGCCGAAGCTCACGTTCACGGACGGCACGAACGACGGCCTCAAGACGACGACCGTGGACGGCAAGATCAAGGTGCCCAGCGTCGTCGGCCGCAGCGTCTCCTCGGCGACGGCGGCCCTGCAGGCCGCCGGCTTCCAGGTGTCGGTCGCGAGCGGCCGGGTCCAGTCGGCCAGCGTCCCAGCGGGCCTCGTCGCCGCGCAGAGCGCCCGGTCCGCCGCGGCCGGCGCGACGATCACCATCACCCGCAGCTCGGGCGCCCCGCCCGCGCCGAGCCCCTCGCAGCCCGCGCCGGCGCCGTCCTCTGACGCTCCGGGGATCCAGCTGCCGTCGGACCTCCCGTCGCTGCCGTCCCTGCCGCAGGCGCCCACGGGGCAGTAGTTCCGCGGAACTCCTGACCTGTGAGGAGAGGCCCGGTCCGCCCTTGAGGGGGACCGGGTCTCTCCACGTCCGGGAGGACCGACAAGCGCGGAGGGGGCGGACGTGCAGGTCGCGACGATCGACGGATCCGTGTCCACCGACCGGCTGTCGTCGACCCGACGCCACCCCTGCCAGCCTGGAGCCCCCCGACCGAGGAGGTTCCCGGTGACACCGCTCGTCGACGACCTGACCGTCGTCCTGCTCGACCCGCACAGCGGTCGGCCGCTGGTCGACAGCACCCGGTTCCGCGCCGTGCTCGGCGGGGCCGTCCTCCTGGAGCTCGCGCTGCGCGGGCGGCTCGTCGCCGAACCGTCCCGGTGGGGCGGCGACAAGGTGCAGGTGCACGACTCGTCCCCGACGGGCGACACCGTCTTGGACCGGGCCCTGGAACGTCTCGGTGACCGCCGCACGGCGGCGACCGCGGCGGTCACCCGGGCCATCGGCTGGCGGACCGGTCAGGAGGTCCGCGCGCGGCTCGTCGCCCGCGGTGCGGTGCGGCACGAGCCGGGCGGGTTCCTGCGCTTCTCGCGGGACCTGCCCGACCCGGCGGTGCGCGAGCCGCTCGTCCGGGCCGTCGCCGTCGCGCTCCAGGGGGAGCGGCCGGTCTCCGTGCGGACGGCGTCCCTGGTGACCCTCGTCCACTCCGTCGGCGCGGTCGGCAAGCTCGTCCCGGGGCACGGTTGGTCGCGCAAGGAGCTCGACGCGCGCGTCGCCTCCGTCGCCAAGGCCCTGGAGGCCGACCAGTGGGCCGGCAGCGCCGTCGCGGCGGCCGTCCGGTCCGCTCAGGCCGCCGTCACCGCCGCGATCGTCGCCAGCACGACGGCGGCCTCGACGGGGGCGGCCTCGAGCTGAGTCTCGAGTTGAGTCAGGCCTGGAGGCGGGCCCGCACCGCGCCCGAGAGGCGCTTGCCGTCCGCGCGACCGGCGACCTTCGGCTTGAGCTGCGACATGACCGCACCCATCGCGCCCATGCCCGTCAGGCCCTCGCCGGTCGCGACGAGGACGGCCTCGTCGACGAGTGCGGTGAGTTCTTCGTCGGTCAGCGGCGTCGGCAGGTAGGTGTCGATGACGCCCAGCTCGCCCCGCTCGCGCTCGGCCTGCTCGACGCGACCGGCTCCGTCGTAGGCCTCGGCCGCCTCGCGACGCTTCTTGGCCTCGCGCTGCAGGACGGTGACGACCTCGTCGTCGGAGAGCGTGCGCGCCGTCTTCCCGGCGACCTCCTCGCCGCGGACCGCGGTGAGCACCATGCGCAGGGTGGCCGACCGCAGCTCGTCGCGAGCCTTCATGGCGGTCGTCAGGTCGCTCTGCAGGGTGTCCTTGAGGGTGTCGCTCATGGGGGCGATCCTCCCACCCCCGTCGAGGGGTTTCTCCGAGCGCGCGGCAGGATGATCGGATGCCCAGCGCTGCCGGAGTCCTCAAGGCCACCGCCGCCACCGTCGGCCTCGGAGCCCTCGCCGCGGGTGCGGGCCTGGGGTACGCGGCCGGGTACGAGGTGCGGGCGTTCGCGCTGCGGCATGCCGTCGTCCCCGTCCTGCCCGTCGGTGCGCGCCCCCTGCGGGTGCTGCACCTGTCCGACCTGCACCTCGTGCCGCGCCAGCACCGCAAGCGCGAGTGGGTGGCGGCGCTCGCCGACCTCGACCCCGACCTCGTCGTCACCACGGGCGACAACCTCGCTTCCCTCGACGCCGTCCCGGCCGTGCTGGAGACGTACGCGGGGCTGCTGGAGCGCCCCGGGGTCTTCGTGCTGGGCTCCAACGACTACTGGGCGCCGCGGCCGCGCAACTGGGCGCGCTACCTCAAGGGGCCGTCGAAGATCCCGATGCCGGAGGAGATCCCCCGGCTGCCTACCGACGACCTGGTGCGGGGCTTCACCGACGCCGGCTGGGTCGACCTGGACAACGTGCGGACGCGGTTGACGGTGGCGGGGCTCGACCTGGAGTTCGTCGGCGTCGACGACCCCCACCTGCGCTACGACCGGTACCACGACGTCGCGGGCAAGGCCGCCGCCGATGCGGACCTCACCATCGGCGTCACCCACGCCCCCTACCGCCGCACCCTCGACGCCATGACGGCCGACGAAGCGGGGCTCATCCTGGCGGGTCACACCCACGGCGGGCAGTTGTGCGTGCCGGGCTTCGGGGCGCTGGTGACGAACTGCGACATCCCGCGGAAGCAGGTGTCCGGGCTGTCCCGCTGGTCCGCCGCCGGCCACGACGCGTGGCTGCACGTGTCCGCCGGGCTCGGGACGTCGCCGTACGCGCCCGTCCGCTTCGCCTGCCGCCCCGAGGCGACGCTGCTGGAGCTCGTGCCGGTGCGCTGACCTACGGCCGGGTGGGGACTGGTGCGGAGCACCGTCCCGCGTGGGCTACTCTTGTCGAGGTCGTTGAGGCGGCCATCGGGGTGTGGCGCAGCTTGGTAGCGCGCTTCGTTCGGGACGAAGAGGCCGCAGGTTCAAATCCTGTCACCCCGACCCACGTAGTTGTAGCGCAGAGGCCCGGAACCGCGAGAGCGGGGCCGGGCCTTCGTCGTGTGCGGGGCCAACGGCGTGACGGTCGCCGGATGCCAGTACTCGCTGTGCGCTGAGCGCGTACAGTGGTACATGTTCCCGTACCACGAACCGATGGAGGGGTCATGGCCATCACCGTCAGTGAAGCCCGAGCACGTCTCTTCCCGCTCATCGAGCAGGTCAACGACGACCAGGCCGCCGTCGAGATCACCTCGAAGAAGGGGACGGCCTACCTCGTCTCGGAGGACGAATACCTGTCCCTCCGCGAGACGGTGTACCTGCTGCGGTCTCCGCGCAACGCTGAGCGGTTGCGCGAAAGCCTCGCCGAGGCCCGCGGCGGCGGCGCTCGGCCACGTGACCTCGTCGAGCCCGGCTCCACTCCGCCTGCCGGGGCGTGAAGGTCGCGTTCACCTCCCACGGCTGGGAGGACTACTGCAGTTGGGGCGCCGACCGGAAGACGCTGCAGAAGATCAACCGCATGATCGAGGAGTCGTGGCGCGACGCTGGCCAGGGCATCGGGAAGCCAGAACGACTCGCCGGTGACCTTGCTGGGCTGTGGTCGCGGCGGATCACGGACGAGCACCGCCTCGTCTACGAGGTGGTCGACGGTGCGGTGGTCGTCCATCAGGCGCGGTACCACTACTGACGGTGCTAGGCCTGTGACCGCGTGCCGGCCCCCGCCGAGAAGCCCTCGGGCGTCGGGGGCTGTGATCGACCCCGCTGGCGCAGGCTGCAGGAGAACGATCGACGAACATGGTGCCGACAGCGTGCGATCCGGGAGCCCCAACGGCTCCGCGAGGTTCTCCGGTCGGGGGTCGTCGCTCAGCCCTCGATGGCACGCCGTGCGTGCTGTCTCGCGGCACCCACCAGAAGCAGGAGCACGGCCACCGCGAAGAGGGTGAACAGGAGGGCGCTGGCTGCCACCAGCAGCAGGGCGATCCACAGCGCCATGCCGAGATCGATGGCCCCGAACTGGCTCCACACCCGCACTGCGGGAAAGGCGAGCGACGTCAGACAGGTGGCTCCGAAGAAGCCCTTCGAGCACCTCAGGACGACGTCGATGGTCGGATCCCGACGTGAGCACATCCGCAGGGTCGACCACGCTGCGCAGGCGAACACGCCCGCACCGACCTGAAGAGGGACGACTGTGGCGTACTCGATGCCCACGCTGGATCCCTTCCGTGGTCGTGCCAGAAGTGCCCTGGGTCCGAGACGCGGATGGTGAGAAACCGTCACTGTCGGCACTCCATC
Source organism: Kineococcus sp. NPDC059986 (assembly GCF_040702905.1). Taxonomy (NCBI): domain Bacteria; kingdom Bacillati; phylum Actinomycetota; class Actinomycetes; order Kineosporiales; family Kineosporiaceae; genus Kineococcus; species Kineococcus sp. NPDC059986. The sequence goes on along the minus strand of NZ_JBFBND010000002.1, from coordinate 164,425 downwards.
GTCAACCGGTCACGTCAGCTGCTCACGCGTCCGTGGCGACGATCGCCCGGTCGAGCCACTCCACCATCAGGCTCCGTTCGCATCCAGTCAACCCCGGCAGCACATCCACCGTCGCCCGGAACGCGACGGTCCGCGCCACCCCGTCCTCGACGGGCGCGGCGTCGGTGAGGATCGCGCGGGACACGGCCTCCCACAACGCCTCTGCGAGCCCGAGGTCGCTGTCGGCGGCGGCCAGCAGGGTCGTCACCGCTCCCGTCCCGGCGGCGTGGACCATCGCGACGGCGCGAGGCTCGGCGACGCGCAACCGTCCGGCGGCGGCGACGCGGTGCACGCGGGTCCGGAGCACCTCCAGGCCCGCCTCGGTGGCGGGGGAGGCGGCGGCGCGTTCGGGGTCGTGGAGGAAGCGGAAGAGGGCGGGGTTGGCGAGCCCGAACTCGACGTGGGCGCGCCAGCCGGCGTGCAGGTCCTCGACGGGGTCGCTCTCCGTCGCCTCGACGTGCGCGGACTTCTCCGCCACGTATGTGTCCATGACGTGCTCGGCCACGGCCTCGAGGAGACCGTCCTTGTCCCCGAAGAGCCGGTAGATCGCCGGCGCCTGCATTCCCGCCGCTTGCGCGACGGCGCGGGTGGTCACCGCGGCGGAGCCTTGGTCGGCCAGCAGGCTGGCGGCGACGCGGATGAGGCGCAGGCGGACGCCGCCGCGGTCGACGTCCTCGGTCGTGATGGGCACTGATCGATGGTAGCGCTCGATCGTTTCCGCGGTTACAGTGCTTCCACCGGTACCGATGAGACGGTACCGCTGGAAACGAGGAGCTCCCATGATCATCGTCACCGGTGCCACCGGGCAGCTCGGGTCGCGCGTGGTCCGCAGCCTGCTCGACCGGGTCCCGGCGGAACGGATCGCGGTGAGCGTCCGGGACGTCGACGCGGCCGGCGACCTCGCGGCGCGGGGCGTCCGCGTCCGCGCGGCCGACTTCACCGATCCCGACTCCCTCGCCCACGCCTTCGAGGGGGCCGAGCGCGTGCTCGTCGTCTCGGCCGCGATCCGGGGCCCGGAGCTCGCGGCGCGGGCCCACCGCGCGGCGATCGACGCGGCCCGGTCGGCCGGGGCGGAACGGGTGCTCTACACGAGCCACCAGGCGGCCTCGCCCACCTCGCAGTTCGGCCCGGCACGGGGACACGCGGCGACGGAGGCCCACCTGGCGGCGGGTGGCTCCCACACCATGCTGCGCAACGGGTTCTACGCGACGACGGTCCCGTACCTCCTCGGCGACGCCCTCACGACGGGGATCCTCACGGCCCCCGCCGACGGCCCGGTGTCCTGGACCGGCCACGACGACCTCGCCGAGGCGGCGGCGCTCACGCTGCTCGACGACGACCCGGTCGACGGTCCGACATCGGCGCTCACCGGACCGGAGGCGCTCGACCTCGCCGACGTCGCCCGCCTGCTCACCCAACTCACGGGGCGCCCGGTCGAGCGGGTCGTCGTCGACGACGAGCAGTGGCTGGCCGACCAGGTCGCGGCCGGGGTTCCCGCGGGCGCCGCGGAGTTCACCCTCGGCATGTTCCGTGCGTCCCGCGCCGGTGAGTTCACCGTCGTCGACCCGACGCTGGCGGAACTCCTCGGTCGTCCCGCGACCCCGCTGCGCACTGTGCTGGAGGCCGCGGTCAGTGCGCGGTGACGGACGCGCGTTCCGCGGCGGCGCCCACCCGGGCGAGCAACGCGGGCACCAGGTAGGCGTAGCTCGACGGGGTCAGGGGTTTCGTCCACTGCCCGCGCCGCACCGCGGCCGGCAGCGGCAGACCCAGGTCGTCGAGGAGTTGGTCCAGCACCGCGAACGACCCGCTGGGCACCTGCTGCTCCCGGTGGACGGCGGCCTGCCGGTGGGTCAGGTGGAACCGGTGGCCCGTGCGCCGCACCTCCTCCCGCGGTCCCGCGGGGACGACACCCGCGAGGTGACCTGCGAGCCAGACGGCGCCGACCTCGGCCGACAACGGGCTGCGGTAGGTGTTGCCCCAGCCGGCGAACGCCAGACGGGCGACGTCGGCGGGCAGGATCCTGCGGTGCAGGGACAGCACGCCGTCCTCGTCGAGGAGGCGTTCGCGCACGGCGTCGTCGAGGAGGGAGAGGTCCTGCTCGAAACCCGTCGCGGCGACCACGACGTCCGCGGGCACGCGGGAACCGTCGGACAACTGCACGTCGCCCGCGCCGAGGGCCGTGATCGACCGTTCCCGCTTCACGGTGATGCGGCCGTGCCGGACGGCCTCGAAGAACCCGTCGGTCACGAGGCTGTCCGAGGACGGCAGGGGAGCGGTGGGCAGCAGGCCGATGCCGCGCAGACCGGTGCGGCGGGCCACGTGCTGCGCCACCGACCACAGGGCGGCCCGCCGCAGGGGCGCGTCCACAGCGGCCATCAGCGCGCGGCCAGGGGTCGAGCGCTCGGGCGCCATGAGGTGTTCCCCGAGCCGGGTCAGCAGCAGGTGGCGGAACGTCAACGGCCCGGCGATGCGCTTGGGCACCTTCCACCGCACGGCCCGCGCCACGACCGTCGTCGACCGCGCCGTGCGCGACGCGGCCACCGCCACGTCGCACGCCGTCTTGCCCCAGCCCACGACGACGACGTCCCGCCCCGCGAGCACCTCCCCGTCCCCGAGCTGCGTGGGTTCGACGACCTGGCCGCCGGTGGCGTCGAACACGTCACGGCCCGGCCAGTCCGGCACGTGCGGCGTCGAGAACACGCCGTTCGCCAGCACGAGCCAGTCCACGTCGAGGACGGAACTGCCGCCCCCGTCCGCCACCTCGACCGACCAGCCGTCGCCGGCGGGGACGGCGCGGGTGACGGTCGTGCCCACGCGGATCCGGTCGCGCACGCCCTTCACCTCGGCGTAGTGCTCGAGGTACGCGCGAACGTGGTCGCCCGTGGGGTGCAACGGGAAGTCCGCCGGCATCGGCACGTCCGAGAAGGCGTACGACACCCGGTCGTCCTGGGTCGACACGTCGGGGTAGCGGCGGGTGGCGCTCCACACCCCACCCAGGTCCGGCGCCTTCTCCAGCACGGTGACCTCGTGGCCGAACTGCGTCAGCACGGCGGCGGTCACCAGCCCCGACGGTCCGGCCCCCACGACAGCGATCCTCATGGATCCCAGCGTCGGACCCCTGGTTGCCGTCGGGAACGGCAGTCACCCGTTCGTCGGGAACCCACCTGCGCCGAACCGGTGGTTCGTCCCCCGTCCGGCCCTGCGCGGACGCACCGGGTCATCGACCTCACCCGTCTGCACGCCGCAGCATCGGGGCAGACCACCGCAGACGACCGAGGGGGCGGGCGCCGCATGGACCTGCAGATCACCGAGCACCGGCAGCTCACCGCCGTGCAGAAGCTCGCGCACGACTGGCGGGCGCTGCACGACGCCGCGGGCGAGGCCAACCCGTTCACCGGACCCGACTGGGCCCTCACGTGGCTGGACCACTTCGCCGGCGACCCCCGGCACGAACCCTGCGTGCTCGAGGTCCGCGACGGCGACCGCCTCGTCGGCCTCGCGCCGCTCTACCGCCGGTCGGTCCTGCGGGGTCTGGCGACGGTCGTGCAGCCCATCGGCACGGGCAGCCTGTGGATCGGGCCTTACGAGCAGCCCGCCCTGCTGACCGACCCCGGGTGCGCCCGCGACGTCGCGCGCGCCGTCGTCGGGCACCTCTGCGCCGACCCGACGAGCTGGGACGTCGCGCGGTTCGCGCTGGGGGAGAACGTCCCGTGGTTCGAGCCGGAGTGGTTGCCGGACTGGTCCTTCACCCTCCTGCAGCGCCGCACCAGCCCCTCGGCCGTCCTGCGCCTGGAGGGCGTCGAGAACGTCTACGCCGGCCGGCGCAACCTCAAGGAGTCGCTGCGGCGCGCGCGGAACCGTCTCACCCGGGACGTCGGCGCCGACGCCTGGTCGGTCCGGCGGGTCACCGACCCCGCCCAGCTCCCGGCGGCGTTCGACCGGCTCGTCGCCCTCCACGGGCAGCGCGCGCAACTGCGCGACGGCCGACCCGTCCACGCGGACATCTACGCCGACCCCCGTGTCCTCGCCTACCTGCGCGACGTCGTGACCCGGTCCGGCGAGCACGGCGGTGCGAGCGTCTACGAACTCCTCGTCGGCGACGCCGTCGAGGCGAGCCAGCTCGTGCTGCACACCCGCACGGCCAGCTACTCCTCCACGTCGGGAGTGTCCGACCGGGCGTGGCCGTACTCCGCGGTCACGTACCTGCTGTCGCTCGCGGTGAAGGACGCCCAGGACGCCGGGCACCGGCTGCTGAACCTCTCGACGGGTCCGAACCAGGCCAAGCTGCGCTGGACCGACGAGGTGCGCACGTCACAGGAGTTCGCGGTCGTCGGCCCGCGCCGCCGGTCCAAGGCGCTGATGGTGGCCCTCGACGCGCACGCCGTGCTCGCCGGGTTCGCCGAGGCGCGGCGCGCGCACCGGGTCTGACGGTCAGTTCCGGGACGCCTTGACCCGGTTCTCCACGAGGCCGAGCACCACGTCGGTGGCCTTGCCCAGCAGGGCGAGCAGGATGATCGCCAGCATCACCTGGTCCGTGCGGGACGTGTTCTGCCCGTTCGTCATCTGGTAGCCCAGTCCGATCGAGGACGAGATCAGCTCGGCCGCGACGAGGAACAGCCAGCTCTGCGCCAAGCCCAGCCGCAACCCGGACAGCAGCGCGGGAGCGGTGGCGGGCAGGAGGATCGACGTGAACAACCCGAGCCCGCGGCGGCCGTACGCGCGGCCAACCTCGACGAGGGCGGGGTCGAGGTGCGTCAGGGAGGACAGCACCGTCGTGTAGACGGGGAAGAACGCGCCGATCGCGACCAGTGTGATCTTCGGGGGTTCCCCCAGTCCGATCCACAGACCGAGCAGGGGAACCCACGCCAACGAGGGCACCGCCCGCAAGGCCCCCAACGTGGGGGAGAGCAGCCGGTAGGCGACGGAGGAGGAACCCGTCAGCCCACCCAGCACGAGACCGGCCGCCGCGCCGGCGGCGAACCCGAGCAGGACCCGCTGCACGCTGATCGCGACGTTCAGCTGCAGCGCACCCGTCGCCCACAACTGCTGCGCGGCGGTGAGGACGGCGGCCGGGGACGGCAACTGGCTCGGCAGGAACAACCCCGCGGCCGTCGTGACCCACCAGGCCACCAGGAGGGCGGCGGGGACGACGGCCCCGAGCCACCGGTGCGACCTCGCCCGCCGGGCCGGGGTGCTGTCCGCGGTCGCCGGCGCCGCACCGGCGTCCAGCACGCTCACGCAGCGCTCGCCTTCTGCGCGAACTCCGGCACCAGCAACGTGTCGAGGGCCTTGCGCGCCGCGTCCTCCGACGGCACGTCCCCGGTCGCGGCCATGAGCGGCACGATCCCCGACAGCACCGTACGCTGCGCGTCGCCGGGAACCCCGTCGAGGTCGAGCGTCGTGCGTTCCAGGACACGGGCGGCGACCTCGGGGGACAACTGCGCCGTCGTCGCGTAGAGGGTGGCGAGGTCGGCGGGGTTCGACAGCGCCCACGCCCGGGCCTTCGCGTACGCGTCGACGACCTGCTGGACCAGGTCGGGGGAGTTCTGGACGAACTCCTCGCGGGCGTTGAGCACGCCGTAGGTGTTGAAGTCGACGTTGCGGTACAGCAGCTTCGAGCCGGACTGCAGCTCGGTGGCGGCCATGTTCGGGTCCAGACCCGCCCACGCGTCGACGTCCCCACGTTCGAGGGCCGCGCGGCCGTCGGCGTGCTGGATGTTGAGGATCTCGACGTCGGACCCCGACAGACCGGCCTGGGCCAGGGCCTGCTGCAGGAAGAAGTACGGGTCGGTGCCCGTGGTGGCGGCGATCTTCGCGCCACGCAGCCCGGCGACGTCCGTGACGGTCGAGTCCTTCCCCACCACGAGGGCGGTCCACTCCGGCTGGGAGTAGACCTCCACGGTCTGGACGGGGGACCCGTTCGTGCGGGCCTGCAGGACGGCCGACCCGGCGGTGGAGGCGAGGTCGAGGTTGCCGTTGCGGAGGAACTCGTTGGCCTTGTTGCTGCCCTGGGACTGCTCCCACTGCACGGTCAGCCCGGCGTTCTCGAGGAGCTTCTGCTCGCGCACGACGAGGCTCAGCGGGTTGTAGAGGGCGTAGTCCAGGCGTACCCGGTCACCCCCGCCGGACGCGCCGCCGCTCGCAGGGGCGGGGCTGCCGGAGGACGACTCGCCCTGCACGCAACCGGTGGCGGTGAGGGCGAGACCGCCGAGACCGAACCCCAGGAGGGCGCGACGGGTGGTCGAAGTGGCGGACGAGGACGCGGACGAGGGCAGCGTGGACACAGGTCTCCCGAGACGTGGGGGGTGAGGGGTGCGGGGTGCGTCAGGCGGAACGCGGGACGCCGAGCAGGTGGAGCAGTTCGACGCGCAGCCGCGCCGTGGCGGCGTCGGCGCGGTCGCGCGGACGCGGGGCGTCGACGACGAGGTCGCGGACGACGCGGGCGCCGTCCTCCGACGAGTCCTCGTCGCGGCCGAGCACGAGGACGCGGTCGGCCAGGTGCAGCGCCTCGTCGACGTCGTGCGTGACGAACACGACGGTCGCGCCGGTCCCGCGCTGCACCTCGTCGAGGAGGTCCTGCATCTTCAGGCGCGTCAGGGCATCCAGCGCCGCGAACGGTTCGTCGAGCAGGAGCACGCCGGGCCGGCGGACCAGCGCGCGGGCCAGGGCGGTGCGCTGGGCCATGCCGCCGGAGACGCGGCGCGGCGTGTGGTCGGCGAACTCCTCGAGCCCGACGACCTCCAGCCAGCGCAGCACCTCGGCCCGGCCGTCGGCGCGGTTCGTGCCCCGGGGCAGGCCGAAGGCGACGTTCCCGGCGAGGTCGCGCCACGGCAGCAGCCGCGGCTCCTGGAACACGACGGCCGTGCGGGGGTCGACGCCGTGGACGGGCCTGCCGGCGACCTCGACGGTCCCCGAGGACGGCGTGTCGAGCCCGGCGACCAGCCGCAGCAGCGTCGACTTCCCGCAGCCGGACGCGCCGACGAGGGCGACCGTGCTGCCCGCGGCGAGGTCGAGGTCGAGGGGCGCGATGACCCGGCGGCCGCCGAAGGAGCGGCTCACACCGCGCAGGCTGACGGCGGCGGCGTCGACCCTCGTCGCCGCAGGCGCGGCGGACGTCGGGGCGCTGGGTGTCCAGGGTGTGGTGGTCACGATCTCCTCCATCGGTCCCGGCATGAGCACCACACCTCACGAGGAGGCGGTTGCTGCGGCGTCGTCGAGCCAGGTCTCTCGGCCGCTCTGGATGGTGCGGCCACTGTAAGCCAGCTGTGGGCCGCGCGCCGAACCGGTCGCCGAGGGAGGCACGCTCGGGCACCCTGGCGAGGTGATCGACCGCCTGCCCTCGCCCGACGCCGTCGCCCTCGACGGCCCGGTGATGATGCACCAGCACTGGGACGACCTGGCCTTCCTGCACTGGGCCGTCGACCCCGAGCGCGTCGCCCCCTTCATGCCGCGCGGGGTGCGTCCCGACGTCCTCGACGGCGCCACCTACGTGGGGCTCATCCCCTTCACGCTGCGCGGGGCGGGACCCGGCCGGCGGGTGAGCGTGCCGTACGCGGGGACGTTCCTCGAGACCAACGTGCGCTTCTACTCCGTCGACGACGAGGGCCGGCGCGGTGTCGTGTTCGCGAGCCTGGACGCCAGCCGGCTCGCGGTCGTCCTGGGGGCGCAGGCGGCCTTCGGCCTGCCCTACCGCTGGTCCTTCATGCGCCACGCGATCCGCGTCCAGGACGGGGTGCGGGAGCTGCTGTGGACGTGCCGCACCCGGTCCGGGGTCACGAGTCGCGTCGCCGTCCGCGAGGGCGGCCCCGCCGTCGACGACCTCGGGGTGTTCCTGACCTCGCGGTTCGGGCTGCACGCCGGGCACCTTGGCCGGACGTGGTGGATCGCCAACGAGCACGAGCGCTGGCCGTTGCGCTCGGCGCAGCTGCTGGAACTCGACGACGGGCTCGTCGCGGCCGCGGGGGTCGACGTCGCGGGGCCGCCGGACCACGTGGCGTTCGCGCGCCGCGTCACGACGCGGTTCGTCCTGCCCCGCCCGCTCTGAGCCTGCGCGCGTCCAGCGGCCGAGGGCGGCGGGGTGCTGCGGGAACTCCGACGTGGCATCCTCCGTTCACCGTTCAGCACACCTGTCCCCGATCCCGACACCAGGAGAGGACCGCCGCCGCCGATGTGCGACGACGATCACGCCGACGACCCTTCAAGTCCCTGCGCGGGTGCGCCCGGCCACGGTGAGGTGACCCCGTGACCGACGTGCTCGCCCTGCTCCTCGGTGTCGTGGTGGTCCTCCTGATCACCGCGGCCACGGCCTACTTCGTGGCCCAGGAGTTCGCCTACATGTCGGTGGACCGCTCGGGCCTGCGGGTCCGCGCCGAGTCCGGTGACCCGGGCGCCGAACGGGCGCTGAAGGTCACGCGCCGCACGTCCTTCATGCTCTCCGGAGCCCAGCTCGGCATCACCGTGACGGGCCTGCTCGTCGGGTACGTCGCCGAACCCCTCATCGGGGAGTCCCTCGGTTCCCTGCTCGGCGGCGCCGGCGTCCCGGCCGGGGCGGGCGTGGCCGTGGGCGGTGTCATCGCCCTGGTGTTCTCGACGATCGTCCAGATGCTCTTCGGCGAGCTGTTCCCGAAGAACCTCGCCATCGCGAAGCCGGAACCGGTGGCCACCTGGCTGGGCCGCTCGACGCTGGTCTACCTCAAGGTGTTCGGCGGGCTGATCTGGTTCTTCGACCAGTCCTCCAACGCCCTGCTGCGCGCGCTGAAGATCGAACCCGTCCACGACGTCGAGCACGCCGCGACGCCGAAGGACCTCGAGGCCATCGTCGAGGAGTCGCGCGAGAGCGGGGACCTGCCCGACGACCTCGCCGTCATGCTCGACCGCATCCTCGACTTCCCGCAGCAGGACGTGGAGCACGCGATGATCCCGCGTTCGCGCGTCGACACCGTCGACGAGTCGGCCGACCTCGGCCTGGTGCGCGCGCTCATGGCCGTCGGCCACTCCCGCTACCCCGTGCTGGCGACCGGTTCGGGTGACGTCCTCGGCGTCGTCCACCTCACCGACCTGCTCGCCACGCAGGAGGACGACAGCGCCCCGGTGACGCGCATCATGCGGCCCGCGCTCGTCGTCTCGACGCTCACGCGGCTGCCGGACGTGCTGCGGCAGCTGGGGGAGTCCCGCAACCAGCTGGCCTGCGTCGTCGACGAGTACGGCGGGTTCTCCGGTGTCGTCACCGTCGAGGACCTCGCCGAGGAACTCGTCGGCGAGATCACCGACGAGCACGACGAGGACGACCCCACGTACGTCCCCGTCGAGGGCGACGGCGTGTGGGAGATGTCCGGGGAGGTGCACGTGGACGAGGTCGAACGCTCCCTCGGCGTGGACCTGCCCCCCGGGGACTACGAGACGATCGCCGGTCTCGTCATCGCCGCCCACGGCGGGCTGCCCGAGAAGGGCACCGAACTCGACGTCGACCTGCCGGTCGACCTCGGCGAACTCGACCCCGAACCCCAGCGGCTGCACATCCGCGTCCTGTCCGTCGAACGGCACGTGCCCGGCCGGGTGCGGCTGGAACTCACGGGGGCCGCGGTCACCGCGGACGCCCAGGACACCACGGAGGAGGTGACGCATGACTGACAACCCGGTCGTCGTCGTCGTCGCGACCATCGTCATCGTCGCCGCGAGCGCCTTCTTCGTGGCCGTCGAGTTCGCCCTCCTGGGGGCCAAGCGGCACCGCCTGGAGGACGCCGCCGGCACCGTCTCCGGACGCGCCGCGCTGCGCAGCTCGCACGAGTTGACCGTGCTGCTGGCCGGTTCGCAGCTCGGGATCACCGCCTGCGTGCTGCTCCTGGGGGCCATCAGCAAACCCGCCGTGCACCACTGGCTCACCCCGCTGTTCGAGTCCGCCGGCCTTCCGGTCGTCGCGGCCGACGTGCTCGGTTTCGTCCTCGCGCTGTTCGTCGTGACGTTCATCCACCTCGTCGTGGGGGAGATGGCGCCGAAGTCGTGGGCCATCGCCCACCCCGAGCGGTCGGCCCTGCTGCTGGCCGTGCCCATGCGCGGGTTCATGTGGGTGTTCCGGCCCGTCCTGAAGCTGCTCAACGAGTCCGCGAACGTGCTCGTGCGCAGGGTCGGCGCCGAACCCACCGAGGAGGTCGTCGTCGGGCACAGCCCGGACTCGCTGCGGCACCTGCTGGAGCACTCGACGAACGTCGGGGCGCTCGACGCCAGGTTCTCCGCGCAGCTGTCCGGGGCGCTGGACCTGCAGCGGCTGACCGTCCGCGAACTCCTGCGTCCGGGGGCCACGACGGCGAGCGTGCCGGCCGGTGCGACCGTGCAGCAGGTCCGCGACCTGGCCCGCAGTTCCGGCCACCTGCGGATCCTCGTGGGGTCGCCCGAGCACCTGCACGGCATCGTCCACGTCCGGGACACCCTCACCGAACCGGACGAGGCGCCGACCGACGACTTCGTCCGCCCGGTGTTCGCGCTCGACGGCGGCACGACGCTGCACGTCGCGCTGGCGCGGATGCGGGAGACGAGCAACCACCTGGCCGTGGTCACCGACGGCGGCCGCGTCGAGGGCGTCGTGACCCTGTCGGACGTCCTGCGCCGGGTGTTCCCCTCGCCCGCCACCGCCTGAGCCCGGCCGTCCGGCGGGTGGCACCATCGGTCGCGTGAGCGAACCTGAGGTCCCCGTCTGGGAGAAGCGGTTCCGGGCCGGTCGTGTCGGCCTGCCGGAGTGGGCGCTCGAGGCGCCCGACCGTTGCGTCGTCACCGCCAGCGTCGCGGGAGTGCTCGAGGTGCACTCCTTCGACGTCGGCACCGGTGAGCTGCGCCGGCTGACCGACCGGCCCGAGGGGACCTCGAGCGCGACGATCGACGACGCCGGGCGGTTCGTCTGGTGGTTCGACGACACCGCGGGCGACGAGTACGGCGTCTGGCGGCGCCAACCCTTCGGCTCGGCCCCCGGTGAGGGTGTCGAGGACCCCCTCGGGTTGCCCGCCGCCTACCCGGCCGGGCTCGCGATCGGCCGCAGCGGAACCGTCGTCGTCGGTTCGCAGGACGACGAGTACGGCACCCGCATCGACGTCGTCTCGGGGGGCACGGCGCGCCGGTTGTACGAGCACCGCGAGGACGCCTGGGCCGGGGACCTGTCCCCGGACGAGCAGTGGGTGGCGATCGCGCACTCCGAACGCGGCGACTCCCGGCACCCCGACCTGCGGGTGCTCGCGCTGGCCGACGGTTCGACGGTGGCCGAACTGTCCGACGGACCGGGCAAGGGCGTGTCCCCGCTGGGGTTCTCGCCCGTGCCCGGTGACACCCGGCTGCTCGTGGAGCACGAACGCGCGGGTCGGCCCGAGCTGCTCGTCCTCGACGTCGCGACCGGCCGGGAGGTGCCGATCGCGCTCGGGGTTCCCGGTGAGGTCGCGGGGGCGGAGTGGACGCGCGACGCCTCCGGGCTCGTCGTCCTCCTCGACCATGAGGCCCGCACGCTGGCGTACCGGGTCGACCTCGGCGACGGTGGGGTGACCCCGGTCGGTCCGACGACCGGCAGCATCGGCGGTGCCACGGCCCGCCCCGACGGCGACGTCTGGTTCACGTGGTCCTCGGCCGCGCAGCCCTCGACCGTCCGCCGCCTCGACGGGTCCGTGCTGCTGCGCGCCCCCGGTGAACCCGCCCCGCCGTCGGTCGACGTCTCCGACGTCTGGGTCGAGGGTCCCGGCGGCCGGATCCACGCCCTGCTGCGCGTGCCCGCCGGTGCGACCGGCCCGCTGCCGACGGTCGTCGAGGTGCACGGCGGGCCGACGGCGCACGACGCCGACGCCTTCCGGCCGTACTGCGCGACGTGGGTGGACGAGGGGTTCGCCGTCGTGCAGGTGAATTACCGCGGCTCGACGGGGTACGGGTCCGCCTGGCGCGACGCGCTCGAGGCGCGCGTCGGTCACGTCGAGCTCGAGGACGTCGCCGCGGTCGCCGACCACCTGGTGGCCGCCGGGATCTCCGACCCCGCGCAGCTGGTGCTGGCCGGGGCGTCGTGGGGCGGTTTCCTCACGCTGCTCGGGGTGGGGACGCAGCCGGACCGCTGGGCCGTCGGGCTCGCCGGGGTTCCCGTCGCCGACTACGTCGCCGCCTACGAGGACGAGATGGAGGGGCTGAAGGCGTTCGACCGGTCGCTGTTCGGCGGCTCCCCGGAGCAGGTGCCGGAGAAGTACGCCGACTCGTCGCCGCTCACGTACGTCGACGCCGTCCGCGCCCCGGTGCTCGTGCTCGCCGGCCGCAACGACCCGCGCTGCCCGATCCGGCAGATCGACAACTACCTCGAACGCCTCGCCGCCCGCGGTGCGACGCACGAGGTGTACCGGTACGACGCGGGGCACGGGTCGCTGCTCGACGACGAGCGGGTGCGGCAGATGCGCGTCGAGCTCGACTTCGTGCGGCGGCACCTGCCCGCCTGAGCGTTCCGCGGCCGCCCGGGTTCCGCATCGTTGAACCCTCGCTCTCGTTCATCGAGAGCGAGGGGCCAACGATCCGCCCCCGCCCACCCCCGTTCGCGGCCGGGTCAGCCGAAGAACGTCAGGTACAGCAGCGCCACGTTGAGCGCCACGACGAGCCCGACGGCGACGACCGCGAGCACCCGCGTCAGCGGCCGGTTCACGTGCTCGCCCATGAGGTCGGGCGAACTCGTGAGCCGGACGAGGGGGACGAGGGCGAACGGGATCCCGAAGCTCAGGACGACCTGGGAGACGACGAGCGCGCGGGTCGGGTCGACGCCGATCCCCAGGCACACCAGGGCCGGGATCAGGGTGACGACCCGGCGCACCAGCAGCGGGACCTCGATGCGCAGCAGCCCCTGCATGATGACCGCGCCCGCGTACGCCCCCACCGAGGTCGAGGCGAGCCCCGAGGCGAGCAGGCCGATCGCGAACAGCAGGGCGGCGCCGGTCCCGAGGTGGGTGGCGACGGCCGCGTGCGCGCCCTCGAGGGTGTCGGTCCCCTCGACCCCGCGCAGGGCGGACGCGGCCAGCAGCAGCATCGAGATGTTGACGAGCCCGGCGACGACGAGCGCCGCGACGACGTCCACCCGGGTCGCGCCGAGGATCCGGCGGGTGTCGCGGGCGGCGACGGTGCCGTGGTGGTCGCGGGCCATCGCCGAGTGCAGGTAGACCGCGTGCGGCATGACGGTCGCACCGAGCATGCTGGCGGCGAGCAGGACGGTCTCGGCGCCGTCGAAGCGGGGGACGAGGCCGGCGAGGGCCTCGCCCGGGTCCGGCGGGGACACGACGACCCCGGAGACGAACCCGATGACGATGACCACGAGGAACCCCATGATCACGGCCTCGAACCGGCGGATGCCCGTGCGGCTCTGCAGCAGGAGGATGAAGACCGACACGACGCCCGTGACGATCCCGCCCACCAGCAGGTCCCAGCCGAAGAGCAGGTGCAGGGCGACAGCCCCGCCGATGACCTCGGCGAGGTCGGTGGCGATGGCGACGAGTTCGGCCTGGCCCCAGAACGCCAGCCGGGCCTTGCGTCCGAGCCTGTCCCGCAGCACCTCCGGCAGGGTGCTGCCGCTGACGACCGCGAGCTTGGCCGACAGGTACTGCACGAGGACGGCCATGCCGTTGGCCGCGACGAGCACCCACAGCAGCAGGTAGCCGTAGCCGGCGCCGGCCGTGAGGTTGGCGGCGACGTTGCCGGGGTCGACGTAGGCGATGGCCGCGACGAACGCGGGGCCGAGCAGGCGCAGCAGCCCGGACCGGCCGGGGCGGGCGGGCGCGGTGGCGCGGGCGTCCGTCGTCATGCCACCATCATGCACGAGAGTTCGGTGCGCCGAACTCTGGTGTTCGGACCTCACAGCTCCTTGGCGTAGCAGACGGACAGCGGGCTGTCGGCCCACGGCCCGAAGTTCGTCGTCCGCGCGTAGCCCAGTGCCTCGTACAACGCCATGGCCTCGGGCTGCCGCGTCCCCGTCTCCAGCCGCACCCGGGCGGCGCCGGCCTCACGAGCCGCGTCCTCGAACGCCCCCACGAGGGCCCGGGCCACACCCCGGCCGCGGAACCCCTCGTCGACGAAGACGCGCTTCATCTCCACGGTGTGCGTCCAGCCGGGCTCGTCGACGTCCACACGGGCGATGCACCCGGCGGCCACGCCGTCGACCGTCGCGACCTGGAACACGACGTCACCGGAGATCGGGTAGTCCTCCCACGGCTCGCCGGGGTCGCGGTAGCGGCGGTTCAGCTCGAGCACCGCCGCGCCGACGAGCGCGTCGAGCTCGGGGTCACCGGCCTTCCGCTCCTCGACGTGGAGACCCTGCGTCACTGCTCCACGCTCGCACGCACCCGTCGGCGCCGCTGGGCGGGGACGGCCGCGACCTGCGGGTCGATCGGAGCCCGGCCGTTCTTGTCGGCGCGGGTCGCCTCGGCGAGGATCACCAGGCCCAGCAGCGCGAGCACGACCGCGACGAGCGCGGGGGAGGAGTAGCCGAACCCGGCGTCGATGACGAGACCGCCGAGGAAGGCGCCCATCGCGTTGCCGACGTTGAAGGCGGCCTGCATGGCGGCCGAGGCCATCGACGCCCCACCGCCCGCGGCGAGGATGCCCCGCGTCTGGATCGGGGCCGACATGACGAACCCGACGAAGGCGAAGGAGAACACGGCCGCGGCCGCGACCCACGCGTGGTCGGCGAAGAGGAAGAGCAGCCCGAAGACGACGACCTGGGCGACGAACCCGACGGCGAGCGTCCGGTACGGGCGCCAGTCGGCGAGCCGCCCGCCGACGAGGTTGCCGACGGTCGCGCCGAGACCGAACAGGACGAGGACCCAGCTCACCGAACCCTCGGAGTACCCGGCGACCTCGGTGAGCAGCGGGGCGACGTAGCTGAGGACGGTGAAGAGGCTGGCGAACCCGACCGTCGTGATGAGCAGGGTCCACCAGACCTGACCGCGGCGGAACGCGGCGAACTCCGAGCGCAGCGACCCGGTGCGGGTCTCGACCTCGGGGACCATCGTCGCGATCGCGGCGATCGTCACCAGCCCGATGACGCCCACGAGCGCGAACGTCAGGCGCCAGCCCAGCTGCTGCCCGACGTAGGTCCCGGCGGGCACACCCACGACGTTCGCGACGGTGAGCCCGGTGAAGACGAGGGCGAGGGCCTGGCCCTGCCGTCCGGGCGGGGCGATCTTGCGGGCCACGACGGCGCAGGCGCCGAAGAACGCGCCGTGCGAGAGGCCCGAGAGGAACCGCGCACCGACGAGCGCCTCGAACCCGGGGGCGAGCGCGGTCGCCGCGTGCCCGACGACGAACAGGCCCATGAGCGCGGTGAGCACGCGCTTGCGCGGCCACGAGTGCGTCAGGGCGGTGAGCGTCGGGGCGCCGACGACCACCCCGAGCGCGTACGCCGAGATGAGCCAGCCGGCCGAGGCGATCGACACGTCGAAGCTCGCGGCCATCTGGGGCAGCAGCCCCATGGCGACGAACTCGGTGGTCCCGATGCCGAAGGCACCGACGGCGAGGGCCAGGATGGCGAGAGGCACAGGCGTCTTCCTCAGGAGGTCGCGGGTGGGGGTCCGGGCGTCGGCCCGTCCCCTGGATCATCGCGTCCCGGGGCACACATGTTCCAGCCGTCCGGCACCTCGCCCCGGAACCGTTGTCCGACAGGCCGTCCCGGGCGTGGCGGGAGGACCTCACGAACCCCTCAGGGCCGCGGGTGCGCCGTGCGGGGCAGGATGGTCCGGTGACGACACCCACGGCGCCGTGGTCCCCGCACGAGATCGCGCTCACGGCCGACACCCCCCACTCCGACCCCTACACCGCCGTCGACGTGTGGGCCACGTTCACCCACGAGAGCGGCCGCACCGTGCGCCGTCCCGCGTTCTGGGACGGCGGTTCGACCTGGCGGGTGCGGTTCGCCTCGCCGGGCCTCACCGGCCGGTGGACCTGGGAGAGCGCGGCCTCGGTCGACGACGCGGGCCTGGCGGGGCTCACCGGCACGGTCGACGTCGCCGGGGAGGGGAACGGGGTCTTCGGACGGCACGGGTTCTGGCGGATGTCGGACGAGGGCCGGCACCTCGTCCACGCCGACGGCACCCCCGCGTTCCTCGCCGCCGACACCGCGTGGGCGTTCCCGTGGCGGGCGACGCCCGAGCAGGCCGAGACGTACGCGGCCGACCGCGCCGCCAAGGGCTTCAACGCCGTCCTGCTCATGAGCGTGCAACCCGACTCCGGCGCCCGCGGCCCGGCCGACCGGACCGCCGACGGGGGGTTCGCCGTCGCCTTCGAGGACCTGCCCGACCTCACGTTGCGCAGGCTGCGGCCGGAGTACTTCGCCGAGCTCGACGTCCTCGCGGCGACCCTCGGGCGGCACGGCATCGTTCCCGTCTGGCAGCCGGTGTTCCAGGGGTTCGGCTGGAAGGGGTTGCGCACGGCCGGCGCCGAGGTGCCGCCGGAGGACTACGCCCGCTACTGCCGCTACCTCGTCGCGCGCTACGGCGCCGCGCCCGCGGTGTGGCTCGTCGGCGCCGACCGTTTCGGCGACGAACCGCAGGTCGCCGCGGGGGGCGCCGAGGTCGAGGCCTGGGACGACTACGCCCAGCCCGCCGGCATCCACTACGCCCCGTTCGGCAGCAACCGCGAGCAGCAGGACGCCGACTGGCTCGACTTCCAGTGGTGCCAGACCGGCCACCTCGGCGACCACGTCCCCGAACGAGTCGCCGACATGGCCCGGAACCTGCCCGCCAAGGCCGTCGCCAACGGTGAACCGTCCTACGAGGGAACGCGGGTCGAGGGGTTCGCCGGCGGCTGGTGGCAGGGGCACGAGGCCTGGAGCACCTTCTGCGCGGGCGCGACGATGGGCGTCGTATACGGCGCGGGCAGCCTGTGGCAGTGGCAGCTGCGCCCCGACGAGGAGGGGCAGTCGCCCTACTTCTCCGCCCCCGGCGCCGGGTGGCGCGAGGCCCTCGGCTTCGAGGGGTCCCGGTACCCCGGCGTCCTCGCCCGCGTCCTGCACGGTCTGCCGTTCACCGGTGCCGTCCCGGACTGGACGCGCACCGGGAACCCCCGCAACGTCGTCGTGCCCGGCGTGTTCTTCCTCGCCTACGTCGCCGCCGGCGGGAATCTGCGGATCGTGGTCCCGGCCGACGTCCCGCAGCCCTACCGCGTCGTGGACCCGCGGACGGGGGACGTGCTGGAACGCGGCGAGCTGGGGGAGGACGGCGTCGTGCGCGGCCCCGGCGGTGCGCCGCGGGTCGTGGTGTTCTGCGACGACTTCAGCGGGTCCGCGATCGCCTGACGCCGTCCCGCCGGGGGGTGGGGATCGTTGACGCCGCAGGCTCACCCAATGAGCCGGATGCGTCAACGATCCCGCCCCCGGAGGGCGCGCGCGTCAGAGCTCGCCGACCCGCCCGCCGTCGACGACGAGGCGCCGGGTCACGGCGACGGCCTCGAGCAGTCGCCGGTCGTGGCTGACGAGCAGCAGGGTTCCGGTGTAGCTCGCGAGGGCCTCCTCGAGCTGCTCGATGGCCGGCAGGTCCAGGTGGTTGGTGGGTTCGTCGAGGACGAGGAGGTTCACCCCGCGCGCCTGCAGCAGGGCGAGGGCGGCGCGGGTGCGTTCGCCCGGGGACAGGCTCGCGGCCGTGCGGCCGACGTGGTGGGCGCCGAGGCCGAACTTGGCCAGCAGCGTCCGGACGTCGGCGTCGGGCTGGTCCGGCACCTCGTCGCCGAAGGCGCGGGCGAGGGTGCGCTCGTCGAGGAACGCGCCGCGAGCCTGGTCGATCTCGCCGACCCGAACCCCCGAACCCGTTGCGGCCGAACCGCTGTCGGGTTGGATTCGGCCCAGCAGCAGGTTCAGCAACGTCGACTTCCCGGCCCCGTTCGGGCCCGTCACGGCGATCCGGTCGCCCGCGTCGACGGCGAGCGTCACGGGTCCGAGGGTGAACTCCCCGCGCCGCACGACGGCCTCGCGCAGCGTCGCCACCACCGACCCCGACCGCGGGGCCGCCGCGATCGACATCTGCAGCGCCCACTCCTTGCGGGGTTCCTCGACGACGTCGAGCCGCTCGATCATCCGGTCGGTCTGCTTGGCCTTGGCGGCCTGCTTCTCGCTGCCCTCGCGCATCTTGGCGCGGATGTTCTTGTCCGGGTCGCCCTTGCGGACTGCGTTCCGGACGCCCTGGGCCATCCAGCCGCGCTGCATCCGGGCCCGCGCCTCCAGGCCGGACTTCGTCTCGGCGTAGTCCTCGTACGCCTCGCGGGCGTGCCGGCGCTGCACCTCGCGTTCGGCGAGGAACGCCTCGTACCCGCCGCCGACGACACGGACGACCTGCTGGGCCAGGTCGAGTTCCACGACCCGGTCCACGGTCCGCGCCAGGAACTCCCGGTCGTGGCTGACGACCACGGCGGGGGAGCGCAGGTCGGTGACGAACCGTTCCAGGCGGGCCAGGCCGTCGAGGTCGAGGTCGTTCGTGGGTTCGTCGAGCAGGAACACGTCGTAGCGCGACAGCAGGAGCGCGGCGAGCCCGGCACGCGCGGCCTGCCCGCCGGACAGGGACGTCGTGAGGGCGTCGGCGGACACCGTCAGACCCAGGTCGGCGAGCACCTCGCCCGTGCGCTCGTCGAGGTCGGCCCCGCCGAGCGCCAGCCAGCGGTCGAGGGCGTCGGCGTACCGGTCGTCGGCGCCCGCGACGCCCTCGCCGAGCGCGGTGGCGGCGTCGTCCATCTCGGTCGTCGCGGCCGTGACCCCGGTGCGACGGCCCAGGAACTGCCCGACGGTCTCGCCGGCCCGGCGTTCGGGTTCCTGCGGGAGGTAGCCGACGGTCGCGGTGGGCGGGGACAGCGAGACGGTCCCGGTCTCGGGTCGGTCGAGGCCGGCGAGCAGCTGCAGCAGCGTCGACTTGCCGGCCCCGTTCGCGCCGACCAGCCCGACGACGTCGCCGGGGGCGACGACGAGGTCCAGACCGGAGAACAGCGCTCGCGTCCCGTGGGCGGCACTGAGGTCCTTGGCGACGAGGGTGGCGGTCACACGCGGCATTCTCCCCCCGGAGCAGGATGGGCCCGTGGCCCCAGAGCACCCCGGTCCCAGCGAGCCCTACGACCTCGCCGCGCACGCCCACTCCTTCGGCGCCGCCGCGGACGCGTACGCCCGGGCCCGCCCCGGCTACCCCGACGACGCCGTCGACTTCCTCGTCGGGCGAGCCCGGCGCGTCCTGGACCTCGGGGCCGGGACGGGCAAGTTCACGGCCTCCCTCGCCGCGCGCGGTCTGGACGTCGTCGCCGTCGAACCGTCGACGCGGATGCTCGCGCAGCTGCGGTCGACGCTCGACGTCGAGGCGCACGAGGGCACCGCCGAGGCGACGGGGCTGCCGGACGCCTCGGTCGACGCCGTCGTCGTCGCGCAGGCCTGGCACTGGGTCGACCCGGCGCTCGCCGTCCCGGAGGTCGCGCGGGTGCTGCGCCCGGGCGGGACGCTGGGCCTGGTCTGGAACGTGCGCGACGAGTCCGTCCCCTGGGTGGCGCGGCTGTGGGAGGTCGCGCAGCAGGGCTCCGAGCACGAGATGCGGGCCTCGGTCGACACCGTCGGGGCGCCCTTCGGTGCCCCCGAGCACTTCCGGACCCGCTTCGAGCACGCGACCGACCGGGCGGGCGTCCTCGACCTCGTCGCCTCCCGCAGCTACGTCATCGTGCTGCCGGAGGCGCATCGCGCGCAGGTGCTGGCCGGCGTCGCGCGCGTCCTGGACGAGGAGTTCCCCGACGGGGGTGAGGTCCGCGTCCCGTACGTCACGCACTGCTCGCGCTTCACCCTGAGTTGACTTGTGTCACAGGCAGTCACGGCGACACGCTGGCTGTGACGGGGATCCCCCGATCGGCTCCGGAACCGGGTCCCGATGGGGCAGACTCACCCCTGGGTGCCGGGGGGCGCCGACCGAACGGGCGACCAACGGGGGTGCGACGTGACCGTCGTGAAGTGGGAAGAGACCGGCGCGTGGGACGAGACGAGGCCTGTGGTGCGGCGTCCACGAGTCGACCGGCGACAGGTGGCCGCGGCCGGCCTGTCCGCCCTGTGGCCGGGGCTGGGGCACGCCTACCTGGGCCGCACCACCGCCGCCGTGGCCCTCACCGCCGTCCAGGTGCTGCTCGTCGTCCTCACCGTCCTGCCCGGTGCCTGGCGGGTGACCCTGCCGGCCTGGGGCGTGCTCGTCCTGCTGTCGGCCGTGGCCGCCTGGCGGGCGGCGGGACGCGCGGAGGACCGTTCCTGGCGGTGACCCCGCGGCCGTGCCTTGACGGTCACTAGAAGGTCTGGAAGCTTCCGTCCGTGGCCCCAGAGGAGACGCCGGACGGTCCCACCGGCGCAGCACGTCCCGTCCTGCTGACGGTCGACGACGACCCGGCGGTCTCGCGGGCCGTCGCCCGTGACCTGCGGCGCCGGTACGGCCGCGAGTACCGCGTCCTGCGCGCCGAGTCCGGCGCCGACGCCCTCGGTGCGCTGCGCGAGGTGAAGCTGCGCGGTGAACCCGTGGCCGCCGTGCTCGCCGACTACCGGATGCCGCAGATGGACGGCGTCGAACTGCTCGAGGCCGCCGTGGACCTCTTCCCCTCGGCCCGCCGGGTGCTGCTCACCGCCTACGCCGACACCTCCGCCGCCATCCGCGCGATCAACGACGTCGACCTCGACCACTACCTCCTCAAACCCTGGAACCCGCCGGAGGAGAAGCTCTACCCCGTCCTCGACGGTCTGCTCGAACGCTGGCGGGCCGAACCCGTGCGGCCGCCGGACGAGGTCGTCGTCATCGGCGACCGCTGGTCGGCGCGGTCGTTCGCCGTCCGGGACTTCCTGGCGCGCAACGAGGTCCCGTACCGTTGGATGCTCGCCGGCCAGCCCGAGGCGGAACGGCTGCTGACCGCCGCCGGCCAGGGTGCCGACGGCCCCCGCACGCTGCCCGTCGTCCTGGCCCCGGTCGCGGACGGCTGCCCCGAGGTGCTGCTGGACCCCGACGACACCACGCTCGCCGACCACGTCGGCCTCACGACGCGTCCCCGGCGCGAGTTCTACGACCTCGCGATCGTCGGCGGCGGCCCGGCCGGCCTCGGCGCCGCCGTCTACGGGGCGTCGGAGGGGTTGCGGACCGTGCTCGTCGAGGAGCACGCCACGGGCGGGCAGGCCGGGCAGAGCTCGCGGATCGAGAACTACCTCGGGTTCCCCGACGGGGTCTCGGGTGCGCAGCTCGCCGACCGCGCCCGCCGGCAGGTCGCGAAGTTCGGCGCCGAGACGCTCACGGCGCGCACGGTCACGGGCCTGGAACGCTCCGGCGGGTCGCGCGTCGTCCGCTTCTCCGACGGCACCAGCCTCGCCGCCCACACCGTCCTGCTGGCGACGGGTGTCGCGTACCGCACGCTCGAGGGACCCGGTCTGGCCGAGTTCACCGGTCGCGGGATCTACTACGGCGCAGCCCTCAGCGAGGTGACGTCCTGCGCCGACGAGGACGTGTTCGTCGTGGGCGCCGCGAACTCCGCGGGGCAGTCCGCCGTGAACCTCGCCCGGGCCTCCCGCAGCGTGACGGTGCTCGTGCGGGGCCCGTCGCTCGAGGCGTCGATGTCGGCCTACCTCGTCGACCAGATCCGCGCCCTGCCGAACGTCCACGTCCGCACGTGCACCGAGGTGACCGCGGCCGCCGGTGACGAACGGCTCTCGTCGATCACGCTGCGGGACAGGCAGTCCGGTCGTGAGGAGGTGGTCCCGGCGCAGCACGTTTTCGTGTTCATCGGCGCCGCCCCCCGCACGCAGTGGCTCGACGGCGCCGTCCAGCGCGACGACCACGGGTTCGTCCTGGCCGGTCCCGACCTCGTCGTCGACGGCCGGCGACCGCCCGGCTGGCACCCCGCGCGCGACCCGTACCACCTCGAGACCTCGATGCCCGGGGTGTTCGTCGCCGGCGACGTCCGGGCCGACTCCGTGAAACGCGTCGCCTCCGCCGTCGGCGAGGGCGCGATGGCCGTCATGCTCGTCCACCGCTACCTGGCCCAGCAGTGAGCAGCACGCTGGCCCCCGAGGACCTGCGGTCCCTGTTCCTCTTCGAGTCCCTCAGCGACGGCCAGCTGGCCAAGCTCGCCGCGGCCGGCCACGTCGTCGCCGTCGACGCCGGCTGGCTGTACCGCGAGGGTGAACCGGCCACCTGCTTCTACGTCCTGCTGAGCGGCGCGGTCTCGTTGCACCGGCGCAGCGGCGGCGACGACCTCGAGGTCGGCCGCACCCGGCAGCGAGGCGTCTACTCCGGGGCCTGGGAGGCCTACCTCGGCGAGGCCGCACCCGCCGGGTACACGTCCTCGCTGCGGGTCCTGGAACCGGCGACGTTCTTCGTGCTGCCCGCCGCGAAGTTCGGGCACGTCGTGCGCGAGTGGTTCCCGATGGCCGTCCACCTGCTGGAGGGGTTGCGCATCGGCCTGACCGAGGCCCTGCAGCTCACCGGGCAGCGGGACCGGCTGCTGGCCCTCGGGTCGCTGACCGCGGGCCTGACCCACGAACTCGGCAACCCCGCCGCCGCGCTGGCCCGGACCCTGCAGCAGGTGCAGGAGGAACTGGCCGCGCTCGAGACGGCCGTCGGACGGCTCGCGCCGGGGCTGCCCACCGTCCCCGCCGCCGGGACCTCGCCCGTCCCGGGCACCGCGGTCCGCCGGGCCGAGGCCGAGGACGGCCTGCTCGACGCGCTGGAGGAGCGGGAGGTCCCCGACGCCGACGACGTGGCCGCCGTGCTCGTCGAGCACGGGTTCGGCCCCGCGGACCTGCCCGACGACGCGGAGACGGTGAGCTGGTTCGCGCGCACCGTGGCCGTCCGCTCGCTCGTCGCCGAGGCCGCCGCCGCGTCGGCCCGGATCAGCGCGCTGCTGGCGTCGGCGGGCAGCTACGCCCAGCTCGACCGCGCCCCCGAACGCTGGGTCGACGTGCGCGAGCTCATCGACGGGGCGGTCTCGATGCTCGGCGCGGGCGCCGGCCGCGCCGTCGGGAACTCGCGCGTCGTCACCGACTACGCCGACGTCCCGCAGGTCCTCGGCCACACCGGCGAACTCACCCAGGTGTGGACGAACCTGCTCGACAACGCCCTCGACGCCCTCGGTGCGGCGGGCGGGACCGTCACCGTGCGGGTGCGCCCCGATCGGCCGGCCGACGGCGTGGGCGAAGGGGTCTGCGTCGAGGTCGCCGACGACGGCCCCGGCGTGCCGCCGGAGGTCCTGCCCCGGATCTTCGAACCGTTCGTCACGACGAAGGACGTCGGGGAGGGCACCGGGCTCGGCCTCGACATCGCCTGGCGCGTCGTCGTGCACCGCCACCACGGCCGGCTCGCCGTCCGCAGCGTGCCGGGCGACACCGTCTTCAGCGTCTGGCTGCCCCTCCAGCCGCCCCAGGACCCCCTCGACGACCCCGACGACACGACGAGCACGGAGGACTGACGTGAGCGACCCCACCGACCAGATCGATCCTGCGGCGGCCCCGAGCGGCCCCGGTTGCGCCGACTGCGAGGGCGCGGACCCGCAGGGCTGGTGGTTCCACCTGCGCCGCTGCGCCGCGTGCGGGCACGTCGGCTGCTGCGACTCCTCGCCCGGGCAGCACGCCCGCGCCCACGCCACGCAGCCCGGCCACTCCGTCGTGCGCAGCTACGAACCGGGGGAGGAGTGGTTCTACGACTTCGCGAGCGACGAGACGTACGCGTCGGGCCCCGACCTCGCCCCGCCCCTGCACCACCCGCAGGACCAGCCCGCCCCCGGCCCCCGCGGTCGCGTGCCGTGGAACTGGACCACCCTCCTGCACTGACCGCCGCGGACCCCGACTCCCCGACCCTCACCCTCGCGACGACCCGACCCGGCGCGGAAAACACTCTTTCCGCCCTTCGTCGTGCATTTTCAGGGCCGGAAGCACGCCTTCCGCCCCGTCCTGGCGAGGGCGGATGTCGTGCTCGGCGCCCCTCAGAGGCTCCCGCAGGGGCGGAAAAGGTGTTTTCCGCGCGGGGTCGGGGGCCGGTGGAGGGGGGGTCGGGGCCCTGGGGCGCTTAGGCTCGCGGTGTGAAGTGGGTGCTGATCCTCATCGTCGTGGCGATCGCGGTCGTGATCGCCGTGCGCAAGCTCAAGGGTTCGGGCGCCTCGCTGCGCGACGCCGACCCGCGCAAGCTCAGGGACGAGTTCCAGAAGAACTCCGGCGACTGAGCGCCACCAGCACGACGAGCGCCACCGCGGAGCCGGTGGTGCCGAGCACCATGTCCCCGAGCGTGTCCTCGTAGGCGGTGTCGAGCTCGGTGCCGTGGCGGATGAACGTCCACCACTCCCCGACCTCCCACAGCAGCGCCAGCAGCGCCCCGCCGCCGACGGCCGTCACGGCCCGGACCCACCGCGGGCGGACGTCGGCCAGGCGCAGGACGACGCCGAGCCCCAGCGTCAGCAGGCACCAGTTGCCGAAGTGCAGCAGGTCGTCCCACCAGACGACCCGGTCGTACAGGTCGAGCGTGTTCCCCGAGACGTCGACGAGGAACGGCAGCATGACGAGCGAGAACCCGCCCCACGGCGCGGGCCGCGACCCGCGGTGGACGGCGAACCAGACGCCCGGGACGAACAGCATCATCACGGGGTAGAACACCAGCCGGGCCCCGAACGCCTTGCCCGCGAACTGCGGCAGGTCCCGCGCGAACGTCGCGACGAGCAGCTGGACCACCGTCAGGGCCAGGACGAGGGCGGGAACCGTCCAGCGGGGTGCGCGCATCCTCGTAGTCTTCCGCGGAGCCCGCGCCGGACGGGCCCGGACGAGAGGACTCACGCGATGGCAGGGACCACCACGAGGACCGGCTGGCGGCTCCACGGGGACGGGCGGTCCGTCTCCCCGGGCGCCGTCGTGGCCCCCGACGAGCGGCTGTCCTGGGGCCGGACCGTCGGCATCGGGTTGCAGCACGTCGTCGCGATGTTCGGCTCGACCGTCCTCGTCCCGGCCCTCACGGGGTTCCCGGTCGCCACGACGCTGTTCTTCTCCGCGGTCGGGACTGCGCTGTTCCTGCTCATCACGCGCAACCGGCTGCCCAGCTACCTCGGCTCCTCGTTCGCGTTCATCGCCCCGATCCTCGCCAGTTCCGCGGGGTCGGCGACGGGCGGCGTCCTCGTCACGGGTCTGCTCCTGGCCGTCGTCGGCCTCGTCGTCCACGTCGCGGGATCGCGCTGGATCGACGTCGTCATGCCGCCCGTCGTGACGGGCACGATCGTGGCGCTCATCGGCCTGAACCTGGCCCCGGCGGCCTGGGGGACGACCGAGACGTCGGGGTTCCGGGCCGACCCGCTGGGCGGGATCGTCACGCTGCTGGCCATCGCCCTCGCCAGCGTCGTGTTCCGCGGGATGCTCGGCCGCCTCGCCATCCTCCTCGGCGTCGCCGTCGGGTACGCCGTCGCGGCGGCGCGCGGGCTCGTCTCCTGGACCGCCGTGGAGCAGGCCGCGTGGCTCGGGCTGCCGGAGTTCCGGGCCCCGCAGCTGCACGTCGACGACCTGGCGCTGTTCCTGCCCGTCGTCTTCGTGCTCGTCGCCGAGAACGTCGGGCACGTGAAGTCCGTGGCCGCGATGACCGGCCGCGACCTCGACCCGCTCGCGGGGCGGGCTCTGCTGGCGGACGGGTTGGCGACGACGCTGGCCGGTCTCGGCGGTGGCTCGGGGACGACGACGTACGCCGAGAACATCGGCGTGATGGCCGCCTCGAAGGTGTACTCGACCGCGGCGTACTGGGTCGCGGCGGCCGCGGCGCTCGTGCTGTCGTTCTCGCCGAAGTTCGGCGCCCTCATCGGGTCCATCCCGCCCGGCGTCCTCGGCGGTGCCGCGACGCTGCTCTACGGGATGATCGGCGTCCTCGGTGCGCGGATCTGGGTGCAGAACAAGGTCGACTTCTCCGACCCCGTGAACCTCACGACCGCGGCCGTCGCGCTCATCGTCGGCATCGCGAACTACACCCTCACCACCTCGGGCGGGCTGACGTTCCAGGGCATCGCGCTCGGGACCGTGGCCGCCATCGGGCTGTACCACCTCATGCGCGCCGTCGGGCGGGCGCGGGGGACGGTCGGCGCGAGCTGACCTCAGCGGCCGGTGACCTGCAGCAGCCGGTCACCGGCCTGCAGGGTCGTCACCTGGTGGTAGAGCAGTGTGCGCCCGTCCCGCAGCACCGCCAGGACCGGGACGTCGAGGTCGCCGGGACGCCGGCCCTCGTCCTCGGGCCGCAGCGCCCGTTCCTCCAGGTCCAGACCCGACCCGAAGGAGACGAGGTCCTCCACGACCTCCACGGCCGCCGGACTGCCGGCGGCCAGGCCCAGCAACCGGCCCGTCGT
Source organism: Kineococcus sp. NPDC059986 (assembly GCF_040702905.1). Lineage (NCBI taxonomy): Bacteria > Bacillati > Actinomycetota > Actinomycetes > Kineosporiales > Kineosporiaceae > Kineococcus > Kineococcus sp. NPDC059986. Next base: position 138,061 of record NZ_JBFBND010000002.1, on the reverse strand, counting down.
CTCGCTCGTCACGACGACGGAGTTCGCACCGGACTGCCGCAGCAGGTCGGCGTGCTCGGCCTCGCGGGCGGTGACGACGACCGTGGCCCGGGTGTTCACCCGGCGCAGGGCCAGGGTCGCGAGGATCGCGGTGTCGTCCCGGTCGACCGCGACGAGGACCGTCCGGGCGCGGTCGGCCAGAGCCGTCACGAACGTCTCCGAGCGCGTGACGTCACCCGTGACGCACAGGTAGCCGTCGCGGGCCGCGTCCGCCGTCGCGAGCGGGCTGCGGTCCACGACGAGGACGCGGTCGGCGGGCGTGCCCGTGGCCCGCAGCTCGCGGACCGCGTTGCGGCCCTTCGTGCCGTAGCCGAGGACGATGACGTGGTCGCGCATGCGGGCCCTCCACCGCGCGAGGCGGATCTCCGTGCGGGAGCGCTCCGTGAGCGCCGAGATGGTCGTGCCGACGAGGATGACGACGAAGAGGATCCGGACCGGCGTCACGAACAGCGCGTTGACGAGCCGGGCCCCGTCGGTGACCGGGACGATGTCGCCGTAGCCGGTCGTCGAGAGCGTGACCGTCGTGTAGTAGAGCGCGTCCAGCCCCGAGAGGGTGCCGTCGACGTTGTCGCGGTAGCCGTCCCGTTCGAGGTAGACGACGCCCCAGCTGACGAGCACGAGCCCCAGGGCGACGGCGAAGCGACCGGCGATGGCCAGGACCGGCGGGGTCGGACGCCGCACCGGCAGGCGCAGTCGGGAGACGGTCTCGGCCACCCCCGCAGTCTGCTGCACGGGTGCCGTCGCGTCGCGCGGGTGATCGCCGGCCCGGCGCGCTGCCGGGCGCACGGCCCGGTCGGGTGTCACGATGGCGCCGACGAGCGGGGGCACGACGTGCACGGACACGAGTGGGACGACGACCGGGCCTGGCCGGGCGCGCCGCAGACCGCTGTCGCGACCGCGGGGGCCGCGGTGGTGGACGTGGCGCTGCCGCCGGCCGTCCTCGCCCGGAGCCGCCGCCCCGGGGTGGCGGTGCTCCTGACGTTCCTGTGGCTCGGCGCCGGCAACCTCTACGCCGGTCAGGTCGGGCTCGGCGTGACGCTCGCGCTCGCGCAGCTCGTCTGCCTCCCGCTCGCCGGCCTCTTCGCCTCCGTCACCCTCGGCGTCTCGCTCCTGGTCTCGGTCCCGGTGTGGCTGGCCGCCGTCGCCGTCGCCGGGTCCTCCGCCCGCACCCGCTGCCGGGAACTGCTCGTGGACCCGGAGCCCGGCGGGTCCTGACAGCCGCGTCGACGACTGCCACGATGGCGGTTCGACGAACGGGGGACGGGATGAGCGGCTACGGACCAGGGCCACGCGACGGCGGGGCGTGGCAGGACCGCGACCCGGTGCGCGAACGGCAGGCGTGGCAGCCCCAGCCCCCGCCGTCGGCCCCGCTCGTGCCGTACGGGCAGGCTCCGCGGCCGGTCGTGTTCGTCCCGGCCAAGACGCCGGGGCTGGCGGTCCTCTTCTCGTTCCTCTGGCTGGGGGCCGGGAACTGCTACGCGGGCCAGGTCGGGCTGGGAGTGACGTTCATCGTCGCCCAGGTGGTCTGCGCGCCGCTGGCGGCGTTCCTCGCGACGATCACGTTCGGGGTGTCCCTCGTCGTGACGATCCCGGTCTGGATCGCGGCCTTCGCCGTGTCGGCCGCCACCGGGTACGCCCGGTGCCGGGCCCACAACGCCGCCCTGGGGATCCGAGGGCTCTGAGCCCAGGACGACGAAGGCCCCGACCGTCTCGACGGTCGGGGCCTTCGCGGCGAGCGGTCGGTCAGGCGGTGAGCTCGGCCGCCACCAGTTCGGCGATCTGCGCAGTGTTGAGCGCGGCGCCCTTGCGCAGGTTGTCCCCGCAGACGAACAGGTCGAGCGTGTTCGGGAAGTCCAGCGCCTGCCGGATCCGGCCGACGACCGTCGGGTCGCCGCCGACCGTGCGGGCCGGCGTCGGGAAGACGCCGTTCGCCAGGTCGTCCTGGACCTCGACGCTCGGGGCCGCCTCGAGGGCCGCGGTCGCCTCGGCGACCGTGACGGGCCGGGCGAACGTCGCGTGCACCGCGAGGGAGTGCGTCGTCTGCACCGGCACGCGGACGCAGGTCGCGGACACCTTGAGGTCGGGGATGCCCAGGATCTTGCGGGACTCGTTGCGGACCTTGAGCTCCTCGCTCGTCCAGCCGCCGTCCTTCAGCGACCCCGCGACCGGGATGACGTTGAGGGCGAGGTGCGTCGGGAACGGGGAGTCGTCGCCGAGCTTCTCGGACACGAGCTCTGCGGTGTCGCCGGCCGTGGAGCCGAGGGTCCGCTGACCCGCGACGACCTCGATCTCGTCGTACAGACGGTCGACACCGGGCTGCCCCGCGCCGGAGGCGGCCTGGTAGCTGGCGACGACGAGCTCGGTGAGCTGCCACCGGTCGTGGAGGGCGCCGAGGGCGTCCATCATCGTCAGCGTCGTGCAGTTCGGGTTGGCGATGATGCCCTTGGGGCGGTTGCGCGCCGCGGCCCCGTTGACCTCGGGCACCACGAGCGGCACCTCGTCGTCCATCCGGAACGCGCCGGAGTTGTCGACGGCGACGGCCCCGCGCTCCGCGGCGATGGGCGCCCACACCGCGGAGACCTCGTCGGGCACGTCGAACATCGCGACGTCGACGCCGTCGAAGACCTCAGGCGTCAGCTCGCGCACGACGACGTCCTCGCCGCGCACCTGCAGGACCTTGCCGGCCGAGCGGGCGGAGGCGACGAGGCGGATCTCGCCCCACACGTCCGGGCGCTGGGACAGGATGCCGAGCATCACGGTGCCGACGGCGCCGGTGGCACCGACGACCGCGAGGGTGGGCTTGCGGGTGCTCATCGTCCGGTACCTCCGTAGACCACGGCTTCTGCGTCAGCGTCCAGGCCGAACGCGGTGTGGATCGCGCGGACGGCGTCGTTCAACTGGTCGGCGCGGGTGACGACCGAGATGCGGATCTCGGACGTCGAGATCATCTCCATGTTGATGGCCTTGCTGCCCAGCGCCTCGAAGAACGTGGCCGAGACGCCCGGGTGCGAGCGCATCCCGACGCCGATGAGCGAGACCTTGCCGATCTGGTCGTCGTACTCGAGGCGCTCGAACCCGATCGACGTCTTCTCCTTCTCGAGCGCGGCGATCGCCGTCGCGCCCTCGGCCTTGGGCAGCGTGAAGGAGATGTCCGTGCGGCCCGAGGCCCCGGCGGCGACGTTCTGCACGATCATGTCGATGTTGATCTCCGCCTGAGCGACGGCCTTGAAGATCGCGGCGGCGGTGCCGGGGTTGTCCGGCACGCCCACGACGGTGATCTTCGCTTCCTTGTCGTCGTGCGCGACGCCGGAGATGATCGGCTGTTCCACGGGTTCCTCCGGGGCGTTGGCGCTGAGCGCGGCGGGGATGGGGAAGTCGGTGACCCAGGTGCCCTCGTGCGGGCTGAAGGAGCTGCGCACGTGGATCGGGAGGTCGTAGTTCCGGGCGTACTCGACGCAGCGGAGCATGAGGACCTTGGCTCCGTTGGCGGCCATCTCCAGCATGTCCTCGGTCACGATCCGGTTGATCTTCCGGGCCGTCGGGACGATGCGCGGGTCGGCGGTGTAGATGCCGTCGACGTCGGTGTAGATCTCGCAGACGTCGGCCTTGAGTGCTGCTGCCAGCGCGACGGCCGTCGTGTCCGAGCCGCCGCGGCCGAGCGTCGTGATGTCCTTCGTGTCCTGGCTGACGCCCTGGAACCCGGCGACGATGGCGATGGCGCCCTCGTCGAGTGCGGAGCGGATGCGCCCCGGGGTGACGTCGATGATGCGCGCGCGGCCGTGGGAGGAGTCGGTGATGACCCCGGCCTGCGAGCCCGTGAACGAGCGCGCCTCCAGACCCAGGTTCGAGATCGCCATGGCGAGGACCGCCATCGAGATCCGCTCGCCGGAGGTCAGCAGCATGTCCAGTTCGCGGGCCGGGGGCATGGGGCTGACCTGCTCGGCGAGGTCGATGAGCTCGTCCGTCGTGTCACCCATCGCCGAGACCACGACGACGACCTCGTGGCCGGCGCGCTTGGTCGCGGCGATGCGCTTCGCGACACGCTTGATGCCGTCGGCATCAGCGACCGAGGAACCGCCGAACTTCTGCACCACGAGAGCCACGAGCGGGATTCTACGGACCCGCTCAGGGTGCCCCGGGCCGTGCCCAGGCCCGCGCTGACCTGCTGGGCAATGTGTCCACCGGGCGGGGGCGGTTCAGGGGTGCAGGGCGTCGAACTCCGCGTCGGAGGCGGTCTCGGCGTCGACGTCGAGCCGCAGGTGCGCCAGCAGCGACTGCAGCACCCGCAGCGCCGCCGTGGCGCGCAGGCCCCAGGAGGACAGGTAGGAGAACTGCCACCACCACAGCGCCTCGGTGACGTCACCGCGCTCGTGGTGGCGCAGACCGTGCTCGAGGTCGGCGGCGACCGAGGCGAGGTCGTCGGACAGGGCGCCGCGCACGAGCTTGGCGTTCGTCAGGGGGTCGACGACGTCGGCGTAGTCGTCCAGGCCCTCCAGGACGTTGGCCAGGCTCGCGCGGACCGGGTCGACGTCCGGGTCGGGACCGGCGTCCGGTTCGAAGCGGCGCGCCGGGACGATGTCGTCCACCGCGCCGAGGCGGGCACCGGTGACGAGCGTCTGGCTCACGGCGAGCAGCAGGACGGACAGGGCCGTCGAGTCCATCCGCCCCGTCGCGACCTCGGTGACGCTGGACAGGTAGGCGCGCACCTCCGCGGCCGTGGCGTCCGCGAGCTGCACCAGGCCCGTGAGCTCGGTGGGGTCGGGGGTCGGGTCAGCCATCGAGGGACCTCCGTCCGGCGAACGCCCGCCCGAGCGTCACCTCGTCCGCGTACTCCAGGTCGCCGCCGACCGGGAGGCCGGAGGCCAGACGGGTCACCGCGATCCCCATGGGCTTCAGCAACCGCGCCAGGTACGTCGCGGTCGCCTCGCCCTCGAGGTTCGGGTCCGTCGCGATGATCGTCTCGGTCACCGTGCCGTCCGACAAGCGGGACAGCAGCTCGCGCATCCGCAGGTCGTCCGGCCCGATCCCCTCCATGGGGCTGATCGCCCCGCCCAGCACGTGGTACCGGCCGCGGAACTCGCGCGTCTTCTCGATCGCGACGACGTCCTTGGCCTCCTCGACCACGCAGATGACGGTGGGGTCGCGCCGCGGGTCGCGGCACACCCGGCACAGGTCCTCCTGCGCCACGTTCCCGCAGACGGTGCAGAACCGGACGCGGCTCTTGACCTCCGTCAGCACCTCCGCGAGGCGCTTGACGTCGGCCGCGTCGGCCGCGAGCAGGTGGAACGCGATGCGCTGCGCGCTCTTGGGTCCCACGCCGGGGAGCCGACCGAGCTCGTCGATCAGGTCCTGGACGACTCCTTCGTACACACGAGGAGACTACGTGGCCGACCGCAGCGGGCGGACCGCCGAGCGTGACGGGTGGCCCCGTGGCGTCAGGCGTCGTCGCTGAGGACCCGCCCGCCGAGGATCTGCTCCACGACCGCGATGCCCACGAGCCCGGCGTCCTCCGCGTCCTCGTCGTCCCGGCTCGGGGTGTCCTCCTCCGGGGAGACGGCGACGGCCGGGGCCGGGGTGGAGGTCGCGGTGGGTGCGGCCGGGGCGTCGGCGGTCGCCTCCGACCGCCGCGGGCGGGACAGCTGCTCCTCGCCCGGGTCGTCGATGGGTTCCTCCGGCGGGGGGACGTCGGCGTAGTAGTCGTTGCCCGTCGAGACCGGTGCCGAGGACGGTGCGGCGGCCGGTTGCTGGGACGCGCGCTGCTGCGGGGCCTGCTGCTGCGCCGGCTGCTGGGGCGCCGGTGCCGCCGGCCGCGGGGGAGCCGCGGCGGGTGCGGGGGTCGCGGGCGCGGGGGAGGACCAACCACCCCGCGAGGGACGCTGCCCACCCCGCTGACCGCCGCCCCCGCCGCCGGGGGACTCCGCGCCGACGGCCTGGACCTTCGCCTCGATGCCGGTGACCTGGAACAGCGCCTCGGCGACGAACCCCGCGTCGTTGCCGCGGGCGAACCGCGCGGCGAGCTGCGGCGAGCGGAACTGCAGGCTGAGCACGCCCCCGCGGAAGTCCGCGACGGTCGCGTTCTCGGCCACGAGCGACCACGTGAGGCGCTTGATCGTGAAGAGCGTCCCGAGCACCTCCGTCCACAACCGCCGGACCGTCTCGGCGTCGCCGCCGGCGGCCGGGGCGGGCGGCGGAGGGGCGTCGACCGGGACGGGGGTCGGGGCCGAGGACCCGGACTGGGCACCGCCGGACGGGGCGCCGGGCGGGGTGCGCGCCGGTGCGGGGGCGCGCCCCTCCGGCTCCGGGGACCCGGGCGTGCGCGCGGTGGGCCACCCGCCGGAGGACGGACCGGCCGGGGACGAGGACGAGGACGAGGACGAGGACGGGGTCTGGGTCGGCTCCGGGTCCGTGGGGGTGGGCGTCGGAGCGGGCGCCGGGGCGCTGTCGGGCCGGGCCGGGGGCGCGCTGACGGGGTTCGGTGCGCTCTCGCGGGGCGGTGCCGGCTGGGCGGGCGGACCCGCGACGGGCACCCCGCCCGCCGCGCTGATCCGGCGTTCGAGCCGGTCCAGTCGCGTGCCGAGCCCGCCGTCGGCATCCGCACCGGGGAGGAGCAGGCGGGCGCACAGGAGCTCCAGCTGCAACCGCGGCGACGTGGCCCCGGTCATCTGCTCCAGCCCGGCGGCGACGACGTCGGCGGCGCGGGACAGCTCGGCCCGGCCGAGGTGCGTGGCCTGGGCCTGCAGCCGCTCGAGCGCGTCCTCGGGGACGGCGAGCGCGTCGCCGGCCGCGTCGCCGACGGCGGCCACGATGACGAGGTCGCGCAGGCGCTGCAGCAGGTCGTCGGCGAAGCGACGGGGTTCCTGCCCCGTGTCGACGACGCGTTCGACGGCCCGGAAGACGGTCGCGGCGTCGCCCGCGGCGATCGCCTCGACGACGTCGTCCAGCAGGGAGGCGTGCGTGTAGCCCAGCAGCGCCACCGCGATGTCGTAGGTGACGCCGTCGTCGCCCGCGCCGGCGATGAGCTGGTCCAGGACCGACAGGGTGTCGCGCACCGACCCGCCGCCCGCGCGCACGACGAGGGGCAGGACGCCCTTGCCGATCTGCACGCCCTCCTTCTCGGCCAGCTCCCCCAGGTAGGTCGTGAGCTGGGCCGGCGGGACGAGGCGGAAGGGGTAGTGGTGGGTCCGGGAGCGGATGGTCGTGAGGACCTTGTCCGGTTCCGTCGTCGCGAAGATGAACTTCACGTGCGGCGGGGGTTCCTCGACCGTCTTCAGCAGCGCGTTGAAGCCCGCCGGCGTGACCATGTGGGCCTCGTCGAGGATGTAGACCTTGAAGCGGTCCCGCGCCGGGGCGAAGGAGACGCGCTCGCGCAGGTCCCGGGCGTCGTCGACGCCGTTGTGCGAGGCGGCGTCGATCTCGACGACGTCGATGCTGCCGCCGCCCCCGTTGGCCAGGTCCTGGCAGGAGTCGCAGGTGCCGCACGGCGTCGGCGTGGGGCCCTGCGCGCAGTTCAGGCAGCGGGCGAGGATGCGGGCGCTCGTCGTCTTCCCGCAGCCGCGCGGGCCGGAGAAGAGGTACGCGTGCGTCACCCGGCCCTTGGACAGGGCGTGCATGAGCGGGGTCGTGACGTGGTCCTGGCCGATGACCTCGGAGAAGGCCTCGGGCCGGTAGCGGCGGTAGAGCGCTGTCGTCACGGGTCCGAGGCTAACCCGCCCCTGCGACACGACCGCCGGTCGCGACGGAGGCCTGTGGACGGGGAGCTGGACGGGGAGGTGGACGGGGAGCAAGGGGGGGCGCAAGGGACCCCCCGCACACCCGCCAGAGCCCATCTACCCTTGCTGCCTTCCGGCCCTGGGGGGGTTTGACGGGGTGACGCCGCACGAGGGGTCTGGCCACACCGTACGACAGCCGTGGGCCCCGGGTCCAACCGCCCGCGTGCGGGGGTGGCGGCGGTGGGTGCCGTCACGAGCACCCGTCACGGCGCGCTACGCTGGAGGCACTGGAGGATTCGCCTAGTGGCCTATGGCGCACGCTTGGAAAGCGTGTTGGGTTAACGCCCTCAGGGGTTCAAATCCCCTATCCTCCGCCGCACGAGGCCCGTCCCGGACACGTTCCGGGGCGGGCCTCGCTGGTTCTCCCGGCACTTCGGCGCGGTGCCGCGGCGGTGCGCCGCACCACCTCTAGACTCCAGCACCGTGATCTTCCAGGCCGTCGGCGAAGGGCGCCCCTACCCCGACCACGGGTACGAGTCGGTCGCCCAGTGGTCCGAGGTGCCCCCTCGGCAGGTGCGGCTCGACGAGCTGACGACGACGAAGCGGACGCTGGACCTCGACGCCCTGCTGGCCGAGGACTCCACCTTCTTCGGCGACCTCTTCGCCCACGTCGTGTCCTGGCGCGGCCGCCTCTACCTCGAGGACGGCCTGCACCGCGCCGTGCGGGCCGCGCTGCACCAGCGCCAGGTCCTGCACGCCCGCGTCCTGACGCTGCCGGACTGAGAGCCGGACCGAGAGTCGCACGGGGACGGCGAGGGGGAGCAGTGGCACGGGAACACGACGGCCAGCAGGACGACCAGCAGGACGACCAGCACGACGACCAGCACGAGCAGCAGCGCGGGCAGCAGGAGGGGCGCCGCGGTCGGGGGTCCGACGAGGGACGGGACGCGGTGGTCCTGCCCGAGGTGGACGACGACCTCGACGTCGAGTCCTACGAGCGGCTCACGGGCCGGCGGCGGGCGCGGTTGGTGCGCCAGCGCCTCGTCTTCGCCGTCGTGGTCGTCCTCGTGCTCGCGGTCGGCGGCGGCGCCTACCTCGTGTGGAGCGACCGGTGGCAGCCCGGCCGGACGACGACGCCGTCGGCGGCGCCCTCGCCGAGCTGCGTGCCGGCCACGCGGCCCGCGCTCCTCACCCCCGGGCAGGTCACCGTCGACGTCCTCAACGGCACGGGTCGGCGGGGGCTGGCGGCCTCGGTGGCAGGGGAGCTGCGCACGCGCGGGTTCGTCGTGGGGACCGTCGGCAACGCCTCGGCGCCCGCGGGACCGGGCACGGCCGTCGTCACCTACCCCGAGGCGGCGGTCCAGCAGGCCGTCACCGTCGCGGCCCGCTTCCCGGACGTCCAGCTCGTCCCGGACCCGGCGGCGAAGGTGATCACGCTCAGCCTGGGCGACGGCTACCAGCAGATGCTGGGCGAGGGTGCCCTCGTGGCCCCGCTGCCGCCCGGCGCGAAGACCTGCTGAGCCGCACCGACGACGAAGGGCCCCGGAACCGTGGTTCCGGGGCCCTTCGCACGACGCGGTGACGGTGGGATTTGAACCCACGGAGGAGTTGCCCCCTCACACGCTTTCGAGGCGTGCTCCTTAGGCCGCTCGGACACATCACCTTGTCCACGACCCCCCGCTGCACCGGTCTGGGACCGACCGCGTTGCGTCGCTAGACCACCCTACACGGCGTGACGGGTCGTCCGTCACGCTCGCCGCTGCGCGAAGAAGTCGTCCAGGAGGGTCCGGCACTCGACCTCGCGGACGCCGCCGACGACCTCGACGACGTGGTTCAGCCGGGGGTCGCGCACGACGTCGCGCAACGAGCCCGCCGCTCCGAACCGGGCGTCCCAGGCCCCGAAGACCAGGCGGTCGACGCGGGACAGGACGGTCGCCCCCGCGCACATGACGCACGGTTCGAGCGTCACGACGAGCGTGCACCCCGTGAGCCGCCACTCCCCGCGCGCCCGCGCGGCCGCGCGCAGGGCGAGGACCTCCGCGTGCGCGGTGGGGTCGGCGGACGCCTCGCGCTCGTTGTGGCCGCGACCGAGCACCGTGCCGGCGGCGTCCACGACGACCGCCCCGACCGGGACGTCACCCGTGCTCAGGCAGGCGCGGGCTTCAGCCAGGGCCGCGTCGAGCCACGACGACCACGCGGCGGGGGTGGCGAGTCCGTTCAGCGCAGCGACTCGAGCACGTCGGCGCAGCCGAGGAGCTCGCCGATCTCCACGGTGGCGGTGGCCGGGTCGGCGCTGGAGGTGGCGAGGCGGACGAGGACGTCCGCCGGGCACCCGAGGTCACCCAGCAGTTCGGGGTCACCGGCCCAGACGTCCTCCGCGATCCCGGACTCGCTGCGCGCGCTCGTCGGCTCGGCCGCCGCCTCCTCCTCGTCCGGGTCCTCGTCGGTGTCGTCCTCGTCGTCGTCGACGGCCGCCGCGCGGACGGGCAGCCCCGTCGCGGCGGGCAGTTCGGCGAACAGCGGCGCGTAGGCGCTCTCGGCGGCCGCCACGGCGTCGGAGACGAACACCTTCACGTCGATGTCGCCGTCGGTGCGCACGAGGGCGAACCACTCGTCCTCGCGTTCCAGGACGGCCAGGACGGGCCGGTCGTCGTCGACGGTGCCGCGCAACGCGTCGCCGAGTTCGTCGGGAGAACCCGCCTCGAGGTCGATGTCGACCGACCGCCAGCCGCGGTCGGCGCCGGAACCCTCGGGGGCAAGGACTGCGGTGAAGTACGCCACGCACCCATCGTGGCAGGAGCAGGTGGGCCGGGGCCACCGGTGCGGTGGTGTCGTCGCTGGTGGGAAAGCCCGCCGCTCGTCGCGCCGGGCCCGGGCGGCGTACTTTGGGGCCTCATGCGCCTGTCCGTCATCGACCACCCCCTCGTCGCCCACAAACTGACCGCCCTGCGGGACCGCGGCACCGATTCCCCGACGTTCCGCCGCCTCGCCGACGAACTGGTGACGCTGCTGGCCTACGAGGCCACCCGGGACGTCGCGGTCGAACCGCACCCGATCACCACCCCGGTCGGACCCACGACGGGGGTACGGATCCGCTCCCCGAAACCGATCGTCGTGCCGATCCTGCGTGCGGGTCTGGGGATGCTCGACGGCATGGTCCGGCTGCTGCCGACGGCCGAGGTCGGCTTCCTCGGCATGATCCGGGACGAGCAGACGCTGCAGGCGACGACCTACGCGAACCGTCTCCCCGACGACCTGACGGGCCGGCACTGCTTCGTGCTGGACCCGATGCTCGCGACCGGCGGAACCCTCGTGGCCGCCATCACCTACCTCCTGGACCGCGGTGCGCAGGACGTGACGGCGATCTGCCTGCTGGCCGCCCCGGAGGGGTTGGAGGTCGTGCGGACGGCGTTCGACGACCACGCCCAGGTGACGGTCGTCACGGCCGCCGTCGACGAGCGGCTCGACGAGAACGGGTACATCGTCCCCGGCCTCGGCGACGCGGGGGACCGTCTGTACGGCGTCGTCTGATCCTCCGGGGAGCGAGCGCGGGGATCCCGCCGGGTTCTCGGCCCGTTCCCCGCACGGTTCCCGGACCCGGGTCCGCGAGGACCCACCGGCCCCGCGCTGCGCGTTCCGCGGCGCGGGGCTTCGTGCTGCGCGGCCCTTTCCGGCAGGATGTCCCCCGATCAGCGCAGTCGTGTCCTCGTTCGGTGAGCAGCAGGGCGTTCCCGGGGAACGTCGGAAGGGAGCCGGGCCGTGAAGTGGCGCCGAGTTCTGTGGTGGGTCCTGGTCGTCTTCGCCCTCTACGCGGTCTACCGCTCGCCCGACCAGGCGGCGAGCTTCGTCCGCGGCGTCGGGGAATGGTTGGGGACGGCCGTCAACAGCATCATGAGCTTCTTCAACGGGTTGCTCAGCTGAAGCACGACCGGCACCGCGACGAGCCGGACCTCGACGAGGAGGGCCGGGAACTCGTCATGTTCTCCGGCACCCGGCTGCGCAAGTCCCGTCGGGACGGCACCTGGCGCGTGGTGCACGACGAGGACGGTGAGGCCTCGCGGTTGCCGGAACTGGACGACGACCCGCTGCCGGCCGGTGACCTCGTCGACGACGAGGACGACGAGAGCGACGAGGACGACGGCGCGCGATCCGGCGGGCGACGTCCCCGCCCGGTCGGCCGGGGCGCAGACCCGTTGTGGGAGCGACCGCCCCGCCGCGTCCAGCGCTACGTCCTCGGCACCGAGAAGCGCCTCGTCTGCCTGCGGCGGCACCTGGTCGTCCTCGCCGAACCCGTCCTGAGCAGCGTCGTCGGGCTGGCCGGCTGGTTCTGGCTCGTGGCCCAGGCCGGCGACGTCGCCTACCTCCCGAACGTCACCTTCCTCGCCTGGCTCGTCCTGCTCGGGCGAGCCTTCTGGCGGTGGCTGCAGTGGCGGGGCGACTGGTTCATCGCCACGGACAAGCGGCTGCTGCTGACCTACGGCGTCGTGAAGCGGCAGGTGGCGATGATGCCCCTGTCGAAGGTGACGGACATGAGTTACAACCGCTCGCTGCTCGGGCGCTTCCTCGGCTACGGCGAGCTCGTCATGGAATCCGCCGGCCAGGACCAGGCCCTGAGCGACGTGGACCGGCTGCCCATGCCGGACCAGGTGTACGTCCGCATCTGCGAGCAGCTGTTCGGCGAGGTCGGGGCCGTGGACGCGCCCCGGCGGCGGGGCACCCGGGTGCGGCGCATCGCGCGGAAGGCGTTGCCGCCGCGCTTCCGCTGAGGACGGGGGACGTCACCGTCACCGGAGGGCGGACGTGCGAGAGGGGGCGGGATCCGGAGATCCCGCCCCCTCTCGGGCGTTCCAGGTGGGGCTCAGCTCACTGAGCGGCCTTGAACTGGTCGATGATGCTGGAGGAGATCGGGCCGCGCGGGGCGACGGCGATCCCGTTGGCAGCGGCCCACTCGCGCACGGCGCGGGCGTCCACGGCCGAGGAGGAGGCCGCCGGGGTCGACTTCTTGGTGGCGGCCTTCTTGGTGGTGCTCGCGGCGGCGGTCGACTTCGCGGCGGACTTGGCGGCCGACTTGGTCGTCGCCTTCTTCGTCGCGGTGGCGGCCGGGGCCGGGGTCTCGACGACGGGCGCCGGGGTTTCCTCGACCGGTGCGGGGGCGGCCTTCTTGGCGGCGGCCTTCTTCGCCGGAGCCGCCTTCTTGGCCGGAGCGGCCTTCTTCGCCGGGGCCGCAGCGGCCGGGGCGGCGGCGGGGGTGCCGGCCAGCGCGGCGGGGAGGTCTTCCCACGTCACGGTGGTGGCGGCCTTCGCGGTCGCCGGGTTCCACGAGACACCGTTCGCGTTCACCGTGAAGGTGCCGATCTTGCGACCGTTCCGCTTGACGGGGATCTCGAGGTCGACGGCACCGACGGGCAGTTCGGTGGCCACCTTCAGTGCAACGTCGTGACTTGCCATGCTGGGCTCCCGGGGGAAGTTGGCTGGAATCATGCGTGACCAATGGAACCACAGTTCTCCGGGAGTTCGCGCATCGAACGAGTGATTCTCGCCGCAGTTCCCCCTTCTCGCGGTATCCGCGCCGTGATCTCCGTGGAGGAGTTGTGCGGAACCGCTCACCGGGGAACTGGGGGGCTGAACGGGAGGCGGATCGGAGAACCCGTTCCGCGCCCGCGGGATCCGCGTTCGGTGGCGCCCCGGCCGGGTTGTCGGCCAGGGGTTCCCGGCCTGTTCCCGGCTGTCCCGCACCGCCCGCGCACCACCCCGTCCTGCTCCGGTGCGTGGCCCCGGGGGCTGGGCGCGACGGGGTCCCGTCGAGGACCGGACCCGGGGTGGGGTGAGATCCCTGTGCGTTCCCCCGGACGTTCCCCGGCGCCTTCCCGGGGGAGTTCCCGCCGGGTTCCCACGCTGTTCCGGAGGCGGTCGTGGCCGCGGGCCCGCGGCGGATTCCGCGCGGAGCCGGGGGTCGTTTTCCGGTCCTCGTCGCGGGGCCGGGGGAGCGGTTCGCGCATTTTCGGGTTCCGGTCCTGTGGTGGTCCGTCGCCGTCACCCACGGTCGCGGCGGACCGGGTGGTGGCCGAAGGGGTGGGGCCGGCCCGCCGACGGCTCACGGGGGCGGCTCGCGGGGTGGCCCCACACGGCGAGAGACCCCCGGGACGTCCCGGGGGCCTCTCAGCTGCTGTGTGCGCCCGAAGGGATTCGAACCCCTAACCTTCTGATCCGTAGTCAGATGCTCTATCCGTTGAGCTACGGGCGCGTCCGGCGCGCCGAGGCGCGCTGACTGGACCTACTGTAGCGGGCTTCCGGCGTGGTCACCAATCGGTTGCGCCGCAAGGGGTCGCGCTCAGGTCGCTGCAGGGGTGGGGGGCGGTCCCGGGCCCGTGGAACGAGCGAGGGCCCCGGCCGCGTGGTGCGACCGGGGCCCTCGGCCCTGGCGGAGGCGGCGGGATTTGAACCCGCGAGGGGGTGTTGGCCCCCAACCCGCTTAGCAGGCGGGCGCACTAGGCCACTATGCGACGCCTCCAACGCTTCGAAGGTTAGCAGCCCGTGACGTGCGAGCATCACCGACGATGACCGACAACGCACCGGACCCCGGTCCCACCCCGCCCGAGCCCACCGGAGGCAGTACCGGGGCCCCCGGGGGGACGCCCGACGGCTCGCCCCCCGGCCCGGGGCCCCGGCACCTGGGGCGCCGCGCCGTCGTCGCCGCCGGGTCCGCCGTCCTCGTCGCGGGCGCCGGGGCCGGGGCCTGGTGGCTCGTCTCCGGCCGCCGCGACGACCCGGCGGAGGAGGTGCGTGCCGCGGCCGACGCCCTCGCCGCGGCCTGGTCCGGCGGAACGCTCGGGCGCGTGCGCTTCCAGGCGCCCGCCGGCGCCCAGCTGCCCGCCGACGTGGCCGCCGAGTACGCCCGCCTGACCGGGGACCTCGCCGAGCCGGCGCCCGCGGTCTCGGTGACCTCGGTGACGGTCGACCAGCAGGACCCCCGCACGGCCGCCGCGGCCCTGCAGGTCGTGTTCGACCTCGCCGCGACCCACGGCGCCCCCGCCGGCGCACGGTTCGCGTACGGGACGACCGCCCGGTTCGCGCGCGTGGAGGACACCTGGCGGCCCCTGTGGGAACCCGCCCTCGTCCACCCCGCGCTGGTCTCGGGTTCCACGTTCCAGGTGGACCGGACGGCTCCGGCGCGGGCGGACGTCCTCGGTCGCGACGGGTCGCCCGTCGTCACCGCGACCCCGGTCGTGCGGGTCGGCGTGCAGCCCTCCCGCACGACCGACCCCGTCGCGACGGCCAACGCCCTCGGCGCCGCGCTCGGCGTCGACCCCGCGGCGCTGGCCACCCGCATCCAGAAGGCCGCCCCCACCGCGTTCGTCGACGTCATCACGTTGCGCCGCAGCGACTACGACGCCCAGCGCGCCGTCCTGCAACCCATCCCCGGTGCGGTGTTCGCCGAGTCGACCCAGCCGCTGGCGCCGACGCGGGGTTTCGCCCGGGCCCTGCTCGGCGGCGTCGGGCAGGCGACTGCCGAGGTCGTCCAGGCGTCGCGCGGCCGGTACGAGGCCGGCGACCTGGCGGGGTTGTCGGGGCTGCAGGAGACCTACGACGAACGCCTCGCGGGCCGGGTGGGGATCACCGTGCAGGCCGCGGGCGGTGCCGACGCCAGTTCCTCGGAACTGTTCCGGGTGGCTCCCCTGCCCGGACAGGCCGTCACCACCACTCTCGACGCCGCGGTCCAGCGCGCCGCGGACGACGCCCTCGCCGCCCGTGCCGCGGAGGCCGCGCTCGTCGCGGTGGACGTCGCCACGGGGGACGTGGTCGCCGTCGCGAACTACCCCGTCGACGGGGGCGACCGGGCGCTCACCGGACGTTTCGAACCGGGGTCGACGTTCAAAGTCGTCACCACCCTGGCCCTGCTGCGGCACGGGCTCGACGTGGGGGAGAACGTCCCGTGCACGCCCACGTACACCGTCGACGGGCGGTCCTTCTCGAACTTCGAGGGCGAGGCGTTCGGTGACCTCCCGTTCCGCACCGACTTCGCCCGCTCGTGCAACACGGCCTTCGCGAGCCTGAGTCCCCGTCTCGGCGACGACGACCTGCCGACCGCGGCCGCGGCGCTCGGCGTGGGGGCGCCGTGGGCCACGGGGGTGGACGCGTTCCCCGGGACGGTCCCGACGGCGGAGTCCGCCGTCGACCTGGCCGCCGCGAGCTTCGGGCAGGGCCGCACGCTCGTGTCCCCCCTCGCGATGGCGGTCGCGGCCGCCTCGGTGGCCGCGGGGGAACTGCGCCGGCCCCAGGTCGTCGTCGACCCGGCGCCCACGGCCCCGTCGGCGCCCGCGACCCTGCCCGAACCCGCTCTGCTCGGGACCATCGGCGACCTCATGCGGGACGTCGTGACGTCCGGGACGGCGACGGTGCTGGCCGGCGTCCCCGGTGCGCCCGTGCACGCCAAGACCGGGACGGCCGAGTACGGGACCGCGGTCCCGCCGGCGACCCACGCCTGGACGATCGGGTACCAGGACGGGCTGGCGTTCGCGGTGTTCGTCACCGACGGGGTGTCCGGGGGAACGGTCGCCGCCCCCGTCGCCGGGGACTTCCTGGGTCGGATCGCCGCCGCGGGGGGCTACACGGGGGGTTCCTGACCCCTTCCTGTGCGGGTCCGGTGCGGGAACTGCGACCGCGCCGCGTGCAGAGTCCACCGGGCCGACACGAATTCTCCGTCAGTCGGCGTGGAGGAATTGCCAACCGGCCCTGCCAGGGGTGAGGATGCTGGAGTACGCCCTGTGGGCTACATGCGGCCCGGCTCATCCCCCCCGAGCCGGACCGTTGACGGCCCCCGCTCCCCCCCAGCGGGGGCCGTCTCCACTTCCCCCTCCGCTCGTCCACACCCCGGCGTGTCCTGTCCCCGCCGTGTCGATCCGGTGTCCACAGCCCCGCCCGCCCCGCGCGTGTCCACAGGCGGGCCGCCGCACGGGGCCCGGCGCTCGCCCGCGTGACCAGTGTGGTCCTCCCACCGACGCGAGGAGCCCCCGTGCCCACCCAGCAACCCGGCCGCCGACCCGTGCCCCACCCCGCCCGGCACCCCGACCGCCCCCGCAGCGCCTCCCACCGCCCCGGGTCCACCCCCGCGCAGGGAACCGTCGTCCTCGTCACGGGCGACGAGGAGCTGGCCGCCGCGCTCGTGCGGCTCGCGGCCGCGGCGGGCAGTCCGCTGCACCGCGACGGTCCCGGCCCCGCGGACCAGGACGACACCGTCCTCGTCCTGGCCGGCGTCGACGCCGACCTGGACCGCCTGTCGGCCCTGCGGCGACCCGGGGTGCCCCTCGTCGTCGTGGGCCGGGCGCCCCTGGACCCGGTGTGGTGGCAGGAGGCCGCGGGTCTGGACGCCGACCACGCCGTCGTCCTGCCCGAGGCGCAGGACTGGCTGCTGGAGCGGTTGTCCGACGTCGCCGACGGCCGCGGCCGCCGCGGGCCGGTGGTGGGCGTCGTCGGCGGCACCGGGGGCGCCGGAGCCAGCGTCCTCGCCGCCGGGCTCGCCCGTGCGCTGGCCGACACCCTCGGCGGGTGCCTGCTGCTCGACGGCGACCCGCGGTCCGGCGGTCTGGACCTCCTCGTCGGCGGTGACGCCCTGCCCGGGCTGCGCTGGGGGGACCTGGCCGGTGTGCAGGGGCGGCTGGGACCGCACGTCCTGCGCTCGGCCGTCCACCTCGGCGCGGGCCTGCACGTGCTGCCCTCGGACCGCCGTGGCGGCCCCGGTCCGGACCCCGAGGCCGTCTGGACGGTGCTCGACGCGGCCCGCCGCGCCTTCGCGGCGACGGTGGTCGACCTGCCCCGGGGAGCCCTGGCGGGTCTGGGCCCCGTCCTCGGCGCGTGCGACGACCTCCTCGTCGTCACCCCCGGGACGACGCGGGGGGCCGCGGCGGCCTGCGCCGTGCTCGACGAGCTGCGGGTGGCCGGGGTGACGCGGACCCGCCTCGTCGTGCGCGACGCCGGGGTGGGACTGGACCCCGAGGACGTCGCGGACGCGGCCGGGGCACCGCTGGCCGGCGTCGTGCGCCCGGACCGCGGTCTCGACGCGGCCCTGGAGCTGGGGGAGGGCGTGCCGGGGGGTCGCCGCAGCAGCCTGCGCGCCGTGGCCGCCACCCTGGCGAGGGACTGGGCGCACGACCGCGGTGGGGACCGGACCCCCGTCGCGGGCGGGGTGCGGTGAGGGCCGCCGACGCCGGGTTCGGCGGGGTCGTCGAGGCGGTCCGGGACCGGTTGGCGCGCGAGGGCACGCCACCGGACCCACCCGCGGTCGCCGCGGCCGCCCGCGCCGAAGGGGTCGTGCTCGGGGCGGCCGACCTGCTCCGTCTCCTCGACGGCGTCGGCGCCGCCCTCACGGGGGCCGGGCGGCTGCAGCCCCTGCTCGAGGCCCCCGGCACGACGGACGTGCTCGTCAACGGCGGCGGCGCCGTGTGGGTCGACGACGGGGCCGGGCTGCGGCGCGCGGACCTGTCCCTGGCGGGCGAGGACGAGGTCCGTCCCCTCGCCGTCCGGCTCGCCGCGGGGGCGGGCCGCCGCCTCGACGAGGCCAGCCCCTTCGTCGACGCCCGGCTGCCCGACGGCACCCGGCTGCACGCGGTGCTGCCCCCGCTGGCCCCCGCCGGGACCCACCTGAGCCTGCGGGTGCCGGCCGTGCGCCGCCTCGGGTTCGACGAGCTGGAACGCTCGGGCGCGGTGCCCCCGGGGTTCGGGCCGGTGCTGCGGGCCGTCGTCGCCGGGCGCCTCTCGCTGCTCGTCAGCGGCGGCACCGGCACCGGCAAGACCACGCTCCTGCAGGCGCTCCTGGGCCTGGTCGCACCGTCGGAGCGGATCGTCCTGGTCGAGGACGCGGGGGAGTTGCGTCCGGAGCACCCGCACGTCGTCCACCTGGAGGCGCGGCACGGCAACGTCGAGGGCCGCGGCGCGGTCGGTCTGGACGACCTCGTGCGGCAGGCGCTGCGGATGCGCCCGGACCGCCTCGTGGTGGGGGAGTGCCGCGGCGCGGAGGTCCGCGACCTGCTGGCGGCGCTCAACACCGGGCACGCGGGCGGGGCCGGCACGGTGCACGCCAACACCGCCTCCGACGTCCCGGTGCGGTTGCACGCCCTGGCGGCCACCGCCGGGGTCGCCCCCGCCGTCGTGGACGCGCAGCTGCTGGCGGGGGTCGACGTCGTCGTCCACGTGGACCGGCGCGGCGGGACGCGGGCCGTCGCGGAGGTCGGCGTCGTGGACCGGCACGACGGCCGGGTCGGCGTCGTCCCGGCCATCGTGCGGGGACCCGCCGGGGCGTGCCGGGCCTCGGGGTTCGCGCGGCTGCACGACCGCCTCGGGCCGGGGACGTGGACGGACGGGGTTCCCGCCGACCTCGCGGCCGACCCCGCCGCTCACCTCGAGGCGTTGCCGTGAGCGGTCCGGGGGCCGCGACCCCGCTGGTCGTCGCGGGACTGCTGCTCGCCGCGGCGGTCCTGCGCCCCGGGCGGCGGCCGCCGGCCGAGGGTCGGCGGGGCGGGCGGCGACGGCCTCGGGTCCGTCGTCCGCGGGGGTCCGGGAGCTCGGCGGTCCCGGCGCCCGGCCTCACCGCCGCCCGCAGCGCCGAGCAGGCGGCGGCCCTGCTGCGCGCGGGTGTCGCGCCCGCCACGGCGTGGGCGGTGCTCGGGGACGGGGCGTCCCCCGACGGCGGCGAGCGCGAGGCGCAGGTCCTGCGGACGGTGCGGCGCCTGGTCGCGGCCACGGGAGCCCCCGCGGCCGAGGCGCTCGACGCGTGCGCCGCCGGACTGCGGGCCGACGCCGCGGCCGAGGCGGCCGTCCGGACCGCTCTGGCCGGGGCCCGGGTCAGCGCCCGCACGGTCTCGGCCCTGCCCCTGCTCGGCGTCGTGCTCGGCGCACTCCTCGGGGCCCGGCCCTGGGAGGTGCTGCTGACGTCGGCGCCCGGACGGCTGTGCCTCGTGGCCGGGGTCGCGTTGCTGGTGCTCGGGCACCGGTGGAGTGCGCGGCTGGTCCGCCGCGCGGAACGGGCCGGCCGGTGAGGCCCCGTGGGTGGACCCGTCGGTGGTCCCGGTGAGCGGACCGTGGCCCGACCTCGGGGCACCGGCCGCCGCGGTCTGCGTGGCGGCCCTGCTCGCCGGTGCCGTCCTCGTGCCGGGGCGCGGTCGCCGTGACGGGGCGAGCCGGCGTCACGGGTGGTGGCGCCGCGGTGCGCTGTCGCGCGGCGCGTCCCGGGAACCCGTCGTCCCGCGCGCCGACGCCGCCCTCGTCGCGGACCTGCTGGCGGCCGCCGTGACCGCGGGGTTGCCGCCGGGACGCGCCCTCACGGCCGTCCTCGACGCGCTCGTCGGGGAGGGTTTCGCCCCCGAACCCGCGGTCCAGCGGGCCGCGGCCCGGTTGTCGTGGGGTTCGGGTCCGCAGGGGTGCGCCGAGGCGTTCGCCGAGGAACCCGGACGGTGGGACGACGTGGCCGATCCGCTGCTCCTGTCGGCACGCACGGGTGCCCCGGTCGCGGACCTGCTGCGGTCCGCGGCCGCGTCGGGCCGGGACCGGCGGCGCTGGGAGGCCGAGGCGGCGGCGGCGCGGCTCGCCGCCGGCCTCGTGCTCCCGCTCGGGGTGTGCACGTTGCCGGCGTTCCTGCTGCTCGGCGTCGTCCCCGTCGTCCTCAGCCTGGCCGGGGACGTGCTCGGGTGACGTCCCGGTCTCCACAGGTTCCGGCCCGGGGGTTTCGTCCACAGGCCCGCCCGACGCGGTTCCCCGGTGGCGGCCGGACGGTGAGAGTGGTTGCGGGCCGGGGTTTCCCGGTGCTGCGGCGAGGAGGAGGACACGGTGCGCGACGACGAGGTGGAGGGTCCAGCGGTGGAGGGTTCTGTGCGGGAGGGTTCTGTGCTGGAGGGTTCTGTGGTGGACCGGGGGACCGTGGGAGGGGTCGCCCTGGAACCCGGGCGCCCGGAACCCGGGCTGCGGGGCCTGGGGTTGCGGGAACTCGTGCGGCGCGAACGGGACGGCGGGGAACCCCGGGACGCGGGGATGGCGACGGCCGAGTACGCGATGGCGACGTTGGCCGCCTGCGGTTTCGCCGGGTTGCTCATCGCCGTGCTCCGCAGCGACGAGGTGCGGGGGATGCTCCTGGGCATCGTCCGGCAGGCCCTCACGCTGGGGTGAGCGGCGCCGGGGTGGACGGGCGGGAGGACCGCGGGTCGGTGACGGCCGAGTTCGCGCTCCTGCTGCCCGCCGTGGTCGTCCTGCTGGCCCTGGCGCTCGGGGCGGTCCGGGTCGTGGTGACGCAGCTGCAGTGCGTCGACGCGGCGCGGGCCGCCGCCCGGGTCGCGGCCCGCGGCGAGTCCGTCGACGTCGTGCGGCAGGTGGCCCACGCCGCAGGCCCGGACGGCGCCACCGTCCGGGTCGCCACCGGGACCGCGGCGGGGTCGGCGACCGTCACGGTCGAGGTCAGCGCCACCCGGCGCCTGGCCGGTCCGGTGGGTGGCACGGTGCTGGCCCGCGGTGCGGCCACCGCGGCCGTGGAGACGCCGTGACCGCGCGACGGGGTCCGCGCGACGGGGGCAGCGGCTCGGTCGTCGTGGTCGGCGCGTGCGCCGCGTTGCTCTCGCTGCTGCTCGTCGTGCTCGCCCTGGCGAGCGCCGTCGTCGCCCGGCACCGGGCGGAGGCGGCCGCCGACCTCGCGGCGCTCGCGGGCGCCGACGTCGCCGTGGGGCGTGCGACGGGCGACCCGTGCGCCCGGGCGGCCGCCGTCCTGCACGCCCAGGGGGCCGCGGCCGGGGCGTGCGCCGTGGCCGCCGACGGGAGCGTCACGGTGACGGCGCTCGTCCCTGCGGCCGGGGCGGCGGGTCTGCTGGGCCCGGCCCGGGCGACGGCCCGTGCGGGTCAGGCCACGTCGGGTCAGGCCACGTCGGGTCAGGCCACGTCGGGTCAGGCCACGCCGGATCAGGCCACGTCGGGTGACGCTGTGCCGACCGCGGGGACGTCCCAGTGAGCGCTGACGGCGCCGAGCAGGACGTCGAGGACGGCGACCGCGCCGGCCTTGTCGAGCGGCTCGTTCCCGTTGCCGCACTTGGGGGACTGCACGCACGCGGGGCAGCCGTCCTCGCACCCGCACGCGCCCACGGCGTCCCGGGTCGCGGTGGTCCACTCCAGGAACCGGTCGTGGCCGCGGTCGGCGAACCCCGCCCCGCCGGGGACGGCGTCGTGCACGAAGACGGTCGGTCGGCCGGTGTCGGGGTGCAGGGCGGTGGACAGCCCTCCGAGGTCCCAGCGGTCGCACGTCGCGAGCAGCGGCAGCAGACCGATGGAGGCGTGCTCGGCGGCGTGCAGGGCCCCCGGCAGGCGCAGCACGTCGCCCAGGACGCCCTCGGCGACGTCGACGTCGAGGGTCCACCAGACGGCGCGGGTGCGCAGCCGTCGTTCGGGCAGGTCCAGCGGTTGCTCCCCCAGGACCGTGCCGGTGCCGGTGCGCCGGCGCAGGAACCCCGTGACGCGGCTGGTCACCTCGACGACGCCGGAGGACACGGTGACGGGTCCGGCGGTGCGGGTGCCGTCGACGCCGAGGATGCGCACGTCGGAGTTGGAGCGGGCGTGGGTCGTGTAACCGGGGTCGGGTTCGAGGTGGACGACGGCGAGGGAGTCCTCGAGGTCGAGGCGGTCGACGAGGTAGGTGCGGCCCTGGTGCACGTGCACCGCCCCGTCGTGGACGGCGGAGTCGGCCGAGGACGCCTCGACCGTGCCGAGGATGCGGCCCGTGACGTCCTCGACGATCCGGACGCTGCCGCCGGCACCGCGCAGGTCGGTGAGGTCGACGGCGCGGTCGCGACGCGTCCAGTACCAGCCGTTCGCCCTGCGCCGCAGCATCTCCCGCCGTACGAGGAGGTCCACGACGTCGCGGGCGACCGGCCCGAACAGGTCGAGGTCGGCCTCGGTGAGGGGAAGTTCCTGGGCCGCGGCGGCCAGGTGCGGGGCGAGCACGTAGACGTTGTCGGGGTCCAGGACGGTGGCCTCGACCCCGGCGCCGAACAGCGCCTCGGGGTGGTGGGCGAGGTACGTGTCGAGCGGGTCGTCGCGCGAGACGAAGACGCCGAGCGCCGGCGTCCCGCGGCGTCCCGCGCGGCCGATCTGCTGCCAGAAGGAGGCCCGGGTCCCCGGCCAGCCCGCGACGAGCACGGCGTCCAGCCCGGCCACGTCGACGCCGAGCTCCAGGGCGTTCGTCGTGGCCATCCCGACGACGCGGCCCGAGCGCAGCCCCTCCTCCAGCACGCGCCGGTCCTCGGGCAGGTACCCGCCGCGGTAGGCCAGCACCTTCCCGGCGAGGTCCTCGTCGACGTCGGCCAGCCGCCGCCGCGCCCCGGCGGCCACGGACTCGGCCCCCGTGCGGCTGCGGACGAAGGCGAGGGTGCGGACGCCCTCCAGGACGAGGTCGCCCAGCAGGTCCGACGCCTCGGCCGTGGCGGTGCGCCGTTCCGTCCGCGCACCGGGCGCGGCGGTGGGGTCGGTGCTCCCCGGCCGCAGCGGGGGTTCCCAGAGCGCGACCGAGACGGCCGGACGGGCCGAGGAGTCCTCGGTGACGGCGTGCACGTCGAGCCCGGTGAGGCGGTGCGCCGTCGTGGCCGGGTCGGCGACGGTGGCCGAGGCGAGCACGAACACGGGCTCGGACCCGTAGCGGGCCGCGAGGCGGCGCAACCGGCGCAGGACGGCGGCCGCGTGGGAGCCGAAGACACCCCGGTAGGTGTGCAGCTCGTCGACCACGACGTAGCGCAACCGCCGCAGGAAGCTCGCCCAGTGCTCGTGACCGGGCAGGACCGAGCGGTGCAGCATGTCGACGTTCGTCAGGACGAGGGCCGCGTGCTCGCGGATCCAGCGCCGCACCTCCGGCGGGGTGTCGCCGTCGTACGTGCTGGTCAGCGGCCGGTCGAGGCCGAGGGCGCGCAGGCGGGCGTCCTGGTCGGCGGCCAGCGCCTTCGTCGGGGACAGGTAGAGCGCCGTGGCCCCCTTGCCGTTGGGGGAGCTCAGCGCGGTCTCGCGCAGCGCCGTCAGGACGGGCAGCTGGTAGGCGAGGGACTTGCCCGACGCCGTCCCCGCGGACAGGACGGTCGAGCGCCCCGCGCGGACGGCCTCCGCGGCCAGGACCTGGTGCCGCCACGGCGTCCCGCCGGTGCCCCGTTCCAGGGCGGCCACGACCTCGGGGTCGGCCCACGCGGGCCAGGGCAGGCGCACCCCGGGACGGGCGGGGAGCTGTTCGACGTGGCGGACGCGGTCCGAGCGCAGGCCGGCGTCCAGCAGCCGCTGCCAGCGGGGGTCGCCACCGGCGCGGCCGGCTCCGCTCCCACCGACGCTCCCACCGACGCTCACGTCGTCCAGTGTCACCCCGCGCAGTGCCCGAGCGGGACCCCCGCGCCCGCCCCGGCACCGGGACGGGCACGCCTTGGGCAGGCCCCTCACGCTGCGTGGTGGTTGAATGCCCGGGAGGGCACAGCGGTGTCCTCGCAGTCGACCACTGCACACACCTGCGCGCAGCAGCGAGCAGCAGACCAGCAGCGAGGAGGGGTCCCTGTGGACCTGTCGGTGACCAGCCGCGAAGAGAGCGGCCGGACCGTCGTCGAGGTGTCCGGCGAGATCGACGTGTACACCGCGCCCACGCTGCGCGAGCGGCTCAACGAACTCGTGGGTGCCGGCCACCACCACCTCGTCGTGGACATGGAGGGTGTCGAGTTCCTCGACTCCACCGGTCTGGGTGTGCTGGTCGGCGGGCTCAAGCGGGTCCGTTCGCACGACGGGTCGCTGCACCTCGTGTGCCAGCGCGAGAAGATCCTCAAGGTCTTCCGGATCACCGGTCTGACGAAGGTGTTCCCCATCCACGACACGGTGGCCGACGCGATCGCCGCCTCCGCGTCCCCGGACGAGGCCAACGCCACCTCCTGAGCCCCTCACGGGGCCCACGGGTCCCGTCCCGATCGACCAGGAAGCACCGGAACCGTGCCCACCGTCACCTTGCGCTTCTCCCCGATGGCCGAGCACGTGCGCACCGCACGCCTCGTGGCCGTCTCGGTGGCGCGCCGGGCCGGTTTCGGTGAGGACCAGCTCGACGAGATCCGCATCGCCATCGGCGAGGCGTGCGCCCGGGCCGTGGCCGGCGGTGTCCTCGCGGCGCCGTCCGGCCCGCCGGTCTCCCTCGTCGACATGGAGTTGTGCGACGACCACGACCGGCTCGACGTCACCGTCAGCCGGTGCGGTCCCGACGGCGGACCCGTCCCCGACGGGACGTCCGCGCTCGCGACCGCCGACCCGTTGTCCCTGGCCCTCATGGCCGGGATGGCCGACTCCAGCGAGGGGACGAGTTCCGCCGGCGGTGTCACGTTGTCGTGGCACCTGCAGCCGGTGACGTCCGAGACCCGCACCTTCTGAGGTCGGGCCCCCAGCTCCTCCCGTCCGGCGCGGTGATCCACTGCGTAGCACTCCGGGCACCGCTGTCCTACGCTGCGTGCAGAGGTCAGCACACGTCGAGGAGGACGGATGCCCGTGCCCGAGGATCTTTCGAGTTCTGCCCAGGGGATCGCGGTCGCCGTCGCGGTCGTGTCGGTGCTGGCACTGGCCGCCGCCTTCGTCTTCCGACGACAGGTGCTCGTGGCGGGTGAGGGCACCGAGCGGATGCAGTCCATCGCCGCAGCCGTGCAGAGCGGGGCCTCCGCGTACCTGCGCCGCCAGTTCCGCACCCTCGCGTGGTTCGCCGTCGCCGTCGTCATCCTGCTGCTGGCCCTGCCGGCCGACGGCTGGGACCTGCGAGCGGCGCGCAGCGTCGCCTTCGTCGTCGGGGCGGGGTTCTCCGCCGCCATCGGCTACCTCGGGATGTCGCTGGCGGTGCGGGCGAACGTCCGGGTCGCCGCCGCGGCGCGCGAACCCGCCGGCGGTCGCGAGGAGGGCATGCGGATCGCGTTCCGCACCGGGGGCGTCGTCGGCATGACGACCGTCGGTCTCGGGCTGCTGGGCGCCTCGATCGCCGTCCTGGCGTTCGGGCGCGAGGCCCCGACCGTCCTGGAGGGTTTCGGTTTCGGTGCCGCCCTGCTGGCCATGTTCATGCGCGTCGGCGGCGGCATCTTCACCAAGGCCGCGGACGTCGGGGCCGACCTCGTCGGCAAGATCGAGAAGGGGATCCCCGAGGACGACCCGCGCAACCCCGCGACCATCGCGGACAACGTGGGGGACAACGTCGGCGACTGCGCCGGCATGGCGGCCGACCTGTTCGAGTCCTACGCGGTGACGATCGTCGCGGCGGTCATCCTCGGCAGCGCCGCCATCGGCGAGGACGGTCTCGTCCTGCCGCTGCTCATCCCGGCGATCGGTGCCATCACCGCCGCCCTCGGCGTCGTGCTCGTCCGCGCCCGTCCCGGCGTCAGCGGCCTGACGTCCATCCAGAACGGGTTCTACCTCTCGGCGGCCATCGCCCTCGTCGGGACGGGGATCGCCTGCTTCGCGTTCCTGCCCTCCACCTTCGCGGGGTTCAGCGGTGCCGCGGGCACGGTCGCCTCGCTCAACGGGGACCCGCGGCTCATCGCGTTCGCGGCGGTGTTCCTCGGGATCCTGCTCGCCGTCCTCATCCTCTTCATCACCGGCCACTACACGGGCACCGAGGCGCGCCCCACGCGCGACGTCGCGGGCGCCTCGGTGACGGGGCCGGCGACCGTCGTGCTGTCCGGCATCGGGTTGGGCCTGGAGTCGGCGGTCTACACGACGATCGTCATCGCGGGCGCGGTGTTCCTCGCGTTCGTCCTCGCGGGCGGGGTGCTGGCCCTGGCCATGTTCCTCATCGCCCTCGCCGGCTGCGGGTTGCTGACGACGGTCGGCGTCATCGTCGCGATGGACACGTTCGGTCCGGTGAGCGACAACGCGCAGGGCATCGCGGAGATGAGCGGTGACGTCGACGGGGAGGGTGCCGCCGTCCTCACCGAGCTCGACGCGGTCGGGAACACCACGAAGGCCGTGACGAAGGGCATCGCGATCGCGACCGCCGTCCTCGCCGCGACCGCGTTGTTCGGGTCGTACCAGAACGCGGTGACCGAACGGATCCAGCAGGTGGCCGTGGGGATCGAACGCCCCTCGGCCTACGTGCTGGCCACGCTCGGCGACTTCCAGATCTCCACCCCGACGACCCTCGTCGGGGTCCTGCTCGGGGCGGCCGTCGTCTTCCTGTTCTCCGGCCTGGCCATCAACGCCGTGGGCCGCTCGGCCGGGGCCGTCGTGCTGGAGGTGCGCCGGCAGTTCGCCGAGCACCCCGGGATCATGGACGGCACCGAGAAGCCCGACCACGGCCGTGTCGTCGACCTCTGCACGCGCGACGCGCTGCGGGAACTCGCGACCCCCGGTCTGCTGGCGGCGTTCGCGCCCATCGCCGTCGGGTTCGGGCTCGGCGTCGCGCCGCTCGCGGGTTTCCTCGGCGGGGCCATCGGCGCGGGTGTCCTCATGGCCGTGTTCCTCGCGAACGCGGGCGGGGCGTGGGACAACGCCAAGAAGCTCGTCGAGGACGGGTTGCACGGCGGGAAGGGGTCCGAGGCGCACGCCGCGACGGTCATCGGCGACACCGTCGGCGACCCGTTCAAGGACACGGCCGGCCCGGCCATCAACCCGCTCATCAAGGTGATGAACCTCGTCGCGCTGCTCGTGGCGCCCGCCGTCGTGACGTTGTCGATCGGGCCGGACGCCAACCAGTGGCTGCGCTACGGGATCGCGGCCGTCTCGACCGTCGTCATCGTCGTGGCCGTCGTGGTCAGCAAGAACCGGCGCGTGGACATGGCGGCACCCACGTCCGGGGCGGAGGGGGTCGACCTGCGGGCCGAGGAGGGGGTCGAGCGGCTGCCCTGACGTGCGGCAGACTCGGCGCACGTGACGTCCGACCTGCCTCCCGAGAACCCTGCCGAGAACCCCGCCGGTCCCCTCGAGCTCCTCGCGGGGCTGCGGGCGGACCTGCGGGACGCCGACTACACCGTCGAGGGGATCGGCGCGCTGCTCGGCGACGTCGCCTGGGCCGCGATGGACCGCGACCAGCCGTTGCCCGCACTGCGGGTGACGGCTGGTTCGCGTGAACCCGCGGCCGTGCTGCTGCGGTGCGCGACGCTGGGGCGGCCCGTCACGCGGTCCGCGCTCGACGCCGCGCTGCCCCGGACGCGCACCGCGGGGGCCGCGGCGCTCGGCCTCGTCGCGGCGGCGGGTCAGGGCCCGGACGACGAGGTCCGCCCCCTCGTCGACCTGCGGCCGTACTCCGTCGACGACGCCCTGGGGCGCGAGGGCGAGGCGGCGCACTGGTGGCTCGTGAGCGACCTGGGGGAGGTGGCCACCGGCGAGAGCCTGTCCGCCGACCACGTCCTCGGCGTCGGTGGCGCCTCCCTGACCCTCGCCTCGGCGACCGTCCGCACGCGCGTCGACCGCGTCCTGGACGTCGGCACGGGCTGCGGGATCCAGGCGCTGCACGCCTCCCGGCACGCGCGGCGCGTCACGGCCACCGACACCTCCGAACGGGCCCTCGACCTCACGGCCGTCAACGCCGCCCTCAACGAGGTGGCCCTCGACCTGCGGCACGGGTCCCTGTTCGAGCCCGTTCGCGACGGTGAGCTCTTCGACCTCGTCGTGTCGAACCCGCCGTTCGTCATCACCCCGCGCACGTCGGCCGTCCCCACGTACGAGTACCGCGACGGCGGGATGCCGGGGGACTCCCTCGTCGCCCGCCTCCTCGGCGAGGTCGGCTCGGTGCTGGCGCCCGGCGGCGTCGCGCAGCTGCTCGGCAACTGGGAGCTGCACGACGGGCAGAGCTGGTCGCAGCGCGTCGAGGGCTGGCTGGAGGGCACGGGTCTGGACGCGTGGGTCGTCCAGCGCGAGGTGGCCGACCCGGCCCTGTACGCCGAGACGTGGATCCGCGACGGCGGGCAGCGCTCCGGTCCGCGCTTCGACGAGCTCTACGCGGCGTGGCTGGACGACTTCGCCGCGCGCGGGGTGACGGGGGTCGGCTTCGGCGTCGTCACGCTGCGCCGGCCCGAGCGACCGGGTGCGCCGCTGCGCCGCTTCGAGGAGAACCTCGCCGCGCTCAGCGACCCCCTCGGGGAGGTCTTCGCCCGCGGCCTCGCGGCGCACGACCGCCTCGCCGGGGTCGAGGACCTGGGCGACCTCACGCTCACCGTCGCCCCCGACGTCACCGACGAGCGCTTCCACACCCCCGGCGACCCCGACCCCCGCATCGTCCTGCTGCGCCAGGGCGGCGGGCTGCGGCGCGTCGCGCAGGTGGACGGCGACCTCGCCGGCCTCGTCGGCGCCTGCGACGGGGAGCTGACGGTCGGGCAGGTCACCGCCGGGCTCGCGGTGCTCGGGGACGAGCCGGTGGGGGAGGTGCGCACGCGCCTCTACCCGCGCGTCCGCTCCCTCCTCGAGGACGGCTTCCTCCTCCTGCCCTGACCCAGCGTCACCGCCGGGGCGCCCGGGGGACGGATCGTTGGCCCCTCGCTTTCGTTCATCGGCAGTGAGGGCCCAACGATCCGACCCCGGCCCCGCGCGGAGGTGACGGTGGGTGAGGTGGCGGGGGGTCCGGCCACCCGCCGGTTGCACGCCGCGGGGCCCGCCGTGGCACATTGGCAGCGCACGGACCGAGCAGCCCCGGGTGTGCGGAGGTGCACACCGTGTCGCCGCGACGTGCGAGAGTGCACAGCGGGACGTGCCCGGCGGGGGACCAGCGCCGGCGTCCTGCGGGGCGGACAGCGAGTCGAAGGTGAGAGGCAGGACCAGTGGCGGGCAAGGCCCAGGGAACGACGGCGTCCGGTGACGGACTGCGCCGGCTGGTGATCGTCGAGTCGCCCAGCAAGATCGACAAGATCTCGACGTACCTCGGCCCCGGATACCAGGTCGAGGCGAGCTACGGCCACATCCGCGACCTGCCCCAGCCCTCGCAGCTGCCCGACGACGTCAAGAAGGGCCCCTTCGGCAAGTTCGCGGTCGACGTCGACCACGGCTTCGAGCCGTACTACGTCGTCGACGGGGACAAGAAGAAGAAGGTCTCCGAGCTCAAGCGCGCGCTCAAGGACGTCGACGAGCTCATCCTCGCCACCGACCGCGACCGCGAGGGCGAGGCCATCGCCTGGCACCTCGTGCAGGCGCTCGAACCGCGGGTGCCGTACCGCCGGATGGTCTTCGGCGAGATCACCCGCGAGGCGATCCAGCAGGCCGCCCGCGAGCTGCGCGACATCGACAACCGGATGGTCGACGCGCAGGAGACGCGGCGCATCCTCGACCGCCTCTACGGCTACGAGCTGTCCCCGGTGCTGTGGCGCAAGGTCCGCGCGGGACTGTCCGCCGGTCGCGTGCAGTCCGTCGCGACCCGGCTGTGCGTCGAGCGCGAACGTGAGCGGATGGCGTTCGTCGCCGCCGGCTACGCCGACATCACCGGCACCTTCCAGCCCGAGGGCGACTCCGCCTTCAGCGCCAAGCTGTCCAGCGTCGAGGGCCGGCGCGTGGCCAGCGGCCGCGACTTCGCCGACGACGGCACCCTGAAGTCGAAGAACGTCGCGCACCTCGACGTGGCCGCGGCCGAGGCGATCGTCGCCGGGCTCGCGCAGTCGCCGTTCGCCGTCCGCGGGGTGGAGGAGAAGCCGTACACGCGGCGACCGGCCGCGCCGTTCATCACCTCCACGCTGCAGCAGGAGGCCTCGCGCAAGCTGCGCCTCAACGCACGCCAGACCATGCGCACGGCGCAGGGCCTGTACGAGCGCGGCTACATCACCTACATGCGGACCGACTCGATCCAGCTGTCCTCCCAGGCGCTGGCGGCGGCCCGGGCCCAGGCCCGCGAGCTGTACGGCGCGGAGTACGTGCCGGACTCCCCGCGCAACTACACGTCGAAGACGAAGAACGCGCAGGAGGGCCACGAGGCCATCCGCCCGGCGGGGGAGACGTTCCGCACGCCCGCACAGGTCTCCGGCGAGCTGCGCGGGGACGACTACCGCCTCTACGACCTCATCTGGAAGCGCACCGTCGCCTCGCAGATGCACGACGCCCGCGGGACGACCGCGACCGTCCGCCTCGGCGCGACCACGGCCGACGGCCGCGACGTCGAGTTCTCGGCCTCGGGCACGATCATCACGTTCCGCGGGTTCCTCGCCGCCTACGAGGAGGGTCGCGACGCCACCCGCGACGACGAGAACGGCGGCGACGACGACCGCCGCCTCCCGCAGGTCACCGCGGGCGACCCGCTGACGGCCCGCGACCTCGCCGCCGACGGCCACGAGACGACGCCGCCCGCCCGCTACACCGAGGCCAGCCTCATCAAGACGCTGGAGGAGAAGGGGATCGGGCGCCCCTCGACGTTCCAGTCGATCATCTCGACGATCGTCGACCGCGGGTACGTCTGGTACAAGGGCTCGGCCCTCGTCCCGAGCTGGCTCGCGTTCGCCGTGACGCGGCTGCTCGAGGAGCACTTCCCCAAGCTCGTCGACTACGACTTCACCGCCGAGATGGAGAACGACCTCGACGCGATCTCCCGCGGTGAGGCCGAGCGCGTGGACTGGCTCACGAGGTTCTACTTCGGTGCCGACGGCCCGGCCAACGGTGCCGTCGTCGCGGACACGCCGCGCCCCGACGGTTCGGGGGAGGGCGCGACCGCCGAGCTCGACGGCATCAAGGGTCTGGCCGACGACCTCGGCGCGATCGACGCCCGCGAGATCTCGACCGTCCCGATCGGCGACGGCATCGTGCTGCGCGTCGGCCGCTACGGCCCGTACCTCGAGGGCCCCGACCGCGAGACGGGGGAGCTGCTCAAGGCCTCCGTCCCCGAGGACATCGCGCCCGACGAGATGACGGTCGAGAAGGCCTACGAGCTGCTGACGACGCAGTCCGAGGGCGACAACGTCCTGGGCCAGGACCCGGAGACGGGCCGCACGATCGTGGCCCGCGTCGGCCGCTACGGCCCGTACGTCACCGAGGTCATCGAGGACGAGGACGCGCCGAAGACCGCCGTCGAGGAGCGCGCCGAGCAGGCCGCCCCGAAGAAGCGCACGACAAAGAAGGCCGCGAAGGTGAAGCCGCGCACGGGGTCGCTCTTCAAGGACATGTCGGTCGACACCGTGACCCTCGAGCAGGCGCTGCAGCTGCTGTCGCTGCCGCGCGTCGTCGGCGCCGACCCCGAGAGCGGCGACGAGATCACGGCGCAGAACGGCCGCTACGGCCCGTACCTGAAGAAGGGCACGGACTCCCGCTCGCTGGAGTCCGAGGACCAGATCTTCTCGATCACGCTGCCGGAGGTGCTGGCGATCTACGCCCAGCCCAAGACGCGGCGCGGTCAGGTCGCCAAGCCGCCGCTGAAGGAGCTCGGGGCCGACCCCGAGTCCGGTCAGCCGATCGTCATCAAGGACGGCCGCTTCGGGCCGTACGCGACGGACGGCACGACGAACGCCACGTTGCGCAAGGACGACGACCCCGAGACCGTCACCCTCGAGCGCGCGGCCGAGCTGCTCGCCGAGAAGCGGGCGAAGGGGCCGGTCAAGAAGACCGCGAAGAAGGCCGCCGCCAAGAAGACGACGGCGAAGAAGACGACCGCGAAGAAGACCGCCGCGAAGAAGACGGCGGCTCCGGCGCATTCCTGACCTCCGTGCACAGGCCCGCCGCGCGTGCGGCGGGCCTGTCGGAGGCGCCCCTTACCCTGACGTCGTGACCGCAGCAGCAGCTCCCGACCACGACGTGCGGGCCCTGCTGCGCGACCACCCCGACTTCCGCCGCATGTGGCTCTCGCTCATGCTGTCCAGCTTCGGGGACTGGCTGGGCATGCTCGCCAAGCTCGGGACGGCCGCGGGGCTGACGACGGGCAACGCCACCCAGACGAGCGTCGCCGTCTCGACGGTCTTCATCCTGCAGCTCGCCCCGGCCGCCCTCCTCGGGCCGCTCGCCGGGGCCCTGGCCGACCGCCTCGACCGCCGGCTGACGATGGTCGTGGGCGACGTGCTGCGGTTCGCGCTCTTCGTCTCGATCCCGCTCGTCGGCAGCCTCACGTGGCTGTTCGTCGCGACGCTGCTCATCGAGCTCGTGACGCTGTTCTGGGGTCCGGCCAAGGACGCGACCGTCCCCAACCTCGTGCCGGCCCGCAAGCTCGAGGTCGCCAACCAGATCAGCCTCGTCGCCACCTACGGGTCGGCGCCCGTGGCGGGCCTGGCCTTCATCCTGCTGACGTTGCTGACGGGTGTGCTCGACAACGTCCTGCCCTTCCTGCGGGGCGGGCAGTCCGACCTCGCGATGTACGTCAACGCGCTGACGTTCCTCGTCGCCGCCGCCGTCATCTGGCGCCTGGACATCCCGCCGCGCGAGGTCCGTCCGCGCGAGGGCGGGCTCGCCCCGACGCTGGGCCGCGACATCGTCGAGGGCTGGCGGTTCGTCGGCGGCTCGCCGCTGCTGCGCGGGCTCGTCTTCGGCATGCTCGTCGCGTTCGCCGCCGGCGGGGTCGTCCTCGGCCTGGGCCGGGCCTTCGTGACGAGCCTGGGCGCGGGCGACCCGGGGTACGGCGTCGTCGTCATGGCCGTGTTCGCCGGGGTGGCACTCGGGGTCTGGCAGGGGCCGCGCTGGCTGTCCGGGCTCAGTCGCCGCCGCACGTTCGGGCTCGCCCTGTCCCTGTCGGGGGTGTCCCTCGTCCTCGTGGCCCTCGTGGGCAACATCGTCGTCGCCAGCCTGTTCGTCGTCGCCCTGGGCCTGTTCACGGGTCTGGCCTACGTCTCGGCCTACACGCTGCTGGGCCTCGAGGTCGACGACGACGTCCGCGGCCGGACGTTCTCCTTCGTCGGCTCGAGCACCCGCGTCGTCATCATCGCCGTCATGCTCGTCGCCCCCTGGGTGGCCAACGCCCTCGGCGACCGCACGGTCGCCCCGAGCCGGCACTGGTCGGTCACGTACGCGGGGTCCGCCCTCGCGATGGTGCTGGCGGGGATCGTCACGGGGGTGGCCGGGATCCTGGCCTTCCGCCAGATGGACGACCGGCGCGGCACGAGCCTGCGCGCCGACCTCGTCCGGGCCGTCACCCGGAGGGGGGACGTCGAGGAGACCGTCCCCGTACGGCCCTCGACCGGCGGGTTCTTCCTGGCCTTCGAGGGCGGGGACGGGTCCGGGAAGACGACGCAGGCCCGGCTCCTGGCCGACTGGCTCACCGACCGCGGCCACGAGGTCGTCGTCACGCGCGAACCGGGCGGCACGGCGACGGGGCGGGACCTGCGCGAGGTCCTCCTGGCCCACCGTGGCGACGGCTCCCCGCTGAGCCCGCGCGCGGAGGCACTGCTGTTCGCCGCCGACCGGGCCCAGCACGTGGCCGAGGTCGTCCGGCCCGGGCTGCGCCGCGGCGCCGTCGTGCTCACCGACCGCTACGTCGACTCCTCCCTGGCCTACCAGGGCGCCGGCCGGGACCTGCCCGCCTCCGAGGTCGAAACGCTGTCGCGCTGGGCGACCGAGGAGCTGCTGCCCGACCTCACCGTCGTCCTGGACGTCGACCCGGCCACCGCGGCCCGGCGCCGGGCCGGGCGGGCCGCCGACGACCGCATGGAGGCCGAGTCCCGCGCCTTCCACGCCCGGGTGCGCGAGCAGTTCCTCCTGCTCGCCGGGCGGGACCCGGGCCGCTACCTCGTCCTGGACGCCACGACGAGCCCGGAGACCGTGCAGGCCAAGCTGCGCGAGCACCTCGCGACCCGGCTGCCCGCGGCCGCCCCCGCCCCCGAGGGCGAACCCGCCACCGCCGGACCGGTCGGCTCGTGAGCGTCTGGGACGACGTCGTCGGGCAGGAACCGGCCGTCCGGGTCCTGACGCGGGCCGCGACGGCCGCCCGCCGCGGCACCCCGGGCATGACCCACGCCTGGCTTCTGACGGGACCGCCCGGGTCGGGGCGCTCGACGGCCGCCCGCGCGTTCGCCGCGGCGCTGGCCTGCGAGGACCCGGCCGAGATCGGCTGCGGTCGCTGCAGCGGCTGCCGGACGGCGCTCGCCGGCTCGCACGCCGACGTCACGCTCTTCACGACCGAGCACACCTGGATCCGGCGCGTGGACGTCGAACCGCTCATCGCCACGGCCCAGCGCCGGCCGTCCGTCGCGCGCTGGCGGGTGATCGTCGTCGAGGACGCCGACCGGCTCAACGAGACGTCGGGCAACGTGCTGCTGAAGACCATTGAGGAGCCCCCGCCGCAGACGGTGTGGCTGCTCTGCGCGCCCGCCGTCGACGACGTCCTGCCGACGATCCGCTCCCGGTCCCGGCACGTCCCGCTGCGCGTTCCCCCGGCCGCGGCCGTGGCCGAGCTGCTCGTGCGCCGCGACGGCGTCGACCCCGTCATGGCGGCCTTCGCGGCCCGGGCCGCGCAGTCCCACGTCGGACTGGCCCGCCGCCTGGCCCGGGACGAGGGGGCGCGCATCCGCCGCCGCGAGGTGCTGCGGCTGCCGCAGCGCGTGCGGGGGGTCGGGGACGCCGTCACCGCGGCCGGCGAGCTCGTCGACATCGCCGCCGAGGAGGCCGGGGCCTCGACGGTCGAACGGGACGCCGCCGAGAAGGCGGAGCTGCTGCGGGCGCTGGGGGCCGACGGGTCCGCGACCGTCCCGCCGGCCGTCCGCGCCCAGGTCCGCCAGCTCGAGGAGGACCAGAAGCGCCGCGCCCGCCGCCACCAGACCGACGTCCTCGACCGGGCCCTCGTCGACCTGCTCGGCCTGCTGCGCGACGTCATGGTCGTGCAGCTCGGGGCGCCTGTGGAGCTCGTCAACGCCGACATGACCACCGAGGTCCGGGCGATGGCGTCAGCCGGTCCGCCGGAGGAGACGCTGCGGAGGGCCGACGCCGTGCAGCTCGCCCGCGAGCGGCTGGCGCAGAACGTCGCCCCCCTGCTCGCGATCGAGGCGCTCGCGCTCAGCCTGCGGCCGTCGCGCCGTGACGACTGAGCGAGCTCGGACCGGTCGTGACGTCACGTAGCGTGGGCAGCACCATGCGCTCCCTCCGTCGACCCTCCCGCCCGCGTGCCGTCGTGGGCCTGGCGCTCGCGGCGTCGCTGCTGGTCTCCGGGTGCTCGGCCTTCGGCGGAGGGTCCAGCCCGGACCCGGCGCCGGTCGGCACGGCGCGGGCCGTGGCGAGCGAGAACGCGACCGATCCCGCGCTGGCCCCGTTCTACGACCAGCGGCTGCAGTGGGCCGACTGCTCGGGCGGGTTCCAGTGCACGCGTCTGACCGTGCCCGTCGACTACGCCGAGCCCACCGGGCCCACCACCTCCCTGGCCGTCGTCCGGTTGCGGACGCAGGCCACGGGGAAGGACCGGCTCGGCTCCCTCGTCCTCAACCCCGGCGGACCGGGTGCCTCCGGCGTCGAGTACGCGCGCGCCGCGGAGAACGTCGTGTCCCAGGACGTCCGCGACCACTTCGACGTCGTCGGCTTCGACCCGCGCGGGGTGGGGGAGTCCGACCCGCTGCAGTGCCTCACCGACGCCCAGGTCGACACGTTCCTCGCGACCGACCCGACCCCGGACGACGCCGCCGAGGTGCGGGCCCTGCAGCAGCAGACCGACGAGCTCGGCCGGGGCTGCGCGTCGGCCGGTCCGCTCGCCGCGCACGTCGACACGCTCGCGGCGGCCAAGGACATGGACGTCCTGCGTGCGGCCCTCGGCGACGACAAGCTGAGCTACCTCGGCAAGAGCTACGGCACGTACCTCGGGGCCTGGTACGCCGAGCAGTTCCCGCAGCGCGTCGGCCGGTTCGTCCTCGACGGCGCGATCGACCCGGCCCTGACGAGCGAGCAGGTCAACGCGGGGCAGGCCGCGGGGTTCGAGGTGGCCCTGCGGTCCTACGTGAAGGGCTGCCAGGGGGGCGACGACTGCCCGCTCACCGGCACCGTCGACGACGGTGTCGCCCAGGTCCGGGCACTGCTGGCCCGCCTCGACGCCGACCCGCTGCCCACGGGGACGGACCGTCCCCTCGTGCAGGGGCTGGGGTACCTCGGCGTCGCCTACCCGCTGTACTCCTCCTCGCTGTGGCCGGACCTGTCGAAGGCGCTGACGGCGGCCCTGCGCGGGAACGGCGCACCGCTGCTCGCCCTGGCCGACGCGTACGCCCACCGGGGCGACGACGGCCGCTACACGGACAACTCCAGCACGGTCATCTACGCCGTGAACTGCCTCGACCGCGACGACGCCCAGACCGAACCGCAGGTCGCGGACACGGTCCGGGAGTTCGCCGCGCAGTCCCCGACGTTCGGGCCGTACCTGGCCTGGGGTGCGCTGGCCTGCACCGACTGGCCCATCGCCCCCGTCGGGCGGGCCCGCGCCGTGCACGCCGAGGGCGCCGGGCCGATCGTCGTCGTCGGGACGACGCGCGACCCCGCCACCCCGTACGCGTGGGCGAAGAGCCTGGCCGGGGAGCTGTCCTCGGGACGGTTGCTCACCTACGACGGCGACGGCCACACGGCCTACGCGACGGGCTCGTCGTGCATCGACGACGCCGTCGACACCTACCTGCTCAGCGGGACCGAACCCGCCGAGGGGACCACCTGCCGCTGACCGCTGGGCGGACGCCCCGGGCGTCGTGATCACCGTACGGTGGGGCGCGTGCACGAGGTGAGCGTCCCGGACGGTCCGCTGGGGGTCCGGGGTCGGCGGGCGTTGCGCGTCGCGGGCGACGTCGCCCTCGTGCTGTCCTGCTGGGCCGCCGGGGCGGTCGTCGTCGGGGCCACGCTGGAGGAGACGCCGGGGCAGCGCTCGGAGGCGGTGGTCTTCCTCGACGTCCTGCTCGGCGTCCTGTTCACCCCGCTGCTGTTCGCGCGTCGTCGCTGGCCGGTCGCGGTGGCGGTCGTCGTCACGGTGACGTCGACGGTCTCGACGGCGCTCGCCGTCGCCTCCCTCGTCACGTTGTTCACCGTCGCGGTGCGGCGACGGTTCGGGGTCGCGGTCTGGCTGGGTGTGGGGTCCGTCGCCTCCGGCGTCGTGCAGGCGGTCGTGTGGCCCGAACCCGGGCTGCCGTGGTGGGCGGCCGGGCTGGTGTTCGTCGTCGTCGCCGTCGGGGTCCTCGCCTGGGGCATGTACGTGCGGGCCCGGCGGCTCCTGACGGCGTCCTGGCGGGAGGCCGCCGAACGCGCCCGGGCCGAGCAGGAGCTGCGCGCCGAGCAGGCGCGGTCGGTCGAACGGGCCCGCATCGCCCGCGAGATGCACGACGTCCTCGCGCACCGGATCTCCCTCGTCAGCATGCACGCGGGGGCGCTGGAACTGCGGTTGGAGTCCTCCGGGGACGAGGAGGTCGTGCGGTCCGCGGAGACGATCCGGCGCAGCGCGCACGCGGCCCTGGAAGACTTGCGCGACATCCTCGGCGTGCTGCGCGAGCAGTCGACGCAGTCGGCCACGACGCCGCAGCCGACGCTGTCGGACCTGCCCGCCCTCGTCGCCGAGGTGGTCGCGGCCGGAACTCCCGTCGACCTGCAGGTCGACGTCGCCGACCCCGACGGCGTGCCGGAGGCGTTGGGGCGCACGGCGTTCCGCGTGGTGCAGGAAGGGCTCACGAACGTCCGCAAGCACGCTCCCGGGCACCGCGCGCACGTGGTGCTCGACGGCCGGCGCGGGCGGTCGCTGCGGGTCGTCGTCCGGGACGCCCCCGACGGTTCAGCGGCGCGCCGGCGGGGGAGCGCCCCGGAGTCCGGGTTCGGCCTCGTCGGGCTGCGCGAACGCGTGGAACTCGTCGGCGGCGCCGTGCGGGCGCACCGGGTCGGGGACGGGTTCGAGGTGTCGGCGAAACTGCCCTGGCCGCGACGCTGACCTCAGTCGTGCAGGTGGGCGCGTTCCCCGTCGCGGTCGAAGATCGACAGCACCTCCAGTTCCCCCGACCCCGGGGCGGCGCTGATCCGGTGCGGGACCATCGTGGAGAACTCCGCGGCCTGCCCGGGTCCGACGTCGACGACCCGGCCGCCGAGTTCCAGCCGTGCGCGGCCGGCCAGGACGGTGAACCACTCACGGCCCGGGTGCACCTGGGGTTCGTCCGACAGGGCCCCGGAGAACCGCATCTTGGCGACGGTCACCCCCGCCGCCGCACGGTCCCGGGACAGCAGCCAGGACGTCACACCCGGCCGGTGCTGCGGTTCGGGGCGGATGAGGACGTCGTCCTCCTCCCTCGAGGCCACGAGGTCGTCGAGCGTGGTGTCCAGGGCCCGGGCGATGGGCACCAGCTGGTCGAGGGCGATGCGGCGGTGACCCGTCTCGATCCTGCTGAGGGTGGAGGGGCTGAGGAAGCAGCGGGCCGCGAGGTTGTCCAGGGACCAGCCGCGGGCCAGGCGCAGCCCACGGATGCGCTGACGGATGACGGCGTCGAGGTCCGTGTCTTGCGGCATGCGCAAGAGGCTATGCCAACGGCGCACCCCTGGTCGTAGCGTGGACGGCATGAGCCACGGCCACTCCCACCAGCACGGGCACCCGCACGAGGGCAGGGACGACGGCGCGGACGAGGACGCCGCCCACCGCCGCGTGCTCGACCTCGACGCCGAGGTGTTCGGCGCCCAGCTCGGCGCCGTCCTCGACCTGCTCGGCCCGAGCGCCCCGCCGCGCCACGTC
Source organism: Kineococcus sp. NPDC059986 (assembly GCF_040702905.1). Classification (NCBI taxonomy): domain Bacteria; kingdom Bacillati; phylum Actinomycetota; class Actinomycetes; order Kineosporiales; family Kineosporiaceae; genus Kineococcus; species Kineococcus sp. NPDC059986. The sequence continues at coordinate 98,758 of NZ_JBFBND010000002.1, read as the reverse complement.
GTCGACCTCGGCGCCGGGACGGGAACCGGCAGCCGGCTCCTGCGCGACCGGTTCCCGGCCGCGACCGTCACCGCCGTCGACAGCGACCCCCGGATGCTGCGGGCGCTCGCCGGCCAGGGGTTCGTCGTCCTCGCGGCCGACCTCGACGAGGGGTTCCCCGCCGCGCTGCACGGGGCCGACCTCGTGTGGGCCGCGTCGTCGCTGCACCACGTCCGGGAGGTCCCGCGGTTGCTGGCCGGGGTGCGCGCGGCCCTCACGCCCGATGGGGTCCTCGCCGTCGTGGAGCTGGAGGACCTGCCGCGGTTCACGGCCGAGCCCGTCGAGGACCGGGCCCGGGCTGCGGCCCGCGCCGCGGGCTGGAACCACCACCCGGACTGGACCCCGCACCTGGTGCAGGCGGGTTTCACGGTCGAACGGCACGACCTCGTCCTGGACGTCGCCCCGTCCGCGGCCGCGGAGGAGTTCGCCCGGGCCTGGCTGCCGCGCTACCTCACCGTGCCGGGGTTCGACGAGGGGCCGGCGGTGCAGACCCTGCTGGACGGCGACCTGGTGCTCGAACCCCGCGCGCTGCGGGCGGTGTGGGTGGCGCGGTGAACGACGCCGGGGTGCCGGTCGCCCCGTCGGTGCGCGTCGTCGTGGTGAGAGCAGGTCCCGCCGTCCTGTAAGCTCACTGTCCGTGCCCGAGAGGGCGCTGGTACTGCCGCCTTAGCTCAGTCGGCCAGAGCGACGCACTCGTAATGCGTAGGTCCGGGGTTCGATTCCCCGAGGCGGCTCCACCGCGAAGGGCCCGTCCTGTCGGACGGGCCCTTCGTCGTTCCCGGGCCCTTCCCCCTAGGGGGTCGTCGGAGCGGCGGGCCGGTAGGTCCGGTGCTCCGTGACGACGACCCGGACGGCGGCCCGGGCCCGGTGACGTCGGTGGGACCAGGCGTGGGACCGGGCGTGGGGACGGCGCCCCGGTCGCGGGGGCGACGTCCGCGCCGGTCCCACACCCGGTCCGACGTGAGGCCGGGCACGGGACCGGGCAAGGACCGGGCACGGGACCGGGCACGGGTGTCCCCCGGACGTCGTCGGGACGACCGGTTCGGGACACCCATCCCTCACTCCACGGGGGTGTCCCGACGGGTGTCCGGCCCGAGCGGGGAGCACGCCGCGCGGCTGCCATCCTGGTCCCACCGTGCTCACCACCGCCCTCACCTCCACCGTCCCCGCCTCGCTCGGTGGGTCGCTCTCCGACCTCCCGGACCTCCTGGACCCCACGTCCCACGCCGACAACTGGCTGTGGGCGCTCGTGGTCCTGCTCGCGGCGGTTGTCGTCGGGGCGCTGCTGCCCGTCCTGCCGACGGGGGCGGCCGTCTCGGCGATGGCGGCGCTGGGGCACCACCGGTCGTGGTGGTCCTTCGGGGAGGTCGTCGCCGTGGGGGCCGTGGCGGCGTACGTGGCCGACCTCGCGCTCTACACGCTGCTCCTGCGCGGGGCGCACACGCGCGCGGGACGGCGGCTGCAGCGCCAGGCCGAGGCGCACGGGCACCTCGACGAGCTGGGGGAGCGGCTGGCCCGGCACGACGTCGGCACCCTCGTCACGTCCCGGCTGCTCCCGGGGGCCCGCATCCCGGTCATGGCGGCGGCCGCGGCGACGTCGTACCCGGTCGTCCGGTTCGCGGTCGCGAACGTCGTCCCGGCGCTGTGCTGGGCGCTGGCCTACGGGGCGCTCGGGCTCGCGGGGCGAGGGGTCAGCGACAGCCCGTGGGTCTCGGTCGTCGTGGCCGTCGCGTTCGGCGTCGTGGCCTCCGGCGCGGTCAGCCTCGTGCGGCGGTGGCGAGCGCGCTGAGCTCGGCCGCCGACCGCGGCCGGCCCAGCAGGTAGCCCTGCGCGGCGTCGCAGTGGGCGTCGCGCAGCGCGAGCAGCTGCCCGTCCTCCTCCACGCCCTCGGCGACGACGCCGAGCGAGAAGCTGTGCGCCGCACCGATGACGAGGCGCACGAGGTCGGCGTGGGCCTGGTCGCGGGAGGCGACGAAGCTGCGGTCGATCTTCAGGGTGTCGACGGGCAGCCGGGACAGCTGGCCGATGGACGTGTAGCCCGTGCCGAAGTCGTCGAGCGCGACGCGGACGCCCAGGGCCCGCAGGGCGCGCAGGTGCTCGCGCGCGGTCGGTTCGTCGACGAGGACGGTCTCGGTGATCTCGATCGTCAGCCGGTCGGGGGCGATGCCCGCCCCCGCGCAGGCCACGGCGACGTCGCCGAGCAGCCTCGGCTGGGCCAGGTGCCGGCCCGAGACGTTGACGGCCGCGGTGATCCCGGCGAGGTCACCGCCCTCGGTGTCCCAGGCGGCGAGCTGCGCCGCGGCCGTCGACAGGGCCCACCGGCCGAGGTCGCACACGAGGTCGGAGGCCTCGGCGACGGGGATGAAGGCGTCGGGGTGGAGCAGCCCGGTGTCCGGCCGGTCCCAGCGGACGAGGGCCTCGACGCTGCGGACGGAGTCCGTCCGCAGGTCCAGGACGGGCTGGTAGTGCAGGACGAGCTCGCCGTCCTCGAGCCCGGCGCGCAGGGCGTGCTCGAGGTCGGTGCGGTGGGCGATGTCCCGGCGCAGCGCGTCGTCGAAGACCTCGACGGTCCCGCGGCCCGCGGCCTTGGCCCGGTAGGCGGCCGCGTCGGCCTCGCGCAGCAGGCGCTCGGCGGAGCAGCCGCCGACGGGGCTGACGGCGACCCCGACGCTCGCGCCGACGCGCACCCGCACGCCCGCGTGCCGCCCGGACAGCTCCACGGTGGCGCAGACGGCGTCGATGAGCCGCGTCCCGAGGTCGACGAGACCGCTCTCGTCCTCGACCTGCTCCACGACGACGACGAACTCGTCGCCGCCGAGACGGGCGACGACGTCCCCGCCGCGCAGGCAGCCGGCCATCCGCGCGCTCACGACGCGCAGCAGCTCGTCGCCGGCCGCGTGCCCGTGGGTGTCGTTGACGGCCTTGAAGTGGTCGAGGTCGACGAAGAGCAGCCCGACGCGGCCGTCGTGGCGGGCCATCCGGTGCATCGCGGCGTCGATGAGCTCGGAGGCCTGGGCCCGGTTGGGCAGTTCGGTGAGGGCGTCGTGGGAGGCCTGGTGGGCCAGGACCGCCTGCAGCCGTTCGCGTTCCTGCAGGGCGGTGACCATCTGCCGCACCGAGGCGTGCACGACCTCCCCGAGCGGGCCGTGCACGGGCCGGGTCACGACGTCGGCGTCGAGCGCGCCGTCGGCGACGGCCTGGGCCTGGTCCCGGACCCGGCGCAGGTTGTCGACGGCGGCGGCCAGCCCGCGCGCCACGGTCCGGACCTCCACGGGGCCGCCCTCGTCCACGTCCACGAGCTCGCCGTCGCTGACGGCGCGCGCCTGGTCGGCCAGCCGGCTGAGCGGCAGGGCGATCCACCGGCGCAGCAGCAGCGCGGCGCCGAGGGTCCCCAGGACGATGACGGTGCAGGCGGCGACGAGCACCCACAGCGTGGTCCAGGCCCCGTCGACGGGCGCCCGCGCGAGCCGCAGCGCGTGCTCGCCCGTCTGCTCGACGACCTGGCGCAGCACGGTGTCGCGCCCGGTGTTGGCGGCCGCCAGTCCGACGAAGCTCTCCAGGGACGCCGTGCTGTCGCGCCGTGCACCGGCCTGCAGGGGTTCCTCGACGGCGCGGGCCGCTGTGCTGTTCACCGCGACGCGCCACCCGGCGGCGAGGACGGGGGACCCCTGGGTCAGCACGTCGCTCGACGCGGCGCGGAAGCCGCCCCACGCCTGCAGGAACGCGTCGCGGTTGGCGACGCGGTCGGGGCCGTCGCCCGCGGTGGCGGCGAAGTAGAGCGGAACCTCCACGCCGGCGAGGGCGGAGGCGCGGGAGACGAGCTGCAGGTCGGCGATGGCCCGGGTGCCCTGCTCGTCCAGCCCCTGGGCGCGGGCGGCCTGCAGGAGCGAGCTGACGCGGGTGGCGAGCTCGTCGGTGACGTCCTGGTAGCCGGCGAAGACGGCGTTCAGGTCGCCCCCGCGGGCGTCGGCCCGCAGCCGGGCGACCGTCGCGGCCGTGCGGGCGGCGACCGGTTCGGCGGCGCGGTTCCCCAGCGCCTCCTCGACGGCGTCGTCGGTGTCGGCCTGCACCGCGGTCGCCTGCCCCGAGAGCGTGGGCCGGGCGAGGGACGACAAGGTCGTCACGGACCGCTCGTCGACCCCGACGGCGGTCGCGGTCCGCGGGTCGTCGAGCACGGCCTGCCCGAGGACGGGCACGACCTCCCGGGCCACGGCCGCCCGCGGGGAGTCGAGCGTGACGGCGGCCTCGACGTCGTCGGCGGCCGCCGTGGCCACCGCGGCCCGGCGGGCCTGCTCGTCCACCGCGTACGCCATGAGACCGACGAGTCCGAGCACGGGGACGAGCACGAGCGCGATGAGGCTGCGCCGCAACGTCCCCGGCGTGCGCCACGGTGCTCTCGGGAGTCGCCGAGCGGGCCTGCGCGTGCGGGCGCGGGGCATCGGCACGGGGACTCCTCACGGGCAGGGGGTCACCTGTTGGTCACAGGGGGTCACCTAGAGGGTGTCACGTCCGCGCGTGGCTGACGAGGATGGCCGCTGCCGGGAGCTCGGCCGCGGGCACCGGACGGGCGAAGAGGTACCCCTGCGCGGCGTCGCACGAGGCCGCCAGCAGGGCCGAGAGCTGCCCGTCCTCCTCGACCCCCTCGGCCACCACCCCGAGGGAGAAGCTGTGCGCGGCGCTGATGAGCAGCCGCACCAGGTCGGCGTTGCCGGCCTCGGGGGAGGAGACGAAGCTGCGGTCGATCTTCAGCACGTCGACGGGCAGCCGGGACAGCTGGCCGATCGAGGTGTACCCCGTCCCGAAGTCGTCGATCGCGACGCGCACCCCGATCTCGCGCAGCGAACGCAGGTGCTCCAGGGCGAGGGGTTCGTCGACGAGGACGGTCTCGGTGATCTCGATCGTCAGCCGGTTCGGGTGGATTCCGCTCGCCGTGAGGGCGTCGGTGACGTCGTCGAGCAGGTGCGCCTGGGCCAGGTGCCGGCCGGAGATGTTGACGGCGACGTCCAGACCGGCGCGGTGACCGCCCTCGGTGTCCCAGCGGACCAGCTGGGCGGTCGCCTCGGCCAGGGCCCAGCGACCGAGGTCGCACACGAGGGAGGAGGCCTCGGCGACGGGGATGAAGGCGTCCGGCGGCACGAGCCCGTGGCCGGGACGCTGCCAGCGGACGAGCGCCTCGACGCTCTTCGTCCGGCCCGTCTCCAGGTCCAGGACCGGCTGGTAGTACAGGACCAGCTCGCCCGTCTCCAGGCCCACGCGCAGGGCCGACTCCAGCTCGGTGCGGGCGCTGAGCTCGGCGCGCAGCTCGTCGTCGAAGACCTCCACGACGCCGCGGCCGGCGGCCTTGGCCCGGTAGGCGGCCGCGTCCGCGTCCTGGATGAGGCGCTCGGCGTCCAGCGCGCCGGGCACGCTCACGGCCACGCCCACGCTCGCTCCGACCCGGACGTGCTGGGCCTTCGACAGCCCCTCGAGGGCGACGGGGGCGCTGAGCGCGGTGATGAGGCGGACGCCGAGGTCGACGAGCCCCTTCTCGTCCTCCACGCCCTCGACGAGCACGACGAACTCGTCGCCGCCGAGCCGGCACACCACGTCGCCGCCGCGGACCGTGTCGTGCATGCGCGCGGCGACGGTGCGCAGCAGCTCGTCGCCCGCGGCGTGCCCGAAGCTGTCGTTGACGGACTTGAAGTGGTCGAGGTCGACGAAGAGCAGTCCGACGCGGTGACCGTGGCGCGCCGCGCGGTGCAGGGCGCGCTCGGTGAGGACGAGGGACTGGGCGCGGTTGGGCAGTTCGGTGAGGGCGTCGTGCGCCGCCTGGTGGGCCAGGTCGGCCTGCAGCTGCTCGCGCTCGTGGAAGAACGCGAGCACCTGCACGAGCGAGGTGTGGACGACCTCCCCGAGGGGCCCCGGGACGGGGGTGCGGACGACCTCGCTGTCGAGCTCGCCCGCGGCGATGGCCTCGACCTGCACCTTGACCCGGCGCAGCGTCTCGGTGGCCGCGGTCAGGCCCTGCGCCACGGTCCGCACCTCGGTCGGGCCGCTCTCCTCGATGTCGATGAGCTCTCCGTCGGCGACCGTGCGCGCCTGCTCGGCGAGCCGGCGCAGGGGGGCGGCGATGGCGCGCCGCACCACGAGCGTCCCCGCGAACGTCGCGGCGACGACGAGGGCGCACAGGACGAGGAGCTGCTGCAGCTCGCGGCGGGCCCCCTCGGCCTGCTGCTGCGCGTCGGCGACGACGACGGCGGCCGTGCGCGCGAGAACGGCGCGCAGGGCCCCGTCCCGTTCGGCGAGGTTCAGGCCGACCGCGGTCAGGCCGTCGGACACGAAGGTCTGGTCCTGCTCGGCCACCCGGTCCAGCACCTGGTTGAGGCGCTGGGCGGGCGGCGACCCCTCGGCCATCGACCAGTCCGAGGCGACGGGCAGGCTGGAGAAGGTGACGACGTCGTCGGAGGCCTGCCGGTACGCCCCCCACACGCGCAGGAAGTCGTTGCGGTGCACGGTGGTGCCGTCCGTCACCATGGCCATGTAGGTGGTGGTCTGCCGGCTGGCCAGGGCCGAGGCGCGCGAGACGCGCTGCAGGTCGGCGAGGGCCGCGGCCACGTCGCCCTCCAGGCCGAGCTGGCGGGCCGCGCCCAGGTGCTCGTTGACGGCGGCGGTGAGGTCGTTCAGCAGCTGGTCGTAGAGCTTCAAGCCCTGGTCGACGTCGTCCGCCGTCACCGAGCGGGCCTCCCGGAGCCGACCGGGCAGTTCGGCGAGCACGGGGTCGGACCCGAGACCCTGGCCGGCGCGGGCCCCGTTCACCGCCACGTCCGTGGCGCTCGTGCTGCCGACCAGACCGGAGGCGCTGCGCTCCTGCAGGCGCCGCACGGCGTCGCCGGAGGACAGGCCGAAGCTCGCCAGCACCTGCGACTGCCGCAGCGCCGCCACCCCGAGGACGGGGACGATCTCCTGCCCGACGGCCGTGCGGACGTCGTCGAGGGCGACGGCCGTGCGGACCTCGTCCAGCCCCGACTCGGCGTCCTGGGCGCGGGTGACCCGGTCGTCCACGCTGACGCCCGCCACCACCGAGAGCCCCAGGACGGGCACGAGCACGAGGCCCAGGAGGGTGGTCTGCAGGGGTCGGCTGCGGCGCGGTCGGCGGGGGAGGCGAAGGCGCGCTGCGGTCACACATGGCGTCTCGTCGCGGCCTCCGACGGACCTGAGCCGTCCCGGACGCAACCACCCGTCTGCCGCGGGACCCCTGGAAGTCCGGGGTCCCGCTTCTAGACGTTCAGGGCTTCAGCAGGACCTTGAGGGCCCCGCGGCGGGCCGCGAGCTCGTCGAGGGCGGCCTGCGCGTCGGCCAGGTCGAACTCGTGGGTGATGAGCGGCGTCGGGTCCAGGACCCCCGCGGAGAAGGCCCGCACGGCGTACGCCCAGGCCCGCGTCGGGGCGCCGAAGACGGTGAGGACGTGGACGTTGCGCGAGACCAGCTCGAGCGAGGACAGGTCGTCGGCGTCCTGCGCGGGGATGCCGGTGAGGACGACGCGGCCCCCGCGGCGGGCCAGCCGGACGGCCGTCCGGGCGATCCCCGGGACCCCGGCGGCCTCGACGACCGCGTCGAAGGTCGCGCCCAGCGTCGAGGCGTCGCCCGTGTAGTGAGCCGCGCCGCAGCGTTCTGCCAGTTCGCGGCGCTCGTCGTTGTGGTGGACGACCGTCACCTCGCACCCGGCGCCCTTGAGCAGCTGCACGCAGAGCAGACCGAGCGTGCCCGCGCCGATGACGGCGACCTTGGAGCCGGCGCTCACGTCGGCCAGCAGGACGGCCTCGGCGACGCAGGCGGCGGGTTCGATGCCGGCCGCGGCGCGCAGGTCGGCGCCCTCGGGCAGCAGGTGCAGGTAGCGCGCGGGCAGCGTCAGCCACGTCGACCAGCCGCCGGACAGGGTGAACCCCGTCTCCTCGTACTCCTGCGGCCAGCCCTCGGTGTCGCCCTCGACCGAGGCCGGCGTCCCCTCCGCGGTCCGGATGCCTTGGCCCACGACCCCGCGGCCGACGAGCTGCTCGGGCACTCCCGCCCCGACGGCGCGGACCGTCCCGGACCACTCGTGTCCCGGGACGACCGGGTAGCGGACGAACTCGGCCGGTCGCGTGCCCGCGAAGACCTCGCGGTCGGAGCCGCAGATGCCGCAGTAGGCGACCTCGACGAGGGCCTCGCCCGGACCGGGTTCGGCGTGCGTGGTGTCGAGGAGTTCGAGGGAGCCGGGTTCGGTGATCCGGACGGCGCGGCCGGTGCGCTGGGTCATGGCGGCAACGTATCCGGTCCCGGGCACCCCTCCCGTCCGCCGGGTGTCGGGGTGCGCGGTCGGGGGCGCGGGCGGGGTGCGCGGGGGGCGGATCGTTGGCACCTCGCTGTCGTTCACCGAGAGCGAGGGCCCCACGATCCGGCGGCCGGGCCCCCGCGGGGGCGCGGTGGCGGCGGCGGGTGGGTTCGCGGTGGCCCACCGCGGTCGGTGATCGACCGCGGGGAGGCAACGAGGCCGACCCCCGGGCCGGCGGCGGCCCGGGGCGGGACGTCAGGCGGTGGGGCCCTCGGCCCGCTCGATGACCTCGGTGAGGGCGGCGACGAGGCGCTGGGCCTCGGGCAGCGACAGCTGCCCGATCTCGCCGATGAACACGCGCGGTCCGAAGCGGCGCAGGACGGTCTGGCCGTTCTCGGCGTAGGCGAGGTCGGTGGACTCCAACCGCACGGGGCAGGGACGCTCGGCGCCCTCGTCGCCCTCGAGGGGCACGACGCGGGCCTCGTAGCTGTGGAGCCACCCGCCCTCGACCTCGAGTCCACGGGACGCCCACTTGGGGGCGTCCCAGCGGATCACCTGGACCGAGTCGTCGGCCACCTGCGCGGGGCTGGCCGCGGGGGTGCGCTGGTCGTCCATCGAGGCTCCACAACTGGGGTAGACGTCAAGGGGTGCTGCTGAACGTGTCTGGGGTGTCGCACAGAGTTGCTGGGCCAGCCTGCCAGACGTCGGGCGATTTCGAGGAGTGTTCGTTAGAACACTCTCTGTTGATCTTGAGCGCACAACCGGAGTCCTGCAGGTTGCCGCGAGGTTCCCCCCACCGGCACCATCGGAGCGTGCTCCCGCTGCTGGTCGTGCTCGACCCGTTCTGGCCGAGCCGTCGCGCGTACCTCTTCGACGGGCTGTGTCGGCGCCCCTGACGCGCCCCGACCCCACCCCGCCCAGCCGAAGGACACCCCGTGAGCACCGAGAACACCCCTGCCGTCGACCCCTCCACCTGGAGCTTCGAGACCCTCCAGGTCCACGCCGGCCAGACTCCCGACCCGACGACCGGCGCCCGCGCGCTGCCGATCTACCAGACGACGAGCTACGCGTTCCGCGACACCGACCACGCGGCCGCCCTCTTCGGCCTCGCCGAGACGGGCAACATCTACACGCGGATCATGAACCCCACGCAGGACGTCGTCGAGCAGCGCATCGCCGCGCTCGAGGGCGGCGTGGGGGCCCTGCTCGTCGCCTCCGGCCAGGCCGCCGAGACGCTGGCGGTCCTCAACATCGCGCAGGCCGGTGACCACGTCGTCTCCAGCCCCCGGTTGTACGGCGGCACCTACAACCTCTTCCACTACACGCTGCCCAAGATGGGCATCACCGTGAGCTTCGTCGAGGACCCCGACGACCCCGCGTCCTGGGCCGCCGCCGTCCGGCCGGAGACCAAGCTCTTCTACGGCGAGACGATCTCCAACCCCGCGGGCGACGTCCTCGACATCGAGGTCGTGGCGGGCGTCGCGCACGAGCATGGCGTGCCGCTCGTCGTCGACAACACCATCGCGACGCCGTACCTGGTCCGGCCGCTGGAGCACGGCGCGGACGTCGTCGTGCACTCGGCGACGAAGTACCTCGGCGGCCACGGCACGACCGTCGCCGGCGCCGTCGTCGACTCCGGACGCTTCGACTGGGCCGGCTCCGGCCGCTTCCCCGGCCTGACGACGCCCGACCCGAGCTACCACGGCGTCGTCTTCACCGACGCCGTCGGCCCGCTGGCGTACCTCGTCAAGCTGCGCGTGCAGCTCCTGCGCGACCTCGGTCCGGCCGTCGCGCCCTTCAACGCGTTCCTCATCGCCCAGGGCCTGGAGACGCTGTCCCTGCGCATGGAACGGCACGTCGAGAACGCCGGGAAGGTCGCCACCTTCCTCTCCGAGCGCGACGACGTCCTCTCGGTGAACTGGGCCTCGCTGCCGTCCTCGCCGTGGCACGCGCAGGCGCAGAAGTACGCGCCCAAGGGGTCCGGTGCGGTCCTGGCCTTCGAGATCGCCGGCGGTCTGGCCGCCGGCAAGGCGTTCGTCGACGCGCTCGTGCTGCACAGCCACGTCGCGAACATCGGGGACGTGCGCTCGCTCGTCGTCCACCCGGCCTCCACGACGCACAGCCAGCTGTCGGAGGAGGAGCAGCGGGCCTCCGGTGTGACGCCGGGCCTCGTGCGCCTCGCCGTCGGGGTCGAGAACATCGCCGACGTCCTGGCCGACCTGCGCGTCGGCTTCGCGGCCGCCGCCGCCACCCGTTCCTCGTCCCCGTCCGTGTCCGCCTGACCGCCCGCGGTCGGGGACACTGGGACGTCGAGGGGGTCCGAACGAGAGTGGTCGTCGCCGAAGTGGGTCATGACGTGGGTGCGCGGGAGCTGGCTGCGGACGTTCCTGAGCAGGTCGCGCGCGCCCTGGTCCCGCCCCCGCCCCCGGCGAGCGGGGCCTGGCGCGAGGGGGACCCGGTCGGGCACCGGCGCTTCGCAGACGTCGGCGACCTGCCGCTGCAGCTGGGCGGTCTCCTGCCCGAGGTCCGCGTGGCCTACGAGACGTGGGGGACGCTCGCGGCGGACGGGTCCAACGCCGTCCTCGTCGAGCACGCCCTGACGGGGGACTCCCACGTCACGGGCGAGGCGGGGCCGGGCCACCCCACGGCCGGCTGGTGGTCCGCCCTCGTCGGGCCGGGCAGGGCGCTGGACACCGACCGCTGGTTCGTCGTCGCGGCGAACGTCGTCGGCGGCTGCCAGGGCAGCACGGGACCGTCCTCGCCGCGGCCGGGCACGTCCCGGCCGTGGGGGTCGGCGTTCCCGCGGCTCACCGTCGCCGACCAGGTCGCAGCCGAGGTGCGCCTGGCCGACCACCTCGGCATCGCGCGCTTCGCCGCCGTGCTCGGCGGGTCGATGGGGGGCATGCGGTCCCTGGAGTGGGCTGCGGCGCAACCGGACCGCGTCGGAGCCGCGCTCGTCCTGGCCTCGGCTGCGGCCGCCACCGCCGACCAGATCGGCGGCCAGAGCGCCCAGATCACCGCCATCGTCTCCGACCCGGGCTGGCGCGGTGGGGACTACCACGACGCCCCGGACGGACAGGGCCCGCACACCGGGCTCGGCCTGGCCCGGCGGCTGGCCCACCTGTCCTACCGGACGGCCGCCGAGCTCGACGTCCGCTTCGGGCGCGAGGCCCAGTTCGGCGAGGACCCCCTCGATCCGCGGGCTCCGGGCCGGTACGCGGTGCAGAGCTACCTCGACCACCACGCCGACAAGCTGGTGCGCCGCTTCGACGCGGGGTCCTACGTCGCGCTCACCGATGCCATGAACACGTGGGACGTCGGTCTGGGCCGCGGCGGGACGCAGGCGGCGCTCGCCGCCGTGCGGACGCCCCTGGTCGTCGTGGCCGTCGACTCCGACCGGCTCTACCCGGTCGCCGACTCCCGGCGCATCGTCGAGGCGGCCTCGTCGGTCGTCGGGGGCCTGCGCGTCGTGACGTCGACCTCGGGCCACGACGGGTTCCTCCTCGAAGCCGACCAGATCGCGCCGGTCGTCACCGAGACGCTGGACGTGGGCCGGCGCCGCCTGGCGGACCTCCGCGGCTGAGGCGGGCCCCGACGACCCAGCCGGCCGCGGCCGCCAGGAGCACCAGCCCGGTGACGGCGGCGAGCAGTCCCCACCCCTGACCGGAGGTCAGCAGCACCGCGCCCCCCTGGAACGGGGTGGGGCAGCCCGGCACCCCGATCCAGCCGATGTCGAACGTCCTCGGCCGCAGCAGGACGGCGAGGCCGGCGGCCAGCAGCACCGCCCCGGCCACCGTCAGCAGGACCAGTGGGGTTCTCCGGGTGCGCACCCGGGCACGGTCCCACGACGGGGGTCAGTCCCGTCGCGATCATGCCGATGGAACGTTCGTGCGCACAGTGCTGGACCTCCCCGTCAAGACCAAGATCTTCGCCCTCATCGCTCTCATGGCGGTGGTCTCCGTCGTCATCGGCGCCGTGGGGGTGTCCCGCGTCCTGGAGCTCCGCTCGGACATGGCGACCACCCAGCGCCTGCACGTCGCACCCCGCACCCACCTGACCGACGCGCAGCGCTGGTTCCAGGCGACGAAGACCCGCGTCATCGAGTACGGCCCCGTCGCCGAGGGCGACCGGGCGAAGATCCTGCAGGAGCAGGCCGACTACCGCGCCAAGCTCGAGGCCTCCCTCGCCGCGTACGAGCCGTTCGTCGTCGACGACGCCGCGATGGCCGACGCCCAGCAGCAGCTCACGGCCTACTGGGCCGCCTCCGACGCCATCAAGCCCGTCGCCGACCAGGGGCCGCTGGCCTACGAGGCCGCCTACATCGCGCAGGTCCGCGGCATCACCACGAAGTTCCTCAACGACGTGGCCGCGGAGCTCGACAAGCAGACCGAACTCGGCAACGCGGCCGTCGCCCGCGCCGACCGCGCGGCGGGGACGGCCGTCACGGTCATCGTCGTCGTCGGGATCGTCGGCCTGCTGCTGAGCGGCGTCCTCGCCACGGTCGTCGGGTCGACGATCGTGCGCCGCATCCACCGCCTGCGCGAGTCCGCTCTCTCGCTCGCCGACGGCGACCTCACCCACGACGTGACGGTGGACTCCCGCGACGAGCTCGGCGAGACCGCCGGCGCGCTGAACACCGCGCTCGGCAACCTCCGCTCGCTGCTGAGCAGCGTCGGCCAGTCCTCGACCGCGGTGTCCGCGGCCGCCGAGGAGATGACCGCGACCGCGGCCGGCATCGCCGACTCCGCGCACCGCACCTCGGCCCAGGCCCAGCTCGTCGCCTCCGCCGCCCAGGAGGTCTCGGCGAACCTGCAGACCGTCGCGGCGAGCGCCGAGGAGATGGGCGCCTCGATCTCGGAGATCTCCGGCGGCACCACCGAGGTCGCCCGCGTCGCCGGGAGCGCGGTGGCCATCGCGGACTCCACCAACAGCACCGTCTCGGCGCTGGGGGAGAGTTCGCGCGAGATCGGCAACGTCATCAAGGTCATCACCGCGATCGCGGAGCAGACGAACCTCCTCGCGCTCAACGCGACGATCGAGGCCGCCCGTGCCGGGGACGCGGGCAAGGGGTTCGCCGTCGTCGCCGGTGAGGTCAAGGAACTGTCCGTCCAGACCGCCCAGGCCACCGAGGACATCGCCCGCCGCGTCCAGCGCATCCAGGAGGACGCGGTGTCGGCGGCGGCCGCGATCGGGGAGATCGCCGCGGTCATCACCCAGATCTCCGACCACCAGGGCACCATCGCCTCGGCCGTCGAGGAGCAGACCGCCACGACCGCGGAGATGAACCGCAACGTGGCCGACGCGGCCGTCGGTTCGGGGCAGATCGCCGAGAACGTCGGCTCCGTCGCCGACGCCGCGTCCGTGACCAGCGAGGGGGTCGCCCAGACCCGGGTGGCCGTCGCGGAACTGTCGAGCATGGCCGTGCAGCTGCGCGAGCAGGTCGCCCGCTTCCGGGTCTGAGGACCCACCCGCCCCGGAACGGCCGAACGCCCCGACCCTCGTCCAGGGTCGGGGCGTCCGTGTCCTCGGGGGAGTTCCCTCCCGGCGTCAGCGGACGGTGACCGGCGTCTTCTGCTCCTGCTGCACGGGAGCGGAGTTCGCCGGGTCCATCGACGTCTCGTCGAACGGGCGGTTGCCGGCGAGGACCTCGGTGAGCTGCTCGCGGTCCAGCGTGCGGCTCCACGTCGCGATGACCAGGGTGCCGACGGTGTTGCCGATGAAGTTCGTCACCGCGCGGGCCTCGGACATGAACCGGTCGATGCCGACGATGAGCCCGACGCCGTCCAGCAGGGCCGGCTTGTGGGCGGCGAGACCGCCGGCGAGCGTGGCCAGGCCGGCGCCGGAGACCCCGGCCGCACCCTTGGAGGCGACGACCATGAAGAGCAGCAGGGAGACCTGCTCACCGATCGACAGCGGGTCGCCGAGGGAGCTGGCGATGAACAGCGAGGACATCGTCAGGTAGATCGCGGTGCCGTCGAGGTTGAAGGAGTACCCCGTCGGGACGACGATCCCGACCGTGGACTTCGAGACGCCGGCGTGCTCCATCTTGGCGATGAGGCGGGGCAGCGCGGTCTCGGAGCTGGAGGTGGAGACGATGAGCAGGAGTTCGCGGGCCACGTACTTCAGGACCTTGAACAGCGAGATCTTCGCGACGACCCGCAGCAGCAGGCCGAGGACGATGAAGATGAACAGCGCGCAGGTGACGTAGAACCCGACCATGACGATGGCGAGCGCCTTCAGCGCCTCGACCCCGGTCTCGCCGACGACGGCCGCGATGGCGCCGAACGCCCCGATCGGCGCGACCCACATGACCATCGCGAGGACCTTGAAGATGATCTTCTTGATGACCTCGACGGCCTTGAGGGCCTTCTGGCCCGTCTCGCCGAGGCCCTGGATGGCGAACCCGACCAGGAGGGCGACGAAGAGGGCCTCCAGGACGGATCCGTCGGTCAGGGCCGAGGGCAGCGAGGTCGGGATGATGCCGAGCAGGAACTCGGTGGTGCCGCCGCTCTCGCCCGCCTTCTCGGCGAGCTGGGCGCCCTGACCGCGCAGGGAGTCGGTCAGCTGGAGGTTCGTGGTCGGCAGCAGGTTCCCGACGACGAGGCCGATGACGAGGGCGAACCCGCTCATCACGAGGAAGTACAGGAGAGCCGTGCCACCGACGCGGCCGACCTGCGCCGCCTGCCGGACCGAGCCGATGCCGAGGACGATGGTGCAGAAGATGATGGGCGCGATCATCATCTTGACCAGCGCGACGAAGCCCGTCCCGAGCGGCTTGAGCTCCTTGCCGAGGTCCGGCGCCAGGAGGCCCACGGCGATGCCGGCGGCGACCGCCACGATGACGGCGATGTACAGGAAGTGCGTGCGGTCGCGCTTCTTGGTGACCTGCGGGGCGGGGAACGCGGAAGCGGAGTTCTGAGCGCCTGTGCTCATGGGACCCTCTCGGTGACGTCGACGTCCGGGAACTGCTGGCTGAAGGACTGGGGTGATGGTGCTCATAGGAGGGCGGACCGGTCGTGCTTCCGGTCGTTTCGTTCACGTCCCGGCCGCGCTGGCGACCGGACGGCGCCGCCGGCACTGGACGCTGGCCTCCCGCGTCCTGCTGCTGCAGCTGCTCGTCGTCGGCATCGTCCTGCTCGGGGCGACGGCCGCGCTGGGCTGGCAGCTGAACACCGACACCCGGCGGGACGCCACCGTCGAGGTGACCGACGTCGCCGCGGCCGTGGCGCAGGCCCCCGACGTCCGCGACGGCCTGGCCGACCCCGCGACGGCCGACCGGGCCGAGGTCCAGGAGCACGTCGAGGCCGTCCGGAAGGCGACGGGCGTCTACTTCATCACCGTCATGGACCGCGACAAGGTCCGCTGGACCCACCCCGACCCGCGCCGCATCGGGCAGACGTTCGTCGGCAACGCGGACGCGGCGCTGGCCGGCGGCAGGGTCGTCGAGACGTACACGGGGACGCTGGGGCCGTCCGTGCGCGCCGTCCTGCCCGTCCGCGGCCCGGACGGGCAGGTCGTCGGGGCGGTCGCGGCCGGTGTCGCGACGCGTTCGGTCACCCAGGACCTGCTGGCGCGCCTGCCGGTCCTCGTGCTCGCGCTGACGCTGGCCCTGGCGCTGTCCCTCGTCGGCAGCTGGGCGCTGTCGCGGTGGGTCCGGCGCCGCACCCACGGCCTCGAACCGGCCGACCTCACGCGGATGTGGGAGGTCAACGACGCCGTCCTGCACTCGCTGCGGGAGGGCCTCGTCGTCGTCGACCCCGCTGGGCGCGTACAGGTGGCCAACGACGAGGCGCGGCGCCTGCTGCTGACGGGTGAGGACGGGGAGCTGGAGCTCGGTCCCGCGCTCAGCCGGCTGCTGGAGTCCGGCGAGGACGTCGTCGACGACGTGCAGGTCACCGACGACCGCGTCCTCGTCGTGAGCCGCCTCGACGCGCACTGGGAGGGTCGCCGCGTCGGGACGGTCGTGACGCTGCGCGACCACACCGAGCTGCGGGCCCTGACGCGCGACCTCGACGCCGTCCGCGCGCTGGCCGAGGCGCTGCGGTCCCAGGCCCACGAGTCGGCGAACCGGCTGCACGTCGTCGTGACCCTCGTCGAGCAGGGGCAGGCCGAGCGGGCCGTCGAGTTCGCGACCGCGGAACTGGTGGCGGCGCAACAGCTCACCGACCTCGTGGTCGCCGACGTGGCGGACCCGGCGGTCGCCGCCCTGCTCATCGGCAAGTCCGCCCAGGCGGCCGAGCGCGGGGTCGAGCTCGAGGTGGAACCGGACACCGCCCTGGCCGAGGGGCTGTTGCCGGCGCGCGACCTCGTCACCGTCGTCGGCAACCTCGTCGACAACGCGGTCGAGGCCGCGCTGGAGGCCCCGGGACCCCGCTGGGTCCGCGTCCGCATCACGGCACCGGCCGGCCGGGTCGAGGTGCGCGTCACCGACTCCGGCGAGGGGTTGCCCGCCGGACAGCTGGAGCGGGCGATGCAACGCGGCTGGTCGCGCAAGGAGCACCGGTTGTCGCCCGAGGGGGCCCACGGGCTCGGGCTCGCGCTGGTGGGTCAGGTCGTCCGGCGGCACGGTGGGACGGTGCGCGTGGAGGAGCCCGTGACCCTCGACGACGGCGGTGGGACGGTCGTCGTGGAGCTGCCGGTCCGCACGGCCGCCGCAGTGCACTCGTGATCCGCGTCCTCGTGGTCGAGGACGACCCGCTGCTCGCGGCCGGGCACGCCGACAAGGTCTCCGCCGTGCCCGGCTTCACCGTCGTGGCCGTCGCGAACTCCGGGCGCCAGGCGCTCGCCGCGGTGGGGGCGGCCGGGGAGCGGACGCCCATCGACCTCGTCCTGCTCGACATGACGCTGCCCGACGTCGACGGCCTGCAGGTGCTGCGGGCCCTGCGCGCGGCGGCGGTGCCCGCCGACGTCATCGCGGTCACGGCGGCCCGCGACCCGGCCGTCGTGCGGCAGTCGCTGTCGATGGGGGTCGTGCAGTACCTGCTGAAGCCCTTCACGGCCGCGGCGCTGGAGGAGCGGCTGCGGGCCTACGCGCGGTTCCGCGCCGACGTCGCGGCCGCCTCGGGGGACCACGGCATCGACCAGCAGGCCATCGACGAGGCGCTGTCCCAGCTGCGCACCTCTGCCGTCCCGGCCCGCGGCGTGGCCGGGCCGACGTTGCAGGCCGTCGTCGCGGCGTTGCGGGAAGCGCCTGCGGGACAGGGGCTCTCGGCGGCCGAGGTGGCGGCGGGGACGGGGTTGTCGCGCGTCTCGGCGCGCCGCTACCTCGAGCACCTCACGTCCGCGGGCCGGGCCCGGCGCGAGCCGCGGTACGGCGGGTCGGGGCGGCCGGAGCTGGCCTACCACCCCACGCCCGCCCTCTGAGGGACCACTGGCCGGGCGGCCCCGTCGAGGTCGACTCCCCTCCGGTCGACCCCGACGCGAACGGCCATTCGCCCCGGCGATGACCCTATCGAGTCCCGGGGACCCCGAAGGTTCCGGGACCGGTGGCCTAGGGTGCGGAGCGTGGCAGCAGCGGAGCGCATCACGGACCGGCTCGTGGGACACGGCGAGGGGCCCTGCTGGTCCCCGACGTGGGGAGGGCTGCGGTTCGTCGACCTCAACGAGGGCGACATCGTGACCCTCGGTGCCGATGGGTCGACGTCGCGCAAGCACTACGGGGACATCGTGGCGATCACCCGACCCCGCGTCGGTGGGGGAGCGGTCGTCGCCGTCGAGCGCGGCATCGTCCTCGAGGACGCCGACGGCGAGCTGACCCGCCTGCCCGAGCTGTGGGGCCCGCGCGTGCGGATCCGCATGAACGAGGGTGGCTGCGACCCCGACGGCCGCTTCTACGCCGGGAACATGGCCTACGACCAGGCCGACGGCAAGGGCGAAGGTCGCGGGGCCGTCTTCCGTCTCGACGCCGACCGGAACGTCGAGGTCGTCGTCGAGCACGTGACGATCTCCAACGGCCTCGGCTGGAGCCCGGACGGGATGCTGGCCTACTACAACGACACCGCGACGGGCCGCACCGACGTCTTCGACTACTCCCGCGACGCGGGCCTGACGAACCGCCGTCCCTTCGCCCAGGTCAACGACGAGAGCGGCACCAACCGCCCCGACGGCCTGTGCGTCGACGCCGAGGGCGGGGTGTGGATGGGCCTGTTCGGCGGGTCCGCCGTCCGCCGCTACGCCCCCGACGGCACGCTCGACGCCGTCGTCGAGGTCGGCGCCCGCCAGGTCACGGCCTGCACCTTCGGCGGTGAGGACTACTCCGAGCTGTTCATCACCACCTCGCGCGAGGGGCTCGAGGACGACGACGACCCGGCGGCGGGGAGCATCTTCCGCTTCGTGCCGGGCGTGAAGGGGATGCCGGCGCTGCCCTACGCGGGCTGAGCTACCACGCCGACCTTCCGGGCTGTCAGCACCCGACGACTCAGCACCGGACGACGCTGACGAGGGACGCGGCGACGACGAGGTCGCCGGCCCACGTCACGTCGACGCAGTCGCCGGTGCGCATCGCGCCGACCCGCAGGTGCTCGACGTGCTCGCGGTCCAGGCAGACGTCGTGCCCCTGCGCGTCCAGGCAGACCTCGTCCGTGCGGGCGCTGGTGACCCGTCCCGCCGCGGTCGTGGTGGCGGGCTGGCGCAGCAGGACGGTCCCGGCGAACGCGACGAGCGCCACCATGACCACGACCGGGAGCACGCGCTTGAGCACACGGGGGCATCGACCCCCGTGCGGGCGCGCTTGAGGGTCAGACGCTCGGGTGGCTCTCGCGCACGGGCGGTTCGGGGGCCGGGGAGCCGCCGTCGGTGCGGCCCTCGGCCTCGTCGCGCAGCCGCTGGGCGAACTCCTCGGCCATCATGAGCCGGTCCCGCAGCTTCTCCACCCGCGCGTCGGCGGCCTGGCGGAACTCGTCGAGCTTGGCGAACAGCTCCTCGCGCGGCGTCTCCGAGGGCAGCCGGCCGTCGAGGGCGTCGAGGACGGACAGGAGCTCGCGCATCTCGTCGAGGGAGAAGTCGAGCGGCTTCATGCGCTTGAGGACGAGGAGGCGGTAGACGTCCATCTCGCTGTAGAGCCGGAAGCCGCCGGGTGTGCGCTGGTTCGGGGTGACCAGGCCCATCTCGTCGTAGTACCGGATGGTGCGGAAGCTGTACCCGACTCGTTCGACGACCTCGCCGATCTGCATGAGTTCGGACACCACTACCCCCTGCTCGACGACCCGCCGCCGGCCGGGCGACAGTCGATCGTAACGGGCTGGGCACGGGGGACCGGAACACTCGGGGGCACGTCTCACCCGTTCGTTCGCGCAACCTGTGAGCGACAGGTGTTCACAGCGGGACGAGGTGTGGCTAGTCTTCACGCTGTGACGGGACTGACTACTCTGGGTGAACTCTGTGGCTGAGCGCACCACCCGACGGGCGTTGCTGCTGGCGTTCGCCACCGCCGTCCCCGTCGCCGCGATCGCCGGCCTGCAGGGCTCGGCCGCCGCGGACCCCGTCTACCCGAGCCAGGGCGACGTCGACGCGGCCCAGGCCGCCGCCGCCGCGAAGGCCGGTCAGGTGGCCTCGCTGCAGGCCCAGCTGGCCGCCCAGCAGGACCAGCTCGACGCCGCCCAGACGAAGCTGTCGGTCGCCGCCGAGGACTACGACGAGGCGCAGGCGCTGCTGCAGCAGCGCACCACCGAGGCCACGGCCGCCGAGGCCGCCGCCGACCGGGCGGCCGCCGCCTACGAGCAGGCGCGCACGGCCCTCGGCCGCGTCGCCTCCGAGCAGTACCGCGGCGGCTCCGACGACTACTCCCCGCTGGCCACCGTCGTCACGACCGGTGACATCGAGGACTACGTCAACGGCCAGGCCACCCTGGACCACCTCGCCGGCAACCGCGCCGACGTCCAGCAGCAGGCCGCGGACGCCAAGGCCCTCGCGCAGTCGACGGCCGCGCAGGCCGCCGCCGCCAAGTCCGCCCAGGAGGCCGCCACCGCGCAGGCCGCCACCGCGCGCGCCGCCGCCCAGCAGGCCGCCGACGCCGCCGACGCGGTCGTCGCCGCGACCCAGCAGCAGACGAACGCGCTCCTGGCCCAGCTCGCGACCCTGCAGCAGACGACCGTCCAGCTCGAGCAGCAGCGCCAGGCCGGGATCGAGGCCGAGCGCCAGGCCGCCGCGGCCGCCGCCGCCCAGGCCGCCGCGCAGGCCGCGGCCCGCTCCTCCGCGGGGGGCGGGTCGGCTGCCAGCGTGCGCCGTGCGGCCGGCCCGACGGCGGGCGCGAACACCGCCGTCGACTGGGCCCTCGCGCAGCTCGGCAAGCCCTACCTGTGGGCCGCGGACGGCCCCGACTCCTTCGACTGCTCCGGGCTGACCATGCAGGCTTGGGGCGCCGCGGGCGTCTCGCTGCCGCACTCCTCGCGGATGCAGTACTCCGGCGAGGCCAAGGTGGACCTCGCCGACCTCGAACCCGGCGACCTCGTGTTCTACGCCACCGACACGTCGGACCCGTCGACCATCCACCACGTGGGCATGGTCATCGCGCCGGGGACGATGGTGGAGGCGCCGCACACCGGCGCGAACGTGCGGACGAGCTCGATCTACCGCTCGGGGCTCATGTCCCTGGGGACCCGCCCCTCCTGACCTCGCCCTCCTGACACCGACGCCCCGGGCGCCGACCTCGTCGTCGGCGCCGGGGCGTTCGTGCGCGCGGCCCGGGGGGTGGGCTCGTTGTCCGGCGCTAGCGCGCCGGCTCCAGCATCGCGCTCTTAGGTCGAGCCGGATGCGTCAACGAGCTCGCGAGAGGCGCGGCCCGGGGGTCGGGCTCGTCGACGCATCGCGCTCCTAGGGTGAGCCGGATGCGTCAACGAGCCCCCAGGCGGGCGGGCGTCAGTGGCCGGACGCGCCCAGCTCGTAGGACGTGCCCTTGGCGCGGTCGAAGCTCGCCTGGATCTCCTTCACCGCCTCCTCGCGGCCGGCCCAGTTCGCGCCCTCGACGCTCTTGCCGGGCTCGAGGTCCTTGTACGTCTCGAAGAAGTGCTGGATCTCGAGGCGGTCGAACTCGCTGATGTCGTCGAGGTCCTGGATCTTCGCCCAGCGCGGGTCGCCCGCGGGCACGGCGAGGATCTTGTCGTCACCGCCGGCCTCGTCGCGCATGTGGAACAGGCCGATCGCGCGGCAGGTGATGAGGCAGCCGGGGAAGGTGGGCTCCTCGAGGATGACGAGGACGTCCAGCGGGTCCCCGTCCTCGCCCAGCGTGCCCTCGATGAACCCGTAGTCGTGCGGGTACCGCGTCGACGTGAAGAGCATGCGGTCCAGGCGGATCCGGCCCGACTCGTGGTCGACCTCGTACTTGTTGCGCTGACCCTTGGGGATCTCGATGGTCGCGTCGAACTCGACTGGGGTGCTCACGGGGCTCCTCTCGACCGGGGTCGCCGACCCCGTCCGTCACGGTGTGGTTCGCAGTCGGCCGGAGGACTCCTGGCCGACGGACCGCGCTAGTGTCGCGCAGAACAGGCCCGCGGAACGAACCGGGTGCGACGCACCGTGCGCCGCCCGTGACGGCGCGGGCGGACGAGCAGGGGCAGACGACGGGGGAGCGACGTGCGACGGGTCAAGGCCGCCCTCGCCGCCGGGGCCACCACCGTCGTCCTCGTCGGGGGGTACGCCGGCCTGGACGTCGCGGGCGCCGTCCCCGGCCCGCTGACGACGACCCCCGCCCCCACCGCGAGCCCCCTGCCCACGGCGCCCGGGGCCCAGCCGCCCGCGGGGACGGCCACCCCCGTGCTGCCGACGCTGGCCGCCGACGCGCCCGTCCCGGACCCGGCGGCCCTCGCCCGGACCGTGGGACCGCTGCTCACCGACCCCACGCTGGGGGCCTCGGTCTCCTCCAGCGTCGTCGACGCCCGCACGGGCCGGTCGCTGCTGGCCGTCGCCGACACGGTCCCGCGCACGCCCGCCTCGACGACGAAGATCCTCACCGCCGTCGCCGCCCTGCGCGCCCTCGGCGACACCACGCGCGTGCAGACGCGCGTCGTGGCCGGCAGCACCCCGGACGAGGTCGTCCTCGTCGCCGGCGGCGACGTCCTGCTGGGCGCGGGCGCCGGGAACCCCGACGCCGTCGACGGGCACGCGGGCCTGGCCGACCTCGCCGCCCAGACGGCGGACTCGCTGCGCGCCGCGGGCCGCACGACCGTCGCCGTCCGCCTCGACGACGGTCTCTTCACCGGCCCCACGACGTCGCCCGGGTGGGGTGCCGGGGACGTCGGATCGGGGTTCGTCATGCCGATCGCCCCGCTCGCCGTCGACGAGGGCCGCGTGGTCGCGGGCGAGTACGCCCCCCGCGTCGCCGACCCCGCGCTGGCGGCCGCGACCACCTTCGCCCGGGCCCTGGCCGCCGACGGCGTCACCGTCCTGGACGCCGGGACCGGCCCCGTCGTCCGCGCCGCGGCCCCCGCGGGCGCCCAGGTGCTCGGCGCCGTCGCCTCGGCCACCACCGCCGAGCAGGTCGAGTTCATGCTGACGGCCAGCGACAACACCCTCGCCGAGGTCCTGGCCCGCCGCGTCGCCCTCGCGACCGACCGCCCCGGCACCTTCGACGACGCCTCCGCCGCGGTCGTCGGGGAGGTCGCGGCCCTCGGGGTCGACGTCACGGGGGTGCAGTTGCAGGGCGCCAGCGGCCTGGGCCGCGGCACGCGCATCACCGCCCGCGCGCTGACGTCCGTGCTCGCCCTCGTCGCCTCCGGGAAGCACCCCGACCTCGGCCCGGTGGCCGCGGGGCTGCCCGTCGCGGGGGTCAGCGGGACGCTGGAGGACCGGTACGACCAGCCCGACTCCGCTGCCGCGGCCGGGATCGTGCGGGCCAAGACGGGCACGCTCACCGGGGTCAGCAGCCTCGCGGGTTTCCTGCGCGACGCCGACGGGCGGCTGCTCGCCTTCGCCGTGATGTCCGACAGCGTCGTGCCCGGCGGTTCGGTCTCCGCCCGGCGCGCGCAGGACCGGTTCGCCACGGCGCTCGCGGGCTGCGGCTGCCGCTGAGGCCCGTCCCGGCCCGGCGGCGGCGCCCGGGAGTCCGGGGACGCGGCGGGACCGTGCCCCGTCCCGGACCCGGAGCACCGCCGCGTACGGTGCCGTCATGCGAGCACGCAGTGACGATGCGGCCGAGGGCAGGACCGCCGTCGAGGACGACCGGGCCGAGGCGCCGCCGGAGGGCCGGTCCGTCGTCGACCTCGTCGACTTCGACCTCGCCACGCAGGTCGCCGGCCGCCTCGTCGGCCCCGGTCCGAAGCTGAGCCGCGCCGAGATCGACGACGTCGTCGCCGAGCTGCGCCTGGCGGCCGCCGAGGCCGCCGGTCCCGTCGCCGCCACGGCCCACCTGCCCTCACCCGAGCCCATGCCGCCCGCGCTCGTCGTCGACCGGGCGTCCTGGGCGCAGGCCAACGTGGACGCGTTCCGTGCGCTGCTCGCCCCCGTCGTCGTCCCGCACCGCCCGGGGTCGCCTCCCGGCCGTGCCGGTCTGGCCGTCGACCGGGCCACGACGGCCGTCGGCCGCCGCACGACGGGGGCCGAGCTCGGCAGCCTCATCGCCTTCCTCTCCAGCCGCGTGCTCGGCCAGTTCGACGTCTTCGCCGGGCTCGACGCACCCGACGGCCGGGTGGAGCCGGGGCGTCTGCTGCTCGTGGCGCCCAACGTCGTGCAGGTCGAACGGGACCTCGACGTCGACCCCCACGACTTCCGCCGCTGGGTCTGCCTGCACGAGGAGGCCCACCGGTTGCAGTTCGGCGCGCACCCCTGGCTGCGCGCGCACGTCACGGCCGAGGCGCGCGGGCTGTCCGGGGACCTGCTGGCCCAGCCGCGGGACCTGCCCGAACGCCTCACCGGCATCCTGCAGTCGCTGCCGGACGTCCTGCGCGGGACGTCGGAGGGGTCGGGCATCGGCCTCGCCGACCTCCTGCAGACTCCGGCCCAGCGCGAACGCGTCGGCAAGCTCGTGGCCGTCATGTCCCTGCTGGAGGGCCACGCCGACGTCGTCATGGACGACGTCGGCCCGCAGGTCGTACCCAGCGTGGCGACCATCCGCTCCCGTTTCACCCAGCGCCGCAAGGGCGGTGGCAGCCTCGACCAGGTGCTGCGCCGGCTGCTGGGCCTGGACGCCAAGACGCGGCAGTACGCCGACGGGGCGAAGTTCGTCCGCGGGGTCGTCGGCCGGGTCGGCTGGGACGGGCTCAACGCCGTCTGGACGGGTCCGGAGCAGTTGCCGCAGCCGGCCGAGATCGCCGACCCGGCCGCCTGGGTCACCCGCGTCCACGGCTGACCGCGGGGTCCTGGCGTGAGCGGGCCCCCTCCGGCCGTCGCGGCGGTCCGGGTCGCCGTCCGGCGCTGCCTGCGCGACCTGCCGCCCGGTCCGGTGCTCGTCGCCTGCTCGGGTGGGGCCGACTCGGTCGCCCTCGCCGCCGCGACGGCGTTCGAGGCGCGCGCCGCGGACCGTCCCGCCGGGCTCGTCACGGTCGACCACGGTCTGCACGCCGCCGCCGCGGACGTCGCCGACCGCGTCGTCGCCCTCGGGCGCACGCTGGGGTTCGACCCGGTCCGCGCCGTCCGGGTCGTGGTGGGCCGGACGGGTGGTCTCGAGGCGGCCGCCCGCACCGCCCGGTACGCCGCGCTGGAGGCCGCCGCGGCCCACGCCGGAGCCGTCGCGGTGCTGCTCGCGCACACCCTCGACGACCAGGCTGAGACCGTGCTGCTCGGGCTGGCCCGCGGGTCCGGGACCCGGTCGCTGGCGGGGATGCCCGCCGTCCGCGGGCTGTTCCGCCGCCCCCTGCTGGGGGTCGCGCGCACGACCGTCCGGCAGGCGTGCGCGGACGAGGACCTGCCCGTCTGGGAGGACCCCGCCAACGCCGACGACCGGTTCCTGCGCGTGCGGGTGCGCCGCGACGTGCTGCCGTTGCTGGAGTCCGCCCTCGGTCCGGGGGTCGCCGCGGCCCTGGCCCGGACGGCCCGCGCCGCCCGCGACGACGCCGACGCCCTCGACGCCCTCGCCGCGGGTGCGACCCCCTTCGTCGACGGTGCGGCCGCCGTGGACGACCTCCTCGCCGCCCCGGCGGCCCTGCGCCGCCGCTGGCTGCGGACCGCCGCCCTCGACGTGGGCTGCTCGGCGGGAGCGCTCACGGCCGGGCACGTCGACGCGCTCGAGGCGCTGCTCCTGGACTGGCGGGGTCAGGGGCCGGTGCACCTGCCGGGCGGTGCGGCGGGCGCCCGGGCGTGTGGCAGGCTCGTGCTCACCCCACCCCTCGACTGACCAGCACGGGAGATCTGCGTGGACGCCGCGACCGCCGGGACCGACCTCGAGCACGTCCTGCTGAGCCGGGAGCAGGTGGCGACCCGCATCGCCGAGCTCGCCGCCGACCTCGACCGCGACTACGCCGACAAGGACGTGCTGCTCGTCGGCGTCCTCAAGGGTGCGGTCATGGTCATGGCCGACCTCTCGCGGGCCATGAGCATCCCCCTGTCCATGGACTTCATGGCCGTCAGCTCCTACGGCTCGGGCACCAAGAGCTCCGGCGTCGTGCGGATCCTCAAGGACCTCGACACCGACATCTCCGGCCGCCACGTGCTCGTCGTCGAGGACATCATCGACTCCGGCCTCACGCTGTCCTGGCTGCTGGCGAACCTCTCCTCCCGCGGCCCCGCGTCGGTCAAGGTGTGCGCGCTGCTGCGCAAGCCCGAGGCCGCCAAGGTCGAGGTCGACGTGTCCTACATCGGCTACGACATCCCCAACGAGTTCGTCGTCGGCTACGGCCTCGACTTCGCGGACAAGTACCGCAACCTCGACTGCGTCGCGACGCTGGCGCCGCACGTCTACAGCTGAGTCGGATCTCGCTACCAGCTCATCGCTCTGGCGATGGGCTGGTGCCTGGATCCGTCGAATGCGCCGCGCACGACCGCACCGACGGCGGACGCCGACGACCCTGACTCGGTCGCCGTGGAGGCGGCCCGCGTCTGCTACGACCGATTCTCTCGTGGGGGCGCTGGAGCGGCCTTAGCGGCCACCGAGCCTTCGTGAGCACAGGCAGGGTTCATGCGCTGATCTTGCACGGGGCGACCTTGACGCCGAGCCGGCGCAAGCCCTGGACAGTGGTCCGCAGTGCATGAGGGAGAAGAAGAGCATGCACTCGCTGAGCGGCCCCTTCTTGTCCGTTGCGAGTGGAACGAACAGCTTCCAGGGAAATCTTCTCGGAACCTTGGCGAGGGGGACTTCCCTGTACTCGTCGCTGGTGAGCACGTCTTTCGTGAAGGGGGCGCTCGATTCAGAGGCGGGATCGTTGGTGTAGCTCACGCCCCGATCACACGAGCTCCTTGCACTCTAGGCAACCCTTGAAGTGCAAGCGTTGAGAGGATGAGGTCTGGCTGTTGCACTTTGCCGCCGTCCCCGGACGTCTCCCACCGTCACCCGATCCGGGCGAGCACCTCACCCGCACCGATCGACGCGCCCTGCTCGACGACCCGGCGCAGGGTCCCCGGTCGGTGCGCGGCGACGCGCGCCTCCATCTTCATCGCCTCCACGACGGCGACGTCCTGGCCCTCGGTGACGTCGGCCCCGTCCTCGACGAGCCAGCTCGTCAGCGTCCCGGGGGCCGCGGTCGTGAGCGCGTCCTCGTCCGGTCCCACGTCCTCCGCCACGGACCCGGGGGCGACGGAGCCGAGCGCGGCGAGGAACTCCGCAGGCAGCCCGACGGTCGCGATGCGCCCGTCGATCTCGACGGGGAAGCGGCGCAGGGCCGGCCCCTCGACCGGAGCGGGGCGCAACTGGGGTTCGAGCCGCGGCATGAGCTCCGCTTCGATCCACTGGGTGCCGACGGCGAAGTCCTCGGTCGAGAAGGCGGGTTCGTCCACGACGGCCCGTGCGAACGGCAGCACCGTCGCGATCCCGGTGACCTGGAACTCGGCCAGGGCGCGCCGGGCGCGGGCCAGCGCGGTGTCACGGTCGGCGGCGTGGACGAGCAGCTTCCCGGCGAGGGAGTCGAACGCGGCCTGCACGGTGTCGCCGGCCTCGACCCCGCCGTCCCAGCGGACACCCGGGCCCGACGGCACCCGCAGTTCCTCGACCCGTCCCGGGCTCGGCAGGAACCCCCGGCCCGGGTCCTCGGCGTTGATCCGGAACTCGAACGCGTGCCCGCGCGGAGCGGGGGTGTCCGTGAAGGAGGGGCCGGACCCCTCGGCGATGCGGAACTGCTCGCGCACGAGGTCGGTCCCGGTGACGAGTTCGGTGACGGGGTGCTCGACCTGCAGCCGGGTGTTCACCTCGCAGAACGACAGGGTCCCGTCGGCGCCGAGCAGGAACTCCACGGTGCCCGCCCCGCGGTAGTCGACGGCGGCGCAGATGTCGCGGGCGGCGCGGTGGATCGTCGCGCGCTGGTCGTCGGTGAGGCGGGGGGCGGGGGCCTCCTCGACGAGCTTCTGGTTCCGGCGCTGCAGTGAGCAGTCGCGGTCACCGACGACGGTGACGGAACCCCGCCCGTCGCCGAGCACCTGGACCTCGAGGTGGCGGGGTCGTTCGAGGAACCTCTCGACGAAGCACTCGCCACGACCGAAGGCGGCGACGGCCTCCCGCGTGGCGGACGCGAACGCGTCGGCGATCTCGGCGCGGGTGCGGGCGACCCGCATCCCGCGCCCGCCGCCACCGTGCGCGGCCTTGACCACGATCGGCAGGCCGAACTCGTCGGCGAACGCCTCCGCCTCGGCGGCGTCCGACAGGGGTTTCGTCGACCCGGGGGCGAGGGGAGCGCCGGCCTCGCGGGCGATGGCGCGGGCGGTCACCTTGTCGCCCAGGGCCTCGATGGTCTCGGGCGCCGGGCCGATCCACGTCAGTCCCGCGGCCTCGACGGCCCGGGCGAACTCCGCGTTCTCGGAGAGGAACCCGTACCCGGGGTGCACGGCGTCCGCGCCGGAGGTCCGTGCCGCGGCCAGCAGTGCGTCCTGGTCCAGGTAGGTGTCCGCCGCGGTCGTGCCGGGCAGGGCGACGGCCGCGTCGGCGAGGCGGACGTGGAGCGCACCGGCGTCCTGGTCGGCGTAGACGGCGACGGACCGCAACCCCGCCTCGGCGGCGGCGCGGGCGACGCGCACGGCGATCTCGCCGCGGTTGGCGATCAGGACGGTCTTCACTACTACCTCCGGTGTTCGGTGGGTCACAGGCCCGCGCGGAAAACACTCTTTCCGCCCTCAGAAAGGCGTTTCGAGGGCGGAAAGAGTGCTTTCCGCGCGGGGTGGGGTGCGGGGTGGGGGAGCGGGGTGGGGTGGGGGTCAGAGCGGGGCGAAGGGGGCGCGCGGGCGGAAGCGCACGCGGGCACCGGGGGGCAGTTGGCCGACGAGGTCGAGGTGGGCGTCGACGACCGCCCCGACGACGGGGTAGCCACCGGTCAGCGGGTGGTCGGGGCCGAACAGCACGGGCTGCCCGTCCGGCGGCACCTGGATGGCGCCGGTGACCGCGCCCTCGCTCGGCAGTTCCCCATCGCGGCGGCGTTCCAGCGGGGTTCCGGCCAGGCGCAGTCCGACGCGGTCCGACCGCACCGTGACCTCCCACTCCTGGGCCAGGAGCGAGGCCACGGCGTCGTCGGTGAACCAGTCCGTCCGCGGTCCGAGGACGACGTCGAGCTCGACGACCTCCCCGCGCCGGGGGAGGGCGGGCAGGGGGTGCGGACCGGGGTCGACGGCGTGCGGGGCCGCCGCGGGACCGTGCAGCGCGACGCGGTCGCCGGCGGCGAGCGGTCGCGGGCCGACCCCGGACAGCGTGTCCGTGGCCGACGACCCCAGCGCGGCGGGGACGTGGAACCCCCCGCGGACCGCGACGACCGAGCGCAGGCCCGCGCTCTGCGCGCCGAGCCGGAGTTCGTCACCGTCCTCGACGGCCGCGGGCTGCGCCCGGGGGACGGGGAACCGCACCCCGTCCGCCGACCGCAGGACGGCGTCGACGTCGGCGCCGGCCAGGGAGACCACCCCGGCGCCGGTGAACCGCAGCGCGGCCCCGCCGCCGGCGAGTTCCAGGACGGCCGTGCCCGGGGAGTTCCCGACGGCCCGGTTCGCCGTCGCCAGCGCGCCGCGGTCGGCCACCCCCGACGCGGCGACACCCTCGGCGAGGTGTCCCGGCCGGCCGAGGTCCTGCAGGAGCAGCTGGACCCCGGGGGCGACGACCTCGACCGAGAACTCCGACGCGACGGGTTCCGGTTCCGGCGCCCGCGCCACCACGACCTCGCGGTCGACCTGCTGGAACCGGACGGTGGTCCCGGGCGCGAAGAGCGCGGGCGGGTCGCGGTCGATGTCCCACAGCACGGCGTCGGTGCGCCCGATGAGCTGCCAGCCGCCGGGGCTCTCCCGGGGGTAGACCCCGGAGAACGTCCCGGCCAGCCCGACGGACCCGGCGGGGATCCGGGTGCGCGGGGACGGCCGGCGCGGGACGTCGAAGAGCGCGTCGTCCCCGACGAGGTACCCGAAACCCGGGGCGTAGCCCGTGAACGCGACCGTCCACGTCGCCGCCTGGTGCCGCCGGACGAGTTCCCCGGCGGAACACCCCAGCAGGGCGGCCACCTCGTCGAGGTCCTGGCCGTCGTAGCGGACGTCGACGGTCACCGAGCGCGTGCCGGCGGCGACCTCGGACACCGGTTCGACGGCCCGCAGCCGCGCCACCAGCTCCGCGGGCGTGGTCGTGCGGGGGTCGAAGACCACGAGGACCGTGCGGGCCGCGGGCACGACCTCCCGCACACCGGGAAGGTCGGCGACCAGGAGCGCGGTGAAGAACCGCGTGGTCTCGCCGAGGTCGGCCAGTTCGACCACGACGGCCGTGTCGCTGACGGGCAGGAACCTCACGCGGCCGCCACCCCGGTGTCGTACTCGCGGTCGAGGACGTCGGTGACGAACATGTGCCCCGGCGCGTGCGTGACGGCGAAGGGCGGCCGGGACGCCAGCAGTGCCGCCTGCGGCGTGACCCCGCACGCCCAGAACACGGGAACCTCGCCGTCGCGGACGACGGGCGGGTCGCCGAAGTCGGGTGCGTCGAGGTCGCGGATCCCCAGCGCGGCCGGGTCCCCCACGTGCACGGGCGCCCCGTGCACGGCCGGGAACCTCCCCGTGATCGCCACGGCCTCGGCGACCCGGTCGGCCGGGACGGGACGCATCGAGACGACGAGTTCCCCGTGCAGCCGCCCGGCCGGGACGCACGCCCGGCCGGTCCGGTACATCGGGACGTTCCGTCCGAGTTCCTGGTGGCGGACCGGGATGCCCGCGGCGAGCAGCGGCGTCTCGAACGTGAAGCTGCAGCCGATGAGCAGGGTCACCAGGTCGTCCCAGAACGGCGTGGCGTCGGTGACCTCCTCGACCACCTCCCCGTCGCGGAAGACCCGGTACGCCGGGAGGTCGGTCCGCACGTCCGACCCCGGTGCGAGGGCGGACTCGACCTGCCCGACCTCCAGGACGTCGAGCACGGGGCAGGGCTGCGGGTTGCGCTGGGCGTACAGGAGCACCTCGAACGCCCAGTCGGCCGGGACGGCGACGAGGTTCGCCTGGGTGAACCCCGGTGCGACCCCGCTCGTGGGTTCGACCGTGCCCGCCCGGTAGGCCGCCCGGGCGTCGCGGGCGGGGGAGCGCAGGGTCGCGGGGGCGAGGGCCACCATCAGGGGGCCCGCACGACGAAGGGCGCGATCTGGACACCGGCGCCGGTCAGGGCGGCGCGGACGGCGGAGGCCATCCGCACCGCGCCGGGGCTGTCGCCGTGGACGCACAGCGACTGGGCCCGCACCGGGACGTCGGTGCCTTCGACGGCCTCGACGACGCCGTCCTCCACGAGCCGCACCATGCGGCGCGCCACGAGGTCGGCGTCGTGCAGGACAGCGCCGGGTTCCTTGCGGGAGACGAGCTGTCCCCCAGGCGTGTAGGCGCGGTCGGCGAACGCCTCGGCCGCCGTCGCGAGCCCGGCCCGGTCGGCGACGTCGAGCGCGACCCCGCCCGCCAACCCCAGCAGCACGAGCGAGGGGTCGACGGCCTTGACCGCCGCGACGACCACGGCGGCGACGCCCTCGTCGACGGCCATCGTGTTGTAGAGCGCGCCGTGGGGTTTGACGTAGACGACGTCGTCGCCGACGGAGCGGGCGAGCGCCCACACCGCACCGAGCTGGTACTCGACGTGCGCCTGCAACGTGGCCGCGGGCAGGTCGAGGCGTTCGCGGCCGAAGTTCTCGTAGTCGCGGTAGCCGGGGTGGGCGCCGATCGCGACGCCGGCCCGCGAGGCGGCGAGCACCGTCTCCCGGATCCCCTCGGGGCTGCCGGCGTGGAACCCGCAGGAGACGTTGGCGCTGCTGACGACGGCGAGCATGGCCGCGTCGTCGGAGACCGGGCGGTCGGGGGTGTTCTCCCCGAGGTCGGAGTTCAGGTCGACGGTCGTCACGGGTTCCCTCCAGGGGGCGCGGACAGGCGGGTCAGGCGGACGGGCAGGTCAGGCGGTCAGGAAGTCGAAGACGGGCCCGACGGACTGCGAGGCCATCGAGAAGCTGATGACCAGCGCGATCGTCCCCACCACGAGCAGCCACCGGGGGTAGCGGTAGCCGCCGAGCACGTCCCGCTGCCGGAACCAGCCGATGTAGAGGAACACCGTCAGACCGATGGGCAGGATCAGCCCGTTGAACCCGCCGACGAAGACGAGCAGCGCGGCCGGCGCGGTGCCGATGGCCAGGTAGACGACGAGCGAGACGACGATGAAGGCGACGGTCGTCAGCTGCAGCGGCCACCCGCTCGCCAGCCGGCGCGAGAACGTCGACAGGAACGTCGAGGACGTGTACGCCGCGCCGATGACCGAGGTGAGGGCCGCGGCCCAGAAGATCGCCCCGAACACCCGGATCCCTGCGTCGCCCAGGACGGCGCCGAACGCCTGACCGGCGGGGTTGGCCGCCCGACCGGAGACGTCCAGCGCGACGCCGGAGGCCACGACGCCGAGGATCGCGAGGAACAGCACGTACCGCATGACGCCGGTGACGAGGATCCCCGTGAACGAGGCGCGGTGGACGGCGCGCACGTGCTCGGGTCCGGTCTGCCCGGAGTCGAGGTAGCGGTGGGCGCCGGCGTAGGTGATGTACCCGCCGACGGTGCCGCCGACGATCGTCGTCACGGTCGCGAAGTTCACGGTGTCCGGGACGAACGTCTGCCGGAAGGCGTCGCCGACCGGGGGGCCGGAGGCGATGGCGACGGCCACCGTCATGACGATCATCCCGATGCCCAGGACGAGCACGACGCGGTCGACGACCGTCCCGGCACGCTTGAACAGGAAGATCGCGATGGCCAGCGCGCCGGTGACGAGGCCGCCGACCTTGGGGTCGAGGCCGAGCAGGGCGTTCAGCCCGAGTCCGCCGCCGGCGATGTTGCCGATGTTGAAGGCCAGACCGCCGATGACGACCAGGACGGTCAGGACGTGGCCGCTGAAGGGCACGGCGCTGTTGGCCAGGTCCCCGGCGCGCTTGCCGGTGACGGTGATGAGCCGCCAGACGTTCATCTGGACGGCGAAGTCGATGAGGATGGACAGCAGGATCGCGAAGGCGAACGCCGCGCCGAGCGTGGCGGTGAACGTGGCGGTCTGGGTGATGAAACCCGGGCCGATGGCGGACGTGGCCATGAGGAAGATCGCGCCGATGACGGGTCCGCGGCCGGGGCGTCGGCGGGCGGTGCCCAGGGACGGGGCGGTCTCGGCGGTCGGGTCGGCGGTGGTGCTCGCGCTCTCGTGGGCGGGGCGCTCGGACATGGGGGCTCCCGGTGGCGTGGCGTCGGTGCTGCGGGCGGGCTGCCGGTCGGCAGCACTCTGGCACCGCTGGTTGCAGAACACAATGGCGCAGATTGTTGAACAACGTGTTGCGCCGTGTTGCGTTCGTGTGAACTTCCTGTCCGCCGGCCCCACCTACGATGGCGACGTGACCGAGGCCGCCGCCCTGACCGCGACCCCCGACGGCGCGTCCACCGGGGGACCCGCCGTCGAGCCCGAGGGACCCTCCGGCGGCGAGACCGGGGGCGTGCTGGCCCGGCTGCTGAGCGGTCGCATCGTCGCGGGGGAGTTCCGCCCCGGCCAGCGCTTGTCCGAGGCGGCGCTG
Organism: Kineococcus sp. NPDC059986; assembly: GCF_040702905.1. NCBI lineage: Bacteria > Bacillati > Actinomycetota > Actinomycetes > Kineosporiales > Kineosporiaceae > Kineococcus > Kineococcus sp. NPDC059986. The sequence goes on along the minus strand of NZ_JBFBND010000002.1, from coordinate 65,344 downwards.
GCCCAGCGCTTCTCGGTCTCCCGCAACACCCTGCGAGAGGCGTTCCGGGTCCTGGCCGAGCAGGGTCTGCTCGAGCACGTGCCGCACCGCGGGGTGTCGGTCCGCTCGCCGCGGGTCGCCGACGTGCTCGACATCTACCGCGTCCGTCGCCACGTCGAGACCGGTGTCCTGGCCCGCGCGGACGTCTCGCACCCCGCGGCCGCGCGGATGCGGGCTGCGGTGGACGACGCCGACCGGGCCGTCGAGGCCCGCGACTGGGTCGCCGTGGGCACCGCGAACATGGCGTTCCACGAGGCCCTCGTCGCGCTCTCCGACAGCCCGCGGCTGCTGCGCCTGCACCGGCAGCTCTCCGCCGAGCTGCGCCTGGCCTTCCTCCTCATCGGGGACCCGCAGACGCTCCACGGCCGCTTCGTCGCCCGCAACCGCTCCGTGCTCGACACCCTCGCCGCCGAGGGCGGGGCCGCGGCCGCCCGCGAGCTGGAGGACTACCTGACGGAGTCCGAGCGCACGGTGCTCGGGACGTACGCCCGGCTGGGGCTCTCCTGACCTGACCAATGAGGCGTGCGGGATGTCTGCACGCTTGCGCAGGAAGAGGTCGGGAACGGTCGTTCCCGTGGTCCGCGTGCAGACATCCCGCACACCCCGCCCGGGCCGGTGGCGGCCTCGCAGACGGCAGCTCTGGCGCGAGCCTCTGGGCCCCCACCCGCCCGGCGGTCGGGCGGCTGTCGCTCAGCTCACAGCGAACCGGCAGGGGACGCGCGGAACAGCACCCGGCGCCCGCCCGTTCGAGAGGAGTAGGTCCTGCGGCGACAGCGCCCGGGCCCCCGTCACGTCAGCGCTCCCCAGGAGCGTCCTCGGCGTGTCGGTGGCGCGGTGTACCGTCGGACGTCAGGCAGGAACGAGCAGGAGGGACGGGGGGAGGACCCCCCACCGGATGCCCAACACTCTCAAGCGCATCGTCAGGGGCCCGTGGCTGTGGATCGTCGTGGCGATCGCGGCGGTCGCGATCGGCGCCTCCTTCTTCGCGTCCAGCGGCACCGCTGAGGTCTCCACGACCCGCGCGCTCCAGCTGATCGACCAGGACAAGGTCCAGAAGGCCACCCTCACCGACGGCAGCCAGCGGATCGACCTCACGCTGAAGTCCGGCCAGACGGTCGACGGGGCCACCTCGGTCCGCTCGTACTACATCTCCCAGCGCGGCACCGAGGTCATCTCCGCCCTCAACGACAACCCGCCGCCGGACGGGGTGACCGACGAGGTCCCCACGACGGGCATCCTGCAGTCGCTGCTGTTCACCGTCGGGCCGATCCTGCTCCTCATCCTCCTGTTCTGGTTCCTCATGAGCCAGATGCAGGGTGGCGGCAGCCGGGTCATGCAGTTCGGCAAGTCCAAGGCCAAGATGATGACCAAGGACACCCCCAAGACGACGTTCGCCGACGTCGCGGGCGCCGACGAGGCCGTCGAGGAGCTGCACGAGATCAAGGAGTTCCTCCAGGACTCCGCGAAGTTCCTGGCCGTCGGGGCCAAGATCCCCAAGGGCGTCCTCCTCTACGGCCCGCCCGGTACCGGCAAGACGCTGCTCGCCCGCGCCGTCGCCGGTGAGGCCGGCGTGCCGTTCTACTCGATCTCCGGTTCGGACTTCGTCGAGATGTTCGTCGGTGTCGGCGCGAGCCGCGTCCGCGACCTCTTCGAGCAGGCCAAGACCAACGCCCCCGCGATCATCTTCGTCGACGAGATCGACGCCGTCGGCCGTCACCGCGGCGCCGGCATGGGCGGCGGGCACGACGAGCGCGAGCAGACGCTGAACCAGCTCCTCGTCGAGATGGACGGTTTCGACGTCAAGACGAACGTCATCCTCATCGCGGCGACGAACCGCCCCGACATCCTCGACCCGGCGCTGCTGCGCCCGGGCCGCTTCGACCGGCAGATCGCGGTGGAGGCCCCCGACATGGAGGGCCGGCACAAGATCCTCCAGGTCCACGGCAAGGGCAAGCCGCTCGCGCCGAACATCGACCTGCAGGCCGTCGCCCGTCGCACGCCCGGTTTCTCCGGCGCCGACCTGGCCAACGTGCTCAACGAGGCCGCGCTGCTCACGGCCCGCGCGAACGCCAAGGTCATCGACGACGCCGCCGTGGACGAGGCCATCGACCGCGTCATGGCCGGTCCGCAGAAGCGCACCCGGCGCATGAGCGCTCAGGAGCTCAAGGTCACCGCGTACCACGAGGGCGGGCACGCCCTGGTGGCCGCCGCCATGGCCAACACCGACCCGGTGACGAAGGTGACGATCCTTCCGCGCGGTCGGGCGCTGGGGTACACGATGGTCCTGCCGACCGAGGACAAGTACTCGACCTCGCGCAACGAGATCCTCGACCAGCTCGCCTACGCCCTCGGCGGCCGCGTCGCCGAGGAACTCGTGTTCCACGACCCGACGACCGGGGCGAGCAACGACATCGAGAAGGCCACCGGCATGGCCCGCAAGATGGTCACCCAGTACGGGATGAGCGAACGCGTCGGCGCGATCAAGCTCGGTTCCGGTGGCGGCGAGGTCTTCCTCGGCCGCGACATGGGCCACGAGCGCGACTACTCCGAGGGTCTGGCCGGCATCGTCGACGAGGAGGTGCGCCGACTCATCGAGGCCGCGCACGACGAGGCGTGGGAGGTGCTCGTCGAGCACCGTCCCGTCCTCGACGCGCTCGTCGTCGCGCTGCTGGACAAGGAGACGCTGAACCAGGCCGAGCTCGCGGAGATCTTCGCCCCCGTGGTGAAGCGTCCGCAGCGTCCGGTGTGGCTGTCCTCCGAACGCCGGCACGTCTCGGACATCCCGCCGGTCGGCGGACCGGCGCAGCTCAACGGGCACGCCGGCGGGTTCCAGACGCCGGTGAACAACGAGAACGGGTCGAACGAGCCGTCGTGAGCAGCACGGGGACGCCGGCCGTGGGCGGCCGGTCGTTCGACCGGGTGCGGGCCGAGAACGCGGTCCGGGAGTTCCTCCTCGCCATCGGCGAGGACCCGGACCGCGAGGGCCTGCGGGACACCCCGCAGCGGGTGGCGAAGGCGGCGACCGAGCTCTACGCGGGGTTGTGGCTGGAACCGGCTGACGTCCTCGTCACCGACTTCGGGCTCGAGCACGACGAACTCGTGCTGGTGAAGGACATCGAGGTCCAGTCCACCTGCGAGCACCACCTCCTGCCCTTCCACGGCGTCGCGCACGTCGGGTACATCCCCGGCGAGCACGGCCGGGTGACGGGTCTGTCGAAGCTCGCGCGGCTCGTCGACGTCTACGCCCGGCGCCCGCAGCTGCAGGAGCGGCTGACGACGCAGGTCGCCGACGCGCTCACCGAGCACCTGCACCCGCGCGGCGTCATCGTCGTCGTCGAGGCCGAGCACTCCTGCATGACGTACCGCGGTGTCCGCAAACCCGGTGCCAAGACCGTCACCTCAGCCGTTCGCGGGTCGTTGCGCAACGCGGCCACCCGCGCCGAGGCGATGAGCCTCATCGTCGCGGGCCACCGGTGAACCCGCTCCTGGTCCCGGGACCCACGCGCGTCCTCGGCGTCCTCAACGTCACGCCCGACTCCTTCTCCGACGGCGGTCGGCACACCGACGACCCCGTCGCCCGCGGGACCGCCCTGTACACCGCGGGCGCCGACCTCGTCGACGTCGGCGGGGAGTCCACCCGCCCCGGGGCGACGCGCGTCGACGTCGCCGAGGAACTGCGGCGCGTCCTGCCCGTCGTCGAAGGGCTCGTCGCCGCGGGGGTGCCCGTCAGCGTCGACACCATGCGCGCCGCGACGGCCCGCGCCGTCGTGGAAGCCGGGGCCGCCGTCGTCAACGACGTCTCCGGCGGGCTCGCGGACCCGGACATGGCCGCCACCGTCGCGGGCCTGGACTGCGTCTACGTGTTGTCGCACTGGCGGGGGTTCTCGGACGTCATGAACTCCCTGGCGCGGTACGAGGACACGGTGGCCGAGGTCGGCGCCGAGCTCGCGGAGCGCCTCGACGCGGTCGTCGCCGCCGGGGTCGACCGGGACCGCATCGTCCTCGACCCCGGTCTGGGCTTCGCCAAGCGCGCCGACCACGACTGGGCCCTGCTCGCCCGCCTCGCCGAGCTCGACCGCTTCGGACTGCCGCTGCTCGTGGGAGCGTCCCGCAAGCGCTTCCTCGGGGCGCTGCTCGCCGGGCCCGACGGCACCGTGCCACCGCCGCAGGAGCGCGACGTGGCCACGGCCGTGATCACCGGGCTCGCCGCCGAACGCGGCGTGTGGGGCGTGCGCGTGCACGACGTGCCGTCCTCGGTCGCCGCGGTCCGCGTCGTGCGCACCTGGCAGGACGCGGCGCGGGTGAGCGTCCCGTGAGCTCCCTCGACGCCGCCGGCCCCGTCCTCGACGCCCACGGCCGTCCGCTGGACCGCATCGTCCTGCGCGGTCTGTCCGGGCGCGGCCGGCACGGCGTGCTCCCCGCCGAACGCGAGCTCGGTCAGGTCTTCGGGCTCGACCTCGCCCTCCACCTCGACACCCGCGAGGCCGCGGCCGGCGACGACCTGGAGGCCACCGTCCACTACGGGCTGCTCGCCCAGGACCTCGAGGCCGTCCTCGTGGGCGAACCCGTCGCCCTGCTGGAGACGCTCGCCCAGCGCCTGGCCGACGTCGCCCTGGCCGCCTCGCCGCGCGTGCAGGCCGTCGACGTCGTCGTCCACAAACCGCAGGCGCCCGTGCCCGTCCCGTTCGGCGACGTCGAGCTGTGCGTCCGCAGGACCCGCGCGTGAGCCCCTCGGTGCGGGCCGTGCTGGCGCTGGGGGCCAACGTCGGGCACCGCGCGGCGACGCTGCACGCAGCCGTCGAGGCCCTCGCCGGGACCGACGGCATCACGGTCGAGGCCGTGTCGACGTTCGTCGAGACGGCACCCGTCGGCGCGGTCCCGGACCAGCCCGACTTCCTCAACGCCGTCGTCCTCGCCCGCACCGACCTCGACCCGCACGCGCTGCTCGCCGCGGCGCACGCCGTCGAGGCCGGCCTCGGCCTGGACCGCAGCACCAAGGTGCCCGACGGTCCGCGTCCCGTCGACGTCGACGTCGTCACGAGCGGGGAGACGGTCGTGGACGAGGACGGGCTGGTCCTGCCCCACCCGCGGGCCCACGAGCGCGACTTCGTCCTCGGACCGTGGCTCGAGCTCGACCCCGAGGCCGTCCTGCCCGGACCGCACGGCGGCCGCGTCGCCGACCTGCTGCGGGCCCTGCGGGAGGGGACGGCGTGAAACCCACCCGCCCCGGGCTGCTCCTCGCCCTCGGGTTCCTCGCCGCGGTCGGCGCGTGGTCCGCGCTGCAGGTCTGGGTGTCCAGCGGGAACTCCGAACCGGACCTCATGTGGCGCACCACCGTCACCATCGGCCTGCTCGTGCTGGCCGTCCTGGGTGTGGGCTGGCCCGTCAAGCAGTGGGTCGAGGGGGACAAGTCGCGCCGCATCGACGCGTTGCGCGCCGCCCGGACGGCCGCGCTGGCCAAGGCGGCCTCCGTCGCCGGGGCCCTGCTCGTCGGGGTGTTCCTCGGCTGGGGCGTGCACTACCTGCCGACCCTGCACATCGCGGCCCGACGCTCCGAGGCGTGGGTCGCCGTCGGCGACGTCGTCGTCTCGGCGTTGCTGGTCGTCGCGGGGCTCGTCGTCGAACGCTGGTGCCGGGTGCCCCCCGAGGACGACGACCAGACCGGTGTGCGCGCCGGTGGGGCGGGCCGGTCGTGAAGCTGTCGCAGCGCGCGGAGACGACCGAGCCGTTCCACGCGCTCGCCATCGGTCAGCGCGCGGCCGAGCTGGCCGCGCAGGGGAACCACGTCGTCCGGTTGTCCATCGGTGAACCCGACTTCGGGGCGCCGCCGGAGGTGCTCGCCGCCCTGCGCGACGTCGCCGACGGCCGGCCGCTGCCCTACACCCCGGCGCTCGGTCTGCCGGAGCTGCGCGCCGCCATCGCGCGGTCCTACCTCGACCGGCACGGTGTCGACGTCGACCCCGCGCGGATCTGCGTCACGTCGGGGGCGTCGGCCGCGCTGCTGCTCGTGCTCGCCGCGACGGTCGACCCCGGCGACGACGTCCTGCTCGCCGACCCGTCCTACCCGTGCAACCGGCAGCTGGTCTCCACCTTCGGCGGGCGTGCGGTGACGCTGCCGACGACGCCGGAGCAGCGCTACCAGTTGTCCGCCGACGCGGTCCGCCGCGCGTGGACCCCCGCGACCTCGGTCGTCATGGTCGCCTCGCCCTCGAACCCGACGGGGACGTCCGTGCCGCCGGGCGAACTCGCGGCGCTGTGCGCGGAGGTGGCCGCGCGGGACGCCTGGCGTGTCGTCGACGAGATCTACCTCGACCTGTCCGACCCGGCCCCCGACGGGACGCCCGCGCGGACCGTCCTGGCCGCCGACCCGGGCGCCGTCGTCGTCAGCAGCTTCTCGAAGTTCTTCGGCATGACGGGGTGGCGGCTCGGCTGGGCCGTCCTGCCGCCCGCGCTCGTCGAACCCGTGGAACGGCTGGCGCAGAACTACTTCATCGCCGCCTCCACGCCGTTGCAGCAGGCCGCGCTGGCCTGCTTCACCCCGGGTTCCCTCGCCGTCTGCGAGGAGCGGCGCCTGGAGTTCGCGGCCCGCCGTGCTCTCGTCCTGGCGGGTCTGGAGAGGCTGGGCCTGCCCGTCCCGGTCGTCCCGGACGGGGCGTTCTACGTCTACTTCGACGTCAGCTCCACCGGTCTGGACGCGTGGGACTTCTGCGCGCGGGCCCTCGCCGAGCACCACGTGGCGCTGACCCCGGGACGCGACTTCGCGAGCGAGCACGGCACCGCCGGGACGCACGTCCGGTTGTCCTACGCAGCCTCCCGCGCCGACCTCACCGAAGGCCTGCGCCGGATCGGTGCGTTCCTCACGGCTCTCCCCGCCACGTCGATCAGCGCGTCCCGCGCCACGTCGATCAGCGCGTCCCGCGCCACGTCGATCAGCGCGTCCCGCGCCACGTCGATCAGCGCGTCCCGCGCCAGGTCGACACGTGCGAGCGCGCCCCAGCCGTGAACTCCGAGCGGTCCCACCCGCTCCAGCGGCTCTCCAGCCGCAACCCCGCGATCCGCGCCATGAGGTCGAGCTCCGCCGGCCACGCGTAGCGGTGGTGCGAGAGGAACCGCGAGGCCGTCCCGCCGGGCAGGAACCGGACGTGGTGCGACGTCAGCCGGCACGCGACGAGGTCGTAGGTGTCGAACCCGAGGTGCTCGGGCGAGACGTCGAAGGGGCGGGCGCAGTCCCCGGGCGGCAGTCGCTGCAGGTCCGGGACGAAGGTCTCGACGAGGAACGCGCCGCCCGGGGCGAGGTGCCGGGCCGCGTTGACGAAGCACTCCACCTGCTCGTCCTGCTCCAGCAGGTTCGTGATGGTGTTGAACACGAGGTAGACGAGGGAGAACTCGCCGTCGACCTGGGTCGTCGCCATGTCCCCCTGGACCACCTCGACGGCGGGGCCACCGACCGCCGTCTTCGCGCGCAGTTCCGCGATCATGTGCGGTGAGAGTTCGATCCCCGTGACGGGGACCCCGCGGGCGGCCAGCGCGAGACCCACCCGGCCCGTGCCGATGGCGAACTCCAGGGCCCGGCCCGTTCCCGCGAGGTCGGCCAGGACGTCGACCGTCGGCCCGAGGACCTCCCGAGCGAACATCCCGGCCGAGTCCTCGTCGTAGGTCCGGGCCACGTCCGGGCCCCACAGGTCACCGCTCACGCGAGCGACGGTAGGACTGGGGGACGGAGAGTTCCAGGGAGTTTCAGCGGGGCCACGCGAGGTCGGCGACGACGGGGGAGTGGGTGCTCCCGCCCGGCGCCCCCTCGAACGTGTCGACGGGGTCGAGACCCGCCACGAGCACGACGTCGACCCGCGCGAAGCCCGGCGACGCGCCGCGCGTCAGCCCGGGCTGCGTGCCGACGGCCCGGTGGGCGTCGACGAGACCGTGCGAGCGCAGTTCGCGCAACGGTTCGTTCAGCTCGGCGGAGTTCAGGTCACCGGCGACGACGACGGCGTCCCCGCGCGAGCGCAGCTGCGTGGCCACGTCGGCGAACCGGCGGGCCTCCCCGACGCGCACCCGGGCGGCGTTGCCCGTCGTGCCCGCGGGGCTGCGGGCGACGGCGCGGTCGGTGCAGAACAGGCACGGCGAGGCCAGGTGCACCGAGACCACGGCCAGCGGTCGACCGGCCACGTCGAGGGTCACGACGTCCGCGGGGCGCGCCCCGGTCGGCAGCCCCGTGACGGGGACGACGGACGTGATGGGGAACCGCGACCACACGGCGTCCCCGTCGCCCTGGCTGCTGGGGGCGCTCCAGCTCCGGTACGGGTAGAGCGAGCCGTAGCGGGCCTCGTACCCGGCGCGCTGGGCGGGGGCCACCTCCTGCAGCGCGAGGACGTCGGGCGCCGCGTCGCGCACGAGCCGGGCCAGGCCGTCGGCACCGCGGTAGCTCGTGGTGTTGAAGGTGGCGACCCGCAGGTCCGGGGTGCGGTCCACGGGGTCGACCCGGTGCACGGCGTACGGGACGAGCAGGGCGCCCGCGGCGACGGCCGGCGCCGCGACGGCGGCGGCGGACCACCACCAGCGCGCGGCGGTCGTCAGCGGGACGAGGACGAGCGCGGGGGCCAGCCACCAGACGGCGAACAACCCCAGGACGTACCCGACGGCGTGGGCGTCGGTGGACGCGAGCACGACGGCGAGGGCCAGGGTCGCGCAGACGCCGTACCCGAGGACGAGCGCGTGCAGTGCGCGGCGCCACGCCGGGCGCCGGGGAGGCGTCGGTGGCACGGCTCCATCCTGCTACACCCCCGCCCCCGCGAGCGTCGGAACCGCGCGGCCGGTGGGCGTGCGCAGCGCGTAGAGCTCCTCGAACCGGGCCAGCGTCACCTGCTCGTCGTGCCCAGCCGCGATCTCGGAGCTGCGCCGGCCCATCCGACGGTGCAACCCGTCGGGCGCGTCGTCCGCGACCTCGCCCAGGACGAGCGCCAGCCGGGCCGCCAGGACGGCGGGCCTCGCGTGCGGGAAGAGGAACCCGTTGTCGCCGTCGCGCACGAGGTGCGGCAGCGCGCACGCGTCGACCCCGAACACCGGCAGGCCCGAGGCCATCGCCTCGAGCACGACGAGGGACTGCAGTTCCGCGGTGCCCGCGTTGGCGAACACGTCGCAGGCCAGGTACGCCGCGGGCAGGTCCTCCTCCGGGACGAAACCCGTCGACACGACGCGGTCGGCGACGCCGAGGGCCGCGGCCTGCCGCAGGAGCGCCGGGCGCAGGGCCCCGTCCCCGACGAGCAGCAGCTGGGCGTCGACGTCGGGCCGCACGCGCCGGGTGAGGGCGAGGGCCTCGACGAGTTCGGAGACGTTCTTCTCCGGCGCCAACCGGCCGACGTACCCGACGGTGGGGCGGTCCGGGATGCCGTAGCGCGCGCGGAAGTCCCGGCGCCGGGTCCCGCTGGGGTCGGGGGCGAACCGGCGCAGGTCCATGCCGCACGAGATGGGCAGCACCGGCCCGGGGACGCCGGCGCGTTCGGCGAGCGCCGCTGCGTAGGGCGTGGGGGCGGTGACGACGTCGGCGCCCGTGAACACCGCGGCGGCGTCCGCCCAGGCCCACGCGTGCAACCGCCGTTCCACCCCGCGGCCCAGCGGCACGTGGTGGGTGAGGTTCTCCGGCATGAAGTGGTTCGTCGCCACGACGGGGATGCCCAGCCGGTTCGCGGCCGTGACGAGGGCCCGTCCGACGAGGAAGTGGCTCTGGACGTGGACGACGTCGGGGGCGACGTCGAGCAGCACGCGGGTCGCGGCGCGGACCAGTCCGACGGGCGGGCAGAACCGCAACCCCGTGCCGCCCGCGACGACGGGCAGGGCGGGCAGGCGGTGCTCCGTGACCCCCGCCGCGGTCCGCCCGGTCGTCGCGCGCAGTCCGCGGGCGGGGGCGACGACGTGCACGTCGTGCCGGGCCGCGAGCCCCGCGGCGAGGCGGCCGGCGAAGGCGGCGGCGCCGTTGACGTCGGGGGCGTAGGTGTCGGCTCCGAGGAGGATTCTCATGGGTCGATGGAACCCCGGCGCCGGGGTCGCGGGCATCGGCCCACGGAGCCGTTCCGCCCGGGACCCCGGTGCCACCGCCCGTACCCCCGCGGTAGGGGGTCGTCCGTGATCTCCTGCAGCGCACAGGTTCTCAGGTCGGAGGGTCGACCGCGTCCCGGCGCAGCGCGGTGTGCACGACGTCGGGCGTCAGGGCCCCGACGTAGTCCCGCCCGTCGAGGACGGGCAGCAGCGGCGCCTCCTGCGCCAGCAACCGGGAGAACGCCGACCGCAGGTCCGCGTCGGCCGCGACGGTGGCGGTGAACGGCGTCGCGAGGTCGCCGACCCGCGCGTCCCGGGTGGCCGAGCGGGCCGCCGCCCGCAGCCGGCCGCGCGCGACCCAGCCGACGACCCGGCCGTCCGCGAGGACGACGGCGCTCTGCCCGCCGTCGAGGTCGAGGGCCGTCGCGGCGAACTCGACCCCGTCGCCGGGGGCGAGCACGAGGGGTTTGGCGAGGTCCTCGACGCGCACGGGCGTGACGGCCAGCCGGCGCAGCCCGCGGTCGGACCCCACGAACTCCACGACGAACTCCGAGGCGGGCGCCGACAGCAGCGTGCGCGGGTCCGCGAACTGCTCCAGGACCCCACCGGGGGAGAACACCGCGATGCGGTCGGCGATCCGCACGGCCTCGTCGAGGTCGTGCGTGACGAACAGGACGGTCTTGCCCAGCGTCGTCTGGATCCGCCGGAACTCCGCCTGCAACCGGTCGCGCACGACGGGGTCGACGGCGCCGAAGGGTTCGTCCATGAGCAGGACCGGCGGGTCGGCCGCGAGCGCCCGGGCCACGCCGACCCGCTGCTGCTGCCCGCCGGAGAGCTGCGCGGGGTAGCGGTCGCCGTACACCTGCGGGTCGAGACCGACGAGGTCGAGGAGTTCGTCGACCCGCCGGGCGGCGACCGCGTCGTCCCACCCCAGCAGCCGCGGGACGGTCGCGACGTTGCGGCGGATCGTCCGGTGCGGCAGCAGACCCCCGGCCTGGATGACGTAGCCGATCCCGCGGCGCAGCGTCACGGCGTCGACGTGGGAGCTGTCGCGGCCGTCGACGACGATCCGCCCGCCCGTGGGTTCCACGAGCCGGTTGACCATCCGCAGGATCGTCGACTTCCCGCAGCCCGACGGACCGACGAGCGCGACGAGCTCGCCGCGGCGCACGGAGAACGTCAGGTCCGCTACGGCGGGGGACTGCTGGCGCGCGTACCGCTTGCTGACGCCCTCGAACCGGATGACGTCGTCGACGCCGGTCTCGAGCTCCGCCTCGTCGGTGATCACCCGTGAAGCCTCGCCGACGGGCGCCCCGATCGGCAACGCGGGGCCAGCCGATCGTCGGAGGTCGCCCCGGGCCACCGTCTGACAAGGTGGGGACATGGCCGGCGCGGATCCCACCCCTTCCCGGACCCCTGCTGCCGGACCGCGGCTCGACACCGAGCCGTTCGCGCCCCGCGACGTCGTCTGGCAGCGGATCGACCCGCGGTGGGCGACGGCCCAGCGCCTCGTCGGGGGCATCGTCGCGGGCGTCGCCGCCGTCGTGCTCGGCGTGCTGGCCGTGCTCGTCACCCCGTGGGTCTGGCTGGGGTTCGTCGTCCTCGTCCCGCTGTGGTTCTGGGACTTCTCCTGGGCGCGCCGGCAGGTGCGGGCCTGGGGCTACGCCGAACGCGACGACGACCTGCTCGTCGTCCACGGCATCCTCTTCCGCACGTTGGTCGTCGTGCCCTACGGCCGGCTGCAGTACGTCGACGTCGAGGCCGGACCGGTCGACCGGAAGTTCGGGCTCGCCAAGGTGCAGCTGCACACGGCGTCCTCGGACACCGACGCCGCGATCCCGGGACTGCGGCCGGAGGAGGCCGCCCGGCTGCGCGACCGCCTCGCCTCCCGCGGCGAGGCGCGACTGGCGGGGCTGTGAGCGGCGGTGTGAGCGGCGGGGTGAGCGGCGAGGGCGTTCCCGGCCCCGCGGTCGAGCCGGTCCTGGACGCGCTGCCCGGCGGCGTCGCGGCCGACCTCGACGCCCCGACCCGCGCCGTCCTGGCCGACCCGGGCTGGAAGCGGCTGCACCCCGTCACCCCCGTGCTGCGCGCCTGGAAGGTCGTCGCGGCCGTCCTGGCCGTCGTCCTCGGCCAGAACGTCGACGACATCCTGCGGATGGACCTGCCCGGCTGGGTCCTCACGCTCAGCGTCCTCGGCGGCATCGTCGTGCTGGCCCTCGTCGGCGCGGCCTACAGCGCCCTGGCCTGGCGCCGCACGCGCTACCGCATCGACAACGAGGCCGGCGGCGGCGCCGTCCACGTCGAGCGCGGGATCCTCTGGCGCCAGCAGCGCCGCGCCCAGCTGGACCGGTTGCAGGCCGTCGACGTCGTCCGTCCGCTGCTCGGCCGTCTCTTCGGCCTCGCCGAGCTGCAGCTGGAGGTGGCCGGCGGCTCCGGCAGCAAGGTCTCCCTCGCCTACCTCAAGGAGGAGGAGGCGCAGCGGGTGCGCAACGCGCTGCTGGCCGCCGCCGCCGGTCTCGTCGTCGCCGAGGGGGAGGACGCCCCCGAGGCCCCGCAGCGCGAGGTCGTCGAGGTGCCCCCGCTGCGCCTCGTCACCTCGACCCTGAAGTCGGGGCTGACGCTGTGGATGGTCGTCGCGCTCGTCGGCATCGGGATCGGGTGCTGGTTCGCCGGCAGCCTGACCCCGCTGTTCGGTTCGGCCGCCGCGGTCCTCGGCCTCGTCTCCGCCGTGTGGCAGCGGTTCAACAACGGTTTCGGCTTCACCGTCGCGGACAGCCCGGACGGGTTGCGGATGACCCACGGCCTCGTCGAGCAGCGGTCCCAGACCGTCCCGCCCGGTCGCGTCCAGGCCCTGCGCATCACCCAGCCCCTGCTGTGGCGGCGCTCGGGCTGGTGGCGCGTCGAGGTGAACGTGGCCGGCTACTCCTCCGAGTCCGGCAAGAGCGGCGAGCAGAGCACCACGCTACTGCCCGTCGGCACCGTGGAGGAGCTCGGCCTCGTCCTCGGCATCGTGCTGCCCGACCTCGCCACCGACGACCGCTCGGCCCTGGACGTCGTGCGCGCCGGTCTCACCGGGACGGGCACCGACGGCGGGTTCACCCCCGTGCCGCGCCAGGCCCGGTGGCTGGACTGGATCAGCTGGCGCCGCCGCGGCTACCTCGTCACCGAGCACGCGTTCCTGTCCCGCAACGGGCGGATCGTGCGCGGTCTCGACGTCGTCCCGCACGCGCGCACCCAGAGCCTGGGGCTGACCCAGGGCCCGTGGCAGCGCCGGCTCGGGCTGGCGAGCGTGCGCCTGCACTCCACCCCCGGCAAGGTGAGCCCCCGCGTCGACCACCTCGCCGCGGACGTCGCCGCCCAGCTCCTGCGCGAGCAGACGCTGCGCGCCCGCACCGCGCGCGCCGGCTCCGGCCCCGAGCGGTGGATGACCCGCTGACCCCCACCCCGACCACGCGTGGTGACGGCTACCGGTAGCGGCGCGGCACGGTCCAGGCCTCCCCGAAGGCGGCGTTCCAGCTCTCCGGGTGGAACGGGCTGTCGCCGCCGGCGGGGTAGTTCGTCAGCTCCCCGACGACCACGCGGTCGGGCAGGGCGTAGAGGTCGACGCGCACGAAGTCGGTGCCCTCGCCGAGCCGTTCGGCCAGGGCCAGCGCCTCGTCGAGCCGTTCCGGCCGGGGGTGGGGCGGGTCGGCCCACGGCGGTCCGCCGGACAGCGGCAGGTGCTCCCAGTCGGGGCGGTGGAAGTCCTGCGTCCGGTGGCCGAACCTGCCGGAGTCGACCTGCACCCAGTGGCAGCGGCCGTGGACGACGAAGAACTTCAGGTCGTCGGGGACCGCGCCGTCGGGTCCGCGCAGCAACTCCTCCACGACAACTCCTCCACGACGACCCGCCGCGGCACGTGGCCGTAGGCCCACTCCCGGTTCGGCCCCTGTCCGTAGAGCCGGCTCGTCCAGTGCCGCGCGATCTCCACGAGGTGGTCGCGGTCGGCGTGCTCGGGCCGGACGTGGCGGTACACCCAGCTGTGGTGCGCGGCGGGCAGCCGGGCGTCGGCGGGCGCCTGCGGGGACACGACGACAACGGCGCCGCTGCCGTGGCTCGGTTTGACGACGTAGGACTCCGGCAGGTCGAGCCCGGCGAGGTCGGCGGGGTCGTCGACGACGCCGAGCAGTGCGGGCAGGTGCCCGGGGCCGACGAGCGCGGCGACGTGATCGCGCACCGCGACCTTGTCGGCGAAGGTCACGACCAGCGGTCGGTGGTCGCGGAGCATCTTGTAGCGGACCTTCTCGGTGAAGGTGCGCGGACGACGGGTGCGGGCCAGCCGCCAGAGCCGGACGAGGCGGCTGCGCTCCCGCCACCGGGGCCGGGGAGTTCCTTTCGGCACCGGGTCAGTGTGTCGCAGTCCCCGGTCCCGCGGGCAGGATGGCGGGATGGGCCGACCCTCGACCCGCCGCGAACTCGCCGTGACCGCCGCCCTGCAGGTCGTGACGGCCGTCCTCTGGTGGGCGTGGCTCGCACCCCGCGGGGGCCTGTGGGTCCTCGTCGCCGTCGTCTGGACCGTCGCCGCGTCGGTGTCCGTCCTCCGTTGGCGGCGCGCCTCTACTCCGCCGTGACCCGTCCCGCGAGCCGCCCGTGCAACGCCGCCGTCGCGGGGTTCATCCCGACGATGACGGCCTCCTTGCCGTGCTCGACGTACTTGCGGCTCACGGCGTCCAGGGCCGCGATGGAACTGGCGTCCCACACGTGCGCGTCGCGGAAGTCGATCGTCACGCGGGCGGGGTCGCCGGCGTAGTCGAACTGCGTCACGAGGTCGCCGGAGGACGCGAAGAACACCTGGCCGTGGACGGTGTAGTGGCCGGGTTCCGCCCCGGGCCGCACCTCGACGAGGTGCGCCACCCGCCTCGCGAACAGCACGCACGCCAGCAGCGTCCCGCCGAGGACGCCGTAGGCGAGGTTGTGGGTGAGCAGGACGATGACGACGGTGACGACCATGACCGCCGTCTCGCTGCGGGGCATGGCCTTCAGCGTCGCCGGGCGCACGCTGTGCCAGTCGAAGGCGCCGTAGCAGACGAGGAACATGACGGCCACGAGCGCGGCGAGCGGGATCTGCGCGACGACGTCGCCGAACCCGACGACGAGGACGAGGAGGAACGCTCCGGCGAGGAACGTCGAGAGCCTCGTGCGGGCCCCGGAGACCTTGACGTTGATCATGGTCTGCCCGATGACGGCGCAGCCGCCCATCCCGCCGAAGAACCCCGTGACGATCTGCGCGGTGCCCTGCCCGACGCACTCGCGCGTCTTGTTCGAGCGGGTGTCGGTGAGCTCGTCGACGAGCTGCGCCGTCATGAGGGACTCCATGAGCCCGACGAGCGCGACGCCGACCGAGAACGGGGCGATGGTGCGCAACGTGTCCAGCGTGAGCGGGACGTCGGGGAAGCCGAGGGTCGGCAGCGTGCGCGGCAGTGCCCCGTCGTCGCCGACGGTGCGGACGTCGACGTGCAGGACGACGACGAGCACGGTGAGCAGGGCGACGGTGATGAGCGGTGCCGGCACGGACTTCACGAAGCGCGGCACCACGACGAGCAGTGCGAGCCCGGCGGCGAGCACGGCGTACCCGGTGACGCCGGCCCCGCGCAGGTTCGGCAGCTGGGCGACGAAGATGGAGATGGCCAGCGCGTTGACGAACCCCGTCGTGACGCTGCGGGGCACGAACCGCATGAGCCGCGCCACCCCGAGCAGGCCGAGGGCGATCTGCAGGACCCCCGCCAGCAGGATCGCGGCGATGAGGTACCCGACGCCGTGGCTGTGCGAGAGCGGGGCGACGACGAGCGCGACCGCACCTGTCGCGGCGGAGATCATCGCCGGGCGGCCGCCGACGAACGACGTGGTGACACCCATGACGAAGGAGGAGATGAGACCGACGCGGGGGTCGACACCCGCGACGATCGAGAAGGAGATGGCCTCGGGCACCAGGGCCAGGGCGACGACGAGGCCGGCGAGGACCTCCGTGCGCAGGACCCGGGGGGACCGCAGCCACGACGGCCGGCGCAGGGCAGCGCCGGGCGAGGCGAGGGCGGAGGGCACCGACGAACTCTAACCTCGCGTCAGTGTCTGCTCCGCCGGGCGCCCCGTCCGGCTCACCCGATCAGCGCGGGGTGCGGGTGCCCGACCCCGTCCCGCCCGAGCCGCCCCGGAACTTCGAGACCGCGTCCGTCAGCTTGCGCCGCGTCGCCGGGTCCTTGAGGGCGCGCTGCGCCTGCTGCGTGACCCGCTTGCCCTCGGGGGACTTCAGGAACTGCCCCAGCTTGCCCACCAGGCCTGCCACCGTGACCTCCTCGACCGCCCTCGGGCGATCTCTCCGACCGCCTCGCGGCGGATGCATCGTCTGTGAGGGTCCAACGGTGGGGCCAGGTCGACGGTTCCGCGAGTCGGCGCGATCACTTGCGCAGGACGACGGCCACGTCGGTCACGGCGAAGAGGAACGTCCCGGAGCGCGCGGCCCGCCGCAGCCCCTCGACCCAGCCGGCGGCGCGGGCGGCGAGGTCGGGGTCGTCACCGGCGGCGGCGAGGATGCCCGTGGCGACCTTCCAGGCGACCGACCCCTCGTCGAAGCGTCGGTGGGGGTCGGCCCAGGAGTGCACCGACTCGACCGTGAACGGGCTGGCGGCGGCGTGCCGCAGGAGCTTGCGGCCGGCGAACCCGTCGGTGCTGGCCCCCTGGGCGGGGACGTGGGCGACGAAGCGGTCGAGCAGCTCCCGCGTGAGGTCGTCGTCGTCGCTCGTGAAGAGGGCGGTGTCCCAGTCCGAGTGCGCCAGCACGGCCGTCCCGCCGGGCCGCAGGACGCGGTGGACCTCGTGCAGGTGGGCGCCCACGTCGGCGAGGTGCTCGACGGCGTTGAGGCTGACGGCCGCGTCGACGCTGTCGTCCTCGAGCGGCAGCGTGTCCAGCTCGGCGATGTGCGCCCGGACGCGGGGGTCGAGCAGCAGGTCGTCGTCGAGCGCGGCCCCCACGTCCACCGCGTGCACGAGGCGGGGACCGGCGGCGAGCAGCGCCCGGGTCGTGCGCCCCTGCCCGCAGGCGAGGTCGAGCGCGACGGACTCGGGAGCGATGGCCGCGAGTTCTGCGACGTTCTCGAAACGACCCACGCCCGCAGCCTACGATCAGCGGGTCCCGCTCGCCCGCAGGCGGTTTCGGGACCCGTTCGTCACTGCTCGTACCGGCTCGGGCGCAAGCGGTCACAACGTGCGCCCGGTCGGTCGAAGATTCCGTGAACGGCCACTCTCACGTGGCGTCAAAGTGTCCGTACCTCACCTACAGTCGTGCCAGCACCGGTCCGGTGCGCGCATGGCCGGGGGGCGGTGCGGTCGACGGTGACGGGGTTCGGGACACGCCGGCCGGCACACGGTGCCGAAGGGTGCAGAGCTCCGTCCGAGGGGGAGAGGCGGACTCGCGCAGTGGTGGACACGACGCACCAGGAGAGCCCCGCGACCGGAGGTTCGAAGGAACCCCGCAAGCACGGGCGGCGCAAGGTCATCGGAGCCGGTCTCGGCGTCCTGGCCGTCGCCGCCGGTGGTGGCGTGTACTGGGCGACGCGCGACGGGAGCGCTCCCGTCCACAGCACGCCCAAGCCCGCCTGGACGCCGAAGCAGCCCGTCCCCGCCGAGGACCTCGACACCAAGTGGGTCGGCATCCAGACCCACGAGACCGCGGTGGCCGCCGCCTTCGGCGAGTGGCTGGGCCGTCCGCTGGACGTCGTCGTCGTCTTCAACTCCGACGCCAACTGGGCCGCCATCTCCGGCCCGTGGTTCGCGATGGTCCCCCAGGAGGGCCAGGACTGGGGCCAGTGGGTCCGCGACGACCCCGACAACCGCACCCTCGTCATCTCCACGGGCCTGGTCCCGGCCGACCCGCCGGACGACTGGCGCGAGCGGGGTGCCGCGGGGGAGTACGACGAGCACTGGACGACGTTCGCTCAGAACCTCGTCTCCAAGGGCCTCGGGAAGTCGATCGTCCGCCTCGGCTGGGAGCTCAACGGCGACTGGTACGAGACGCACTACATCGGCGACACCCAGGAGAAGCGCGAGCAGTGGAAGGCCTACTTCCGCCGCATCGTGGAGACGGTCACGGCCGTGGAGGGGACGGCCTTCGAGATCGACTTCAACATCGCCGAGGGTCAGCAGGACTCCGTCGAGATCTCCGACATGTACCCCGGCGACGAGTGGGTCGACATCATCGGCGTGGACGTCTACGACTCCTACATCTCCCCGATCGACCCCTCGGCCCGGTGGGAGGAGAAGGACGCCAAGGTCAACAGCCTGTCGGCCGTCATCGCCTTCGCCGCCGAGCGCGACAAGCCCATCAGCATCCCCGAGTGGGCGATGGTCGCCGAGGGCAAGACCCAGGGCGGTGGTGACAGCCCGGAGTTCATCAACCAGATCGCCGACGCCGTCGTGAGCGCCGACGTCCGCTACCAGGCCTACTTCAACGTCCCCGACGGCGGGGTGGGCATGACGCTCGACGACGCGCCCAACGGCAAGGCGGCGTTCCTGAAGCGCTTCGGCGCAACGGGTGACGCGGGGCCGAGGAAGGCGTGACCGCCGGTAACCTCGACGGCGTGGTGGAGGTCGAGCAGGTGCCGGGCAGGCGCTCCGGTCCGCTGGGCAAGCTGCGCAGGCTCCGCAGTGCGGGGATGACCCGCAGCCTGTGGAACATCGGCGACCAGGTCGTCGCCAGCCTGAACAACTTCCTCATCCAGTTCGTCATCACCCACGCCTTCACCCGGGACGTCTTCGGCGCCTTCGCGATCGCGTTCTCCGTCTTCTCCATCTCGACGGGGTTCTTCCGGGCCCTGTCGACGTCGCCCGTCGCGATGCGCTTCGCCGACGCCGACGACCGCGAGTTCTCGCGCGCCGCGGGCTCCGCCGTCGCGCTGACGGCCACGGGCAGCGCCCTCTTCGGGGTCGTCCTCGTCCTCATGGGCTGGTTGCTCCCCTTCGGGGAGTCCCTGTCCCACGTGTTCATCGCCCTCGGGTTCGTGCTGCCCGGGCTGATGCTGCAGGACGCGTGGCGGCAGGTCTTCTTCGCGCGGTTGCGCCCCGCGGCGGCCTTCCTCATGGACGTCAGCTGGATGGTCCTGCAGCTCGCCGGGCTCGGTGTCCTGTTCCTCGTCTCCGACGAGAACCACATCTCCGCCTTCACCGCCGTCTGGGGCGGCGCGGCGTACGTCGCCTCGCTGCTGGGCCTGTTCGTCCTGCGGCTCAAGCCCCGCGTCTCGAACGCGTGGCGCTGGTTGCGCGAGCAG
This sequence comes from Kineococcus sp. NPDC059986, assembly GCF_040702905.1. Classification (NCBI taxonomy): domain Bacteria; kingdom Bacillati; phylum Actinomycetota; class Actinomycetes; order Kineosporiales; family Kineosporiaceae; genus Kineococcus; species Kineococcus sp. NPDC059986. The sequence continues at coordinate 45,975 of NZ_JBFBND010000002.1, read as the reverse complement.
TCCTCGGTCACGCGCTACCTCGTCCCCGAGTTCGTCATCATCCAGACCGGCGGGCAGCTGGCACCGGTGCTCGCCGCGGCCGTCACGACGATCGACGCCGCCGGCGCCCTGCGCGGGGCGAACCTCCTGACCGTCCCGGCGACCATCGTGTCCACCGGCCTCATGAGCTTCGCCGTGCCCGAGCTCGTCCGTCGCCGTTCGCGGATGACGCCGAAGACCTGGCAGCTGGCCGCCGTCGCCATCTCCGGTCTCGTGCTCGTCGTCGGCGCGCTCTGGGGGGCGATCACCCTCCTGCTGCCGACCTCGGTCGGCGAGATGGTCCTCGGCGACACCTGGGAGGGTGCGCGCACGGTGCTGCTCGCGACGATCGTCGGGCAGGCCGGGTCCGCCGTGACCGTCGGCTGCGCGGCCGTCCTGTACGCCACCGAGGGTGCGCGCGTGACGCTGCGCCTGCACCTCGTCTTCGCCCTCTTCCTCGTGACGTTCTCGACCATCGGCGCCTTCACCTGGGGCGCCCAGGGCACCGCGTGGGGCATCGCCGCCGCGTTCTGGATCGTCGCCCCCTGGTGGTTCGTCTCGGTCCGCCGGCACGTGCGCGGTCCCGCCCTCGAGGCCCCGGCCACCACCCCCGCCGACGCAGGCTGACCGGCCCCACGAGCGGTCTCACGCCCGGTCCCACGCCCCCGAGGGACGGGACCGGCTGTGGGGCCGGCGCGGACGTCGTCCCGGTGACCGCGACGCCGTTCCCGCACCTGGTCTCACGGGCTGACCGGCCCCGCACCCGGTCCCACGCCCGGTCCCAGGCCCCGAGGGACGGGACCGGCCGTGGGGCCGGCGCGGACGTCGTCCCGGTGACTGCGACGCCGTTCCCACCCCCGGCCCCATGCGCAGACCAGCACGCAGAACGCCCCCACCGGACACCGGTGGGGGCGTTCTCACGCGCGGCGGGCTCAGACGGCGGCGAGCTCCACCCCGGCCTCGCGGGCGAGGGCGTCGAGCCGCGGGTCGCTGCCACGGCGCCGGGGGCGGGAGGTGGCGGGCGAGCCGGTGGCGACGTGGTCGGCCGGCACGTCCTTCGTCACAACGGCGTTGGCGCCGATGACGGCGCGGTCGCCGATCCGCACACCGCCGAGCACGCAGGCCCCCGCACCGATGGTGACGTCGTCACCGACGACGGGCTGGCCCGGCGTCGAACCGTCGCCCAGCGTCACGTTCTGGTAGATGCGCAGGCCCCGGCCGATCCGCACGGACGGGCCGACGACGATGCCGGTGGAGTGCATGAGGCACAGGCCGGGACCGATCTGCGCGAAGGGTGAGATCTCGGCGCCGGCCGAGCGCAGCGCGCGCGCCTGCAGGAAGTGGGCGGCGGGCATGAACCGCGGGGCGACGGCCTGCGCGGCGCGCAGCTGGACGACGGCACGCACGCGCGGCACGAGGGCCACCCGCGCCAGGACGTCCGGCAGCCACGACCCCGTCGACCGGCCCTCCGGTTCCACCATGTGCTCGAGGTCCCCGCGCAGGGCGGTGAGGTGGTGGTTCAACGGTTTCCTCCAGGGGTCGGGATCCACGACGGGACCGTCACCGGGAACGGTGCGGCGAGCGGGCCGGGGGACTCCTCGGCCTCCTGGCGCTGCCGTTCCCAGACGGACAACTCGGTGCGCCGGCCGACGAACAGGACGGCCAGCGGCAGCAGGACGTAGAAGATGTTCGCGGCCAGGAAGCTCGAGGACGTGACCGCGTTGACGAAGATCGCGGCGAGGGCGACCGTCGGCGCGGGGGAGCGGCGCACGACCGCCACGTAGAGGAACACCCCGGCCAGCACGGACGCGGGCACCCCGTACTCCAGGACCATCTTCACGGCGCCGGCGAAACTGATCGGCAGGCCCGTCTCGGCGAAGATCGCGTCCGAGATCCGGTCGGCCTGTCCCGGGCCCAGACCCGTGAGGATCGACCAGGGGTCCGACGACCACCGGTTGAGCAGGTACTCGTACGGCTGGACGAACCGCAGGCTGCCCGAGGAGTTCGTCTGCCCGGCCTCCCCCGTCCGGCTCAGCAGGATCGGCCCGACGGGTGAGAGCAGCGCGGCGACGGCGCCGACGGCCAGCACGACGGCGGCGCGCACGGCCCACAGGCCGCCGCGGCGGACGGCGAGGACGACGAGGCCGAAACCGAGGACCATGAACCCGGTCCCGGTGACCGTGGCGACGAGCGCGACGGCGAACACCGCGATCCGCCAGTACTCCTTGCCGCGGCTCAGCACCGAGAGCAGCGCGAGCGCGAGGAACTGCGAGAACACCGAGGGTTCGACGAACACGAAGGCGTTCGCCTTGATGACGGGGGAGCCGTACTCGATCGGGTAGGACGTGTTGTAGCCCTGGAACAGCAGGTTCTGCGGCACGACGCTGCGCAGGAAGTCGGTGTAGGACCAGACCCCCGCGAACTGCGTGAGCACCTGCAGGATCCCGATGGCCGCGAACACGAGCATGAACGTCTCGAACCGGCGCTGGACACGGGGGAACAGGTGCAGGCGTCGTTCGTCCACGCGGAAGCACAACGCGGCCCAGGTGACGATCAGCAGCAGCAGGGACGTGAGCGAACCCGTTCCCCGCCAGACGATGTCGACCAACGCGAACACCGTCAGGGCGCCCATCGCGAGGGCGTAGGTGCGCACCGACGCGCCGTCCTCGCGGACGTGGCCGTGGTAGGCGAGGTACCCCAGGACGGCGGCGACGACGGGGATCGTGACGGGGACGGGCGCGCCGAGCGGCAACGCGAAGCGCTGGAGCACGGTGAGGGCGACGATGACGATCGTCACGCCGGTCATGACGCGGGCGTCGGCGGTGCTGGTCGTCCCGGCGGTGTCCGCGCGGGCTGCGGCGCGGGTGGCCGCGCCGGCGTCGAGCCCCGGGACCGCGGGTCGCACGGTCGGGGCGACGCGGCGCAGACCGGTTCCCGCGTGGGCTCCGACCCAGGTCGCGCGCGTGCGGTTGCCGGCAGTGCCATCGCGGTGACGGTGCGTCGACGAACCCTCTCCGTCACCGGAGTGGCCCGTGTCGTCCGTGCGGTGCTGCGCGTCGTCCACGCGTGGAATCCCCCCGTCTGTGCGGCCGGGCCGTGCGGCTGTCCGTCGTCCCCGCAGGCCTGCCGTCGCGGTCCCCCCGCGGGGTCTCATGCTAGGCGGAGCGCGCCTCCGGCGGGAGCGGCGACGGAGTTCCCGAGAGCCGACCGGGGGCTCTGCGTGACAACTTCACACGTTCGCAGCAGGGCGTCCACGCCCGTTCGGCCGCCTGCGTGACAACGCCCGACAGACCCCGGAAAAGGGTGCAATAGTGGCGCCCGCAGCAGTCGCCGGGTGCCTGATCACACGGCGTAGGGAAACCCCAGCACCGAGTAACGGGCGGTGGGGGCCGCGGGGTGGACCGGCGCGCTGCACCGGGGGGCGCGGTTCTGCGTCACGTCAGGGAAGGGACTGGTAGTCGGTGACAACGAGCTCGCACGTGCGGAGCGGTTCTGGTGCGTGGGGTGCCATCAGCCGTCAGCGCTGGAAGATCCTGGTGGTGGCCGTCCTGGTCGCCGTCCTCGGGTACGTCCTGCCCTCTCAGCTGCTGACCCCGACCTACCAGGCGACCTCGACCATCACGTTGTCGAAGGACCGCCCCTACGACCCGACGACGTCCAACGCCTCGTCCCTGGGTGACCCGACGAAGTGGGCGACCCTGCAGGCCGCGGTCGCGGGGTCCGAGACGGTCCTGTCCGTCGCCGGGCAGACGCTGCCGGCGAAGCTGCAGTCGACGTTCCGCGACGGCCTGACGATCACGGCCGTCGACGAGTCGAACCAGATCACCGTCACGTCGAGCGCGCAGGACCCGCAGGACGCGGCGACCATCGCCGACGCCGTGGCGACCGCGTACCAGACGGTCAACACGCAGAAGGTGCAGCAGGCGACGGCCAACGCGCTGACCGCCGTCGGCACCGACACCGCGCAGCAGCAGACGATCAACCTCAACGCCAGCGCCTACGGCAACGGCATCTCCGTCCTGGACGCCGCCACCGTGCCGACGCAGCCCGCGCCGCCGTACGCCTGGCAGGTCGCCGTCCTCGCCGGTCTCGTCGGCCTCTTCGCCGCCGCCGGCTTCGTCGCCTGGCGGGCGCACCTCGCCCAGCGCGTCGACACCCCGCCCCTGGAGGGCGTCGCCGAGCTCGGGCGCTGGACCTCCGTCCCGCGCGGGCGGGGCATCGGTGACCAGAACTCCGCGGAGTCCCGCAACGCCGGGATGGTCCTCGTCGGCCTGCAGCACCTCGGCCACCTGCGCACCCCGCGCCTGGAGGTCTCGAGCGTCCTCGTGACCGCCGCCAGCGGCAACGCCGGCGCCCTGGCCACCGGCCTGGCCGCGTCCGCCGCCCGCGCGGGCCGCCGCGTCGTCCTCGTGGACGCCGACGAGGCCGGCAGCCGTCTCGGCGCCTTCGGCGCCCCGGTCGCCGACACCGACCAGCGGGTCCTGCCCGAGCGCCGCTGGAGCGACGAGATCCACCCGTGGGTCATCGGCGGCGGCGCCGTCGTCGGGGTCCTGCCCCTGGAGGCCCGCTCGCTGCAGCCGCACGTCGTGGGCGCCGGGGTCCGCCAGCTCGTCGAAGCCGGCTACCTCGTGATCTTCGTCGGCGGTTCCGTCGTGACGTCGCCGGTGGCCTTCGCGGTCGCCGGTGAGGTCGACGCGGTCCTCGTCCAGATCGAGGCCGAGCCGCGCGCCGAGGTCGTCAGCAAGACGGTCGCGCAGCTGTCCATCGCGGCCCCGGCCGTCGTCGCGCAGGTCGTCGTCGCCGACACCGGCAACGGCGCCCCCGCCTCCACCGAGCGCTCCGAGCCGCAGCGCCAGCGCCCGGTCGTCCAGGCGCAGCAGCAGACCCCCGAGGTCTCGCGCCGCGGCTGACACCGGTCAGCACGCACGACGGGCCGGCCCCCACGCGGGGGGCCGGCCCGTTCGTCGTTCCCGGGGCGTTCAGGGGGTGGGTCAGGGGGCGGGGGTGGCGGCGATCTCCTCCCACGGGCCCGGCGCGATCCAGCCGTCCTCCATGTGCGTGGCCAGCGCGGGCTGCGCGCCGAGCAGGACGCGGCGCCGCGAGGGCCGCCGCAGCGACCGCGCGTCGACGGCCGTCCGCATGCCCGTGAGGTAGGCCCGGCGCAGCGCGGACTTCCAGGCCGGGGTGCCGTCCGCGGGGTCGTGGTGCTCGACGAGTTCGCGCAGCGTGAAACGCGGCCGCCCCTGCAGGGTGAGGCAGCTGGCGTAGTCGAAGTTGCCCCCCGACAGCGCGCACAACCACAGCAGCCGCTCGTCCTCGCGCAGCGCGCGGACGCGGGCCGCGAAGGTGCTCGTCGTGCTCACGAGCCGCTCCCAGCGCACGGGGAGCCCCGTGTCGGGCACCTCCTCGCCGTAGGGGGCGAAGTAGTCGGCGTTCGCGTGCTGCGGGTCGACGGCCGCGTCGACGAGGGCGACGAGGGCCTCGGGCCGCCACAGGTAGTCGTCCTCGGCCAGCAGGAGCACGTCCCGCCCGTCCCAGCCGCGGCGCCGCGGCAGGCCCAGGGCCGTCAGGTAGCTGCGCCGGTTCGAGCCCCCGTCGATGGTGACGGGGTCGCCCCAGCGGGCCATGAGGTCCAGCCGGTCGGCCGGCACGGGGCCGTCGTTGAGGAAGACGACCTCGGCGGCGGCGTCCGGACGCTCCTGGCGGACCCGCTCGACGGCCCGGCAGAAGGACTCCAGACCCACCCGCTTGCTGTACCAGTCGGGCCGGCCCTTGCTGTTCTCCCCGCCGTGCGAGCGGTAGACGACGTGAAGTCTCACCCACCGATCGTAGCCGGGACGACCCCTGGGACCCGGTCCCGCGATCACGGGGGTCACGTCTATCGCCGCAGGTCGGCGGCGCGTTACAGGTTCTGGCGAACTTTCTCCTCAAGTCGCTGAGCGGGGCGGCCGAAGACCTCTCTGTCACCCCGAACGGGCCAACTCGGCACCCCCGCTCCCCCCGCGGAGGCGCCCTGAGCACAGCGAGGTTGATCCACCCCGATGAGCAAGCTTTCGAAGTTCCTTCTCAGCACTGCCGCCGTCGCCACCGTCGCCAGCGGGCTCACGACCGCCGCCGTCACCGCGGCGAGCGCCGCCGACGCCCCCACGCTGCGCGTCAGCACCCAGCGCGGCGCCTACACCGACGCCGGCGGCAACGTCTGGTCCGCCGACTCCGGCTTCGACGGCGGCTGGCAGAACGCCAACGTCACGTCGTCCGCCATCGCGGGCACGACGGACGCCAAGCTGTACCAGTCCGAGCACTTCGGCATGAAGGGCTGGAGCGCGAAGGTCCCCAACGGCACCTACGACGTCACCCTCAAGACGGCCGAGACGTACTGGACCCAGGCGGGTGCCCGCGTCTTCTCGGTCACCGCCGAGGGCCGCAGCGTCATCAACAACCTCGACATCTTCGCCGAGGTCGGCAAGAACCGGGCCCTGGACAAGAAGTTCTCGGTCACCGTGGCCGACGGCACGCTCAACCTGGGCTTCTCGCAGACCCGCAACTGGGCCACCGTCGACGCGATCCTCGTCCAGCCGGCGGGCGGCACCACCACCCCCGCCCCCGGCGGTGGCGTCGTCGTCAGCCCCGGCCCCCGCCCGACCAACCCCACCCCCGTCGTGACCACGCCGCCTCCCACCACCCCCGTGACCCCGCCGCCCACGACCACCCCGCCCGTGTCGATCCCGCCCGTCACGACCCCGCCGACCACGACCCCGCGTCCCGCGACGACGAACGTCTCGGGTCACGAGTGGATGTCCGGGTCCTCCGGGGTCGGCGCGGCCAACGGCCAGTTCGGCTCCTGGCGCGGCAGCAACCTCGACATCGTGTCGAGCTGGGCCGGCAACGCCGACAACTCCGCCAACTTCTACACGCTGTGGAAGGGCGCGGAGTACGGGAACTGGAACGGCTCGATGGACATGTCCGTCGGCGGCATCGACCCGGGCGAGACCTGGTCGCAGGCCGCCTCGGGGAAGTTCGACGCCCGCTGGGCCGCCTCGCTCACCAAGCTCAAGCAGCTGTGGGGCGACCGCGACGGCACGATGTACATCCGCTTCGCCCACGAGATGAACGGCTACTGGTTCTCCTGGAGCGTCAACAAGAACAACTACCAGGACTTCATGACGTCCTGGAAGCGCTACCGCGCGCTGCAGCAGCAGATCTTCCCCCAGGCCGAGCTGGTCTTCTCCGTCAACAAGGAGACCAACGGCTCGGGCATGGACTGGACGAAGTACTTCCCGGGCAAGCAGTACGTCGACGTCCTGTCGGTGGACTACTACAACAACTGGCCCTACGCCTCGACGCTGGCGCAGTTCCAGCAGCAGTCGTGGGACAAGGACGGGTACGGCGCGCCGAAGGGCATCAACGCCCACCTGGCCTTCGCCAAGAGCCAGGGCCTGCCGCTGGCGGTCTCGGAGTGGTCCGGCAACGCCGACGACGGTGACTCGCCCGCGTACGTCCAGGGCATGTACGACTTCTTCAAGGCCAACGCCGGGACCGGCGCGGGCCAGCTGCTCTACGAGGTGCAGTTCAACGTCGACATCGACGCCAAGCGCTGGCTGCTCAACGGCGGCACGCGCATGCCGAACTCGGCCGCGAAGTACCGCGAGCTCTTCTGAGGTCCTGACTCCCCGCACGACCCGGCGCCCCCGTCGGCCAGGTGACCACCTGGCCGGCGGGGGCGCCGTCGTGCGTCCGGTCCCGGGGTCGGGCTACTTGATGCGCTCCATGACGACGCGGCCGGCCACCGAGGCGCGACCCGTCGTGACGCCCTTGACGTAGGCCCAGTGCTGGGCGGCCCGGTCCTGGCGGCGCAGGGCCTTGCACTGCAGGGTGCGGACGGCGTAGCCGAGGGCGAGGACCGAGCTGATGCCCTGCACCGTCGCGCCGGAGTGGTGCCGGGCCAGGTAGCGGCGCATGGCCGCCCCGCGCAGCCGCAGCATCTCCAGGTTCGGTGCCCCGGAGCCGCCCGCGGCGTGCGGGACGATGACGTCGGTCCGGAGCCGCTCGCGCAGCCCCGCCTGCCGCGCCGTGCGGCCGAACATCATGTCCTCGTTGTAGACGTAGAAGTCCTCGTCGAAGCAGCCCAGCTCGACGAAGGTGCTGCGGCGCACCGCCATGCAGGCACCCGTGGTCCAGTCCACCTCGAGGGCCTCGCCCGGGGCGGGCTTGGCGTACAGCCCCGCCCGCGGGAAGAGCTTGTGCAGACCGGCGGAGTGGACGACGGCGCGGACGGCCGTGGGCTCCCAGCCGCCGACCCCGAGCTCGACGTGCCCGTTCACGCCGGCCATCGTCGCCGCGGACGCGGCCAGCCCCGGGTCCCCGGCGACGTCGGCCACGAGCGTGGCGAGGTGCTCCAGCGTGGGCCGGGAGTCGGGGTTGCCGAAGACGACGTACTCGTGGGTCGAGGTGCGGGCGCCCATGTTGGCGGCCTTGGCGAAGCCCTTGCCGCCGCCGGAGTCGACGTAGCGGGTCGCGGGGCGCTCGGCCGGCAACCGGGAGAGCCCGTCGACGTCGGAGGCGTTGTCGACCACGACGACCGGCAGGTCGTCGGGGAGCCCGGCGAGCAGGGCGCGGATCTGGTGGGCGCTGCGGTAGCTGACGAGCACGAGCTCGACGTCGTGCTCGAGTCCCGCCGCCGGCGCGGTGCCCCGCCCGGTGTCCTGCTCCGTGTCCTGCCCCGTGTCCTTCGTGACGTCCACGCTCACTCCGCCCGTCCCCTTCCGGTGCTTCCCCCGTCCGGACCGACCGTGGGCACAGGCCCCGGCTGGTCCGTTCCGGTGGTGGTCGTCCCACTCACCGAGGGTCCAGTGTGGACCCCTGCGGGGCGTCCTGAAGGGTGACCGTCCGTGGCGAACGGGTGGTTTCCCGTCTCCGGGCACGGACGAGGCGCAAACTCGTCACTCCGCGCTGACCTGCAACAACAGGGCGTCACGACTTTGTGGAAGTGTTTCACGAGGCCACCAGGAACTACCCAGAGTGATTGGTTAGATACGCAAAGGCCTTGTTGCTCAGCGTGTCCCGCCCTTGCAAGAATGCCCGGACCACCCGCGGACTGCGCGGGGGTCACAGGGGCGGTGAGGGGGGTCCAACGGCCGGCAGGCCGGGGGATTTCACCGCTCCGGACGTTCGTCTGGGGGGTTCCACACGTGAAACTTGGTCGACCGAGTCCGACCGTCAGTGCGCTGACCGTCATGTCCTTCGCCGGTCACGTCATGTACCCGCTGTACCTGCTCGCCAGCGAGCGCTTCGCGCCGCGCAGCCCCGTCCGCCCGCGCGCGGGCGAGGCCGGCTGGACGTGGGACGACGTCGACGTGCTCATCCCGGCGTTCGGCGAGGCGAGCATCCTGGCCGAGACCGTCCCGCAGCTGCTGGCCGAAGGCGTTCCGCTGGACCGCATCACGATCGTCGTCGACGAGGACGAGAAGACCCGTGCGGCTGCCGAGCACCTCGGCTGCCGCGTCGACTGGTCGCCCACCCGCGCCGGCAAGGCCGCGGCCGTGAACCGCGGGGTCGAGAACTCCAAGGCCGACATCGTCGTCCTGCTCGACGCCAACGCGTTCGTGCCGGGCGAGGGACTGCGCGCGCTCATCGACCGCGTCGCCACCGACCTGCACCTGGCCTCCGGCGTCCGCAAGGAGTCCGGTGCGGCCGACGAGGGCCTGTACTGGCGCTACGAGAACTGGATCAAGCAGACCGAGGCCGGCCGCGGCGGGTCGCTCGCGCTCGTGGGCGAGGCCGTCGCGCTGCGGCGCGAGTCGTTCCGGCCCATCCCCGGCTCGGTCCTCAACGACGACCTGTTCCTCGCCTTCGACTTCGCCCGGCGCGGGCTGAACGTCGGCGTCGTGCCCGAGTGCGTCGCGATCGAGGACTCCGCGCCCCGCAACGACCAGCTCGAACGGCGCGTCCGCATCATGAGCGGTCAGCTGCGCCTGTTCTGGGGTTTCCGTCGCTCGTTCCTGTCCGGGGACGACAAGTTCCTGCACTTCGCCATGCACAAGGGGTGGCGTTCGACGCTGGGTCCCGCGGCCCAGCTCACGCTGACCGCCGCCTGCCTGGCCCGGCCGAAGAACCGCTACAGCCAGCTCTTCCTGCTCGGTGAGGCCGTGTCCGTCGCGGCCTACCTCAAGGGCGACAAGCTGCAGGGCAAGGCCGCCGCGCCGCTGCGCGTGCTCGGTCAGGCCGTCGGGATGCCGCCGGTCATCTTCGCGCTCTCCATCCCGCGCGCCCTCGGCCGTTCGCGCTCGGGTGCGTGGAAGAAGCGCACCCGTTGACCGCTGAGCCGACGTCCGGGGGCACGGCCGGGCGCACGGCGTGGGTGCTCGCCAAGCAGCTGCCGGCGAGCACCGATTCCGGTGGGCGGCAGCGGGTCCGCGCCGTCATCGACGCCTACGCCGCGTCCTTCGACCACGTCCACGTGGTCGGGTTCGGCCGGTGGCCCGGCTGGCGGGAGGTCCTCCCGGCCCACGTCACGGTCCACGAGGTCGAGGCGCCGAAGCCCACCCCGGGTGCGGTCCTGCGGGGTTCGCTCTTCGCGGGCAAGTGGTTCTCCCGCCAGGTCCACGACCTGCTGGCCGCGGGGGTGCGTGCCCGTGACGTCGTGCACGTCGACTTCCCGCAGATGGCCGTCAACGTCCCCGGGGACGTGCGCATCGACGTCCTCGACCTGCACAACGTCGAGTCCGACCTCGTCGCGCGCCGGTTGCGCACCGAACGGCCGCTGGCCGGCCGGGTGCTGGCGCCCGAGGTCGCGCGGTTCCGCCGGTTCGAGTTCGCCGTCGCCACGCGGGCCGAGCACGTGACGGCGTGCAGCCGCAAGGACCAGGAGGTCCTGTCCTCGCACGGGATCGACAGCACCTTCGTGCCCAACGGGGTGAGTGCCGTCGCGCACGTCCCGACGGTCCCGCCGGCCACGCGCACCGCGCTGTTCGTCGGCGCGGTCGACTACGGCCCCAACAAGGCCGCGCTGCGCTGGTTCCTCGACGAGGTGTGGCCGCAGGTCCTCGAACGGGTCCCGTCGGCACGGTTCCTCGCGGTGGGCCGGGGGGTTTCTGCGGTGCACCCGCGTCCGACCGGTGAACCCGGCGGAGTGGAGTTCCACTCCGACGTCGCCTCCGTCGACCCCTTCTACGACCGCGCCGACGTGTGCGTCGTGCCGCTGCTGTCCGGCGGCGGCACGAAGATCAAGCTCGTCGAGGCCCTCTCGCGGGGCCGGGCGGTCGTCACCACCACCCTCGGGCTCGAAGGGCTCGAGGAGCACCGCGACGTGCTGCGCGTCGCCGACGGGGCGCCGGCCTTCGCCGACGCCCTCGTGGAGCTGTTGGAGGACACCGAGCAGGCCGCGAAACTCGGGTCCGCCGCGGCCGACGTGGCGCAGTCGTTCTCGTGGGAATCCGCGATGACTCCGCTGCGTGACCTCTTGTCGACGATTCGTCGATGATTCTCGCGAACGGGGTCCGTCGTCACCCGCTTCGCCCAATCTCACGCTCCGTGTTCGTCCGCCTGTAGTAATCTCGCGGCAGCACCTCGGCGGGAAACCGGTGGCTCGGATTCGTGGGGGGTTCGGACCGCCACCGGAGTTCCCACGCGCACGACGCGACTGGTGCGCAGTTCCCCCACGGACGGTCGCGGGCGCAAGGCGCCCGCACCGACGAGATCCGACCGATCAGGTTCGAGTGAGGGAAGACATGACCGAGGCCACTCCCGTCTCCGAGATCCCCGTCGTCATCCTCTGCGGTGGCATGGGCACCCGACTGCGCGAGGCCAGCGAGAAGCTGCCCAAGCCGCTGGTGGACATCGGCGGACGGCCGATCCTCTGGCACATCATGAAGCTGTACAGCTCGTACGGTTTCCGGAAGTTCGTGCTGTGCCTGGGGTACAAGAGCGACCTCATCAAGCGCTACTTCCTCGACTACCGCATCAACGCCGGCGACTTCACGCTGAACCTGTCGACCCAGGACGCGCCGACCTTCCACACCAACGGGGTGCAGGAGGACTGGGACGTGACGTTCGTCGAGACCGGTCTGACGACCGCGACGGCGGCCCGCATCAAGCGCGTCGAGCAGCACCTGACCGCCGACAAGTTCGTCCTGACCTACGGCGACGGCCTCGGCGACGTCGACATCCTCAAGACCCTGCGCGACCACGAGGCCGGCGGCCGCCTGGCCACGGTGACGGCCGTGCACCCGAGCTCGCGCTACGGCGAGATGCACGTCACCGGCGACACCGTCACCGAGTTCAACGAGAAGCCGACCCTGGCCGACGGCTGGGTCAACGGCGGGTTCTTCGTCTTCGACCGCGCCTTCGCGGACAAGTACCTCGAGGACGACCCGGACATGATGCTCGAGCAGAAGCCGCTGCAGACCGTCGCCCGCGACGGCCAGCTGACGGTCTCCCAGCACGAGGGCTACTGGCTGGGCATGGACACGTTCCGCGAGTGGACCGAGTTCAACAAGCTCTGGGACTCCGGCAAGGCGCCGTGGAAGACCTGGGAAGACTGAGACCCTCGAGAACCGGAGAACTGCTGTGAAGATCGTCGTCACCGGGACCGAGGGTTACCTCGGCGCCCTGCTCGCTCCCACCCTGCTCGACGCCGGCCACTCGGTGCTCGGCATCGACACCGGCTACTACAAGCAGGGCTGGCTCTACAACGGCGTCACCGCCTCGGTCGAGACGCTGGCCAAGGACATCCGCCACGTCACCGTGGAGGACCTCGCCGGCGCCGACGCCGTCGTGCACATGGCCGAGCTGTCCAACGACCCGCTCGGTGAGCTGATCCCCGACGTCACCTACGTGGTGAACCACAAGGGGTCCGTCCGCCTGGCCGAGACCGCCAAGGCCGCCGGGGTCTCCCGGTTCGTCTACATGTCGAGCTGCTCCGTCTACGGCGTGGCCGAGGACACCGTCGACGAGACGTCGGCCGTGAACCCGCAGACCGCCTACGCCGAGTGCAAGGCGCTCGTCGAGCGCGACGTCGCGCCGCTGGCCGACGACGACTTCTCTCCGACGTTCATGCGCAACGCGACCGCGTACGGGGCCTCGCCGCGCCAGCGCTTCGACATCGTGCTGAACAACCTCGCCGGTCTGGCCTACACGACCGGCAAGATCGCCATGACCTCCGACGGTTCGCCCTGGCGCCCGCTCGTGCACGGCCTCGACATCGCCAAGTCGATCCGCGCCGTCCTGGACGCCCCGCGCGAGAAGGTCCACAACGAGGTCTTCAACGTGGGCGACTCCGAGCAGGTCTACCGCGTCCGCGAGATCGCCGAGGCCGTCGGCCGGGCGCTGCCCGAGGCCGAGATCACCTTCGGGCAGAGCAACGGCGGGGACAACCGCAGCTACAAGGTGAACTTCGACAAGATCCACGCGACCCTCGAGGGCTTCTCGTGCGACTGGAACGCCGACAAGGGCGCCCAGCAGCTGGTCGACGTCTTCAAGGCGATCGACCTCGACGAGGCGACGTTCACCGGCCGCGGCCACACCCGGCTCAAGCAGCTCGAGCACCTCATCAGCACCGAGCAGCTCGACAAGGAGCTGTTCTGGCGCGTCCAGCCGACCTCGGGGATCGCCCAGTGAAGTTCCGGACCACCCACATCGAGGGTGTCGCGATCATCGACCTCGAGGAGCGCGCGGACGACCGCGGGTTCTTCGCCCGGTCCTTCTGCCGCGAGGAGTTCCTCGAGGCGGGGCTGAACCCGGCGGTCGAGCAGTGCAACCTCTCGTACAACCACAAGGCCGGGACGCTGCGCGGCATGCACACGCAGGTCGACCCCGCGCCCGAGGCCAAGCTCGTGCGCTGCACGGCCGGCGCGATCCAGGACATCATCGTCGACCTGCGCCCGGACTCGCCCACGCGGTTCCAGCACGTCGCGGTGGAGCTGTCCGCGCAGAACCGCACGGCGCTCTACGTGCCGGAGTACTTCGCCCACGGCTACCTCACGCTGACCGACGGCGCCGAGGTCGTCTACCAGGTGTCCCAGAGCTACACCCCGGGCACCGAACGCGGTCTGCGGTACGACGACCCCGACCTCGCCCTGCCCTGGGCGCGGGACGTGGCCGTCATCAGCGACAAGGACGCGAGCTGGACGCTGCTGGCGGACGGGGCGCAGCTGTCGTGATCATCGTGGACAACGCGCTCAAGCGCCGGCAGGCCGAGGGGCGCCCCATCCGCGTCGCCCTCGTCGGTGCCGGGTTCATGGGCCGCGGGTTCGTCAACCAGGTCGTGAACTCCGTGCCCGGCATGGAACTCGTCGCGATCGCCAACCGCACCGTGTCCAAGGCGCGCGACGCCTACGAGCAGGCCGGGGTCACCGGTGTGGTCGAGGCCGACGACGCCGCAGCGGTCGACAAGGCCATCGCGCAGGGCAAGCCCGTCGTATCGGCCTCCTACGAGGCCGTCGTCGACGCGGGCCAGGTCGAGGCCGTCGTCGAGGCGACGGGCAACACCGAGTACGGCGCGCACGTCGTCGTCCGGGCCATCGAGGCGGGCAAGCACATCGTCCTGCTGAACGCCGAGGTCGACGGGACCGCCGGCCTCGCGCTGCGGACCCGCGCCGAGAAGGCCGGTGTCGTCTACACCGGCTGCGACGGCGACCAGCCCGGCGTCCAGATGAACCTCATCCGCTTCGTGCGCTCCATCGGCGTCACGCCGCTGGTGTCGGGGAACATCAAGGGTCTGCAGGACGAGTACCGCAACCCCACCACGCAGGAGGGTTTCGCCAAGCAGTGGGGGCAGGACCCCTACATGGTGACGAGCTTCGCCGACGGCACGAAGGTGTCGTTCGAGCAGGCCCTCGTCGCCAACGCGGCGGGGTTCAGCGTGGAGAAGCGCGGCATGCGCGGCGCCGACCACCGCGGGCACGTCGACGAGCTGACGACGATGTACGACGTGGACCAGCTCAAGGAGCTCGGCGGCGTCGTGGACTACGTCGTCGGGTCCAAGCCGGGCCCCGGCGTCTACGTCCTCGGGACGCACGACGACCCCAAGCAGCAGCACTACCTGAACCTGTACAAGCTCGGCACCGGGCCGCTGTACTCGTTCTACACGCCGTACCACCTGTGCCACTTCGAGGTGCCGCTGACCGTCGCCCGCGCGGTGATCTTCGGCGACGCCGCGATCGTGCCGGGCGACGAGGTGAAGGTCGAGGTCGTCACGACGGCCAAGACCGACCTGGCCGCCGGCAAGGAGATCGACCGTCTCGGCGGGTACGACACCTACGGCGTGGCCGAGACGTACGCGGCGACGAAGGCGGGGAACCTCCTGCCCATGGGCGTGGCCGAGGGCTGCGTGCTGCGTCGCGACGTGACGAAGGACCAGGTCCTGACGTACGACGACGTCGTGCTCCCGCAGGGCCGGCTCATCGACGCGCTCCGCGTCGAGCAGGCCGCGCTCCTCGGGCGCTGAGCACCTCCGCACGTCCCGAACGGCCCCTGCGGGGTTGGGATCGTTGACGCATCGCGCTCATTGGTTGAGCCGGCGGCGTCAACGAGCCACCCCCGCCGGGGCCGTTCGGCGTTCCGCGGGGTTGGGCTCGTTGACGCATCGCGCTCGTAGGTTGAGCCGGCGGCGTCGACGAGCCACCCCCGCCGGGGCCGTTCGGCGCCCCCGGGGGATCGCGTTAGGGTCGCCGACGTGAACTCCGCAGGACGGCTCGACGTCGCGGTCGTCGGGGCCGGGCGGGTGGGGCCGGTCCTGGGGGCCGCGCTGCGGGCCGCCGGTCACCGCCTCACGGGCGTCGCTGCCCGGACGCGGCAGGCCGCCGAACGCGTCGAGGCGTTGCTGCCCGACGTCCCCTGGATCGAGCCGGCAGACGCCTTCGCCGCCGACCTCGTCCTGCTCGCGGTCCCGGACGACGTCCTGGGCCCGCTGGTGGCCGAGCTCGCGCCGAACGTGCGCGCGGGGCAGCTCGTCGTCCACACGTGCGGGCTGCACGGCCTCGGCGTCCTCGAACCGGCCGCCCGGCGCGGCGCGCTCACCCTGGCGCTGCACCCGGCCATGACCTTCACGGGCACCTCCCTGGACCTGCAGCGCCTCGTGGGCGCGGCCGTCGCCGTCACGACCCCGCCCGTGCTGGCCCCCGTCGCGGACGCCCTCGTCCGCGAGTGGGGCGCCACCCCCGTCGTCGTGGCCGACGCCGACCGCCCGCTGTACCACGCGGCCCTGGCCCACGGGGCGAACCACCTCGTGACCTTGGTGGCGCAGGCCGTCGACGCCGCGCGGGCGGCGGTGGGGGAGGACGCCGAGCGCGTGCTGCGCCCGCTGCTGCAGGCCGCGCTCGAGAACGCCCTGCGCGACGGCGATGCCGTCCTCACCGGACCCGTCGCCCGGGGCGACGCCGGGACGGTGGCCACCCACCTGCGCGTGCTCGGGGCGCTCGACCCGGCCACCGCCGCCACCTACGCCCAGCTCGCCGGCGTCGCCGCCGACCGCGCGCAGGCCGCAGGACGCCTCACCCCCACCGCGGCCGCCGCGGTGCGGTCCGAACTCACCGCAGGAGAACCGTGAGCACCACCCCGACCGCCGCCCTCACCGTGGCCCGCACCCGCTCCGAGCTCGCCGCCGCCCGCGACGCGCTCACCGGCCCCGTCGCGGTCGTCATGACCATGGGCGCCCTGCACGCCGGGCACGCCCGGCTCATCCGCGAGGCCCGGGGCCGCGCGTCCTCGGTCCTGGTCACCGTCTTCCTCAACCCCCTGCAGTTCGGGCCGAACGAGGACCTCGCCCGCTACCCGCGCACCCTCGACTCCGACCTGGCGCTGGCCGCGGAGAACGGCGCGGACGTCGTGTTCGCCCCCGGCCCCGACGTCGTCTACCCCGACGGCACCCCGGGGGTTCGGGTGGCCGCAGGCCCCCTCGGTGAGGTGCTGGAGGGCGCCAGCCGCCCCGGCCACTTCGACGGCGTCCTGACGGTCGTGGCCAAGCTCCTGCACCTGACGCGCGCCGACCTGGCGTTCTTCGGGCAGAAGGACGCCCAGCAGCTGCTGCTCGTGCGGCGCATGGTGCGCGACCTCGACCTCGGCGTGGAGATCGTCTCGGTCCCGACGGTCCGCGAGGACGACGGGCTCGCGATGTCGAGCCGCAACCGCTACCTCACCCCCTTCGACCGCGAGGTCGCCCTCGTGCTGCAGCGCGCCCTGGCGGCCGGCCGAGCCGCGGCGCCCGAGGGGCCCTCGGCCGTGCGGCGGGCCGCGCGCGACGTCCTCGTCGCCGAACCCGCCGCGCGCGTGGACTACCTCGCCCTCGTCGACCCGCACGACCTCGCCGACGTGCCCGAGCACTTCCGGGGCGACGCGCTGCTCGCCGTCGCGGCCCGCGTGGGTTCCACCCGTCTCATCGACAACGCCCCCCTCGTCGTGGGTCACCCGGCGGACTGAGGGACCCACCGCTCCCCACTAGCCTGGGGCGCGTGAGCGACCAGACGCCCGACCTGCCCGAGGACGAGTTCGAGGACCTGCCCGAACAGGTCCGGGTCCGCCGCGAGAAGCGGGACCGGATCATCGCCGGCGGCGGTGAGGCCTACCCCGTCTCGGTGCCGCGGACGACGTCGCTGGCCGACCTGCGCGCCCGCTACGAGCACCTCGAGGCCGGCGAGGAGACGACCGACGAGGTCGGGGTGACGGGCCGCGTCGTGTTCCTGCGGGGCACGGGCAAACTCGTCTTCGCGACCCTCCAGGAGGGCGACGGCACCCGGTTGCAGGCGATGGTCTCGCGCGACGGGGTCGGCGAGGACGCGCTCGCCGCCTGGAAGTCCGACGTGGACCTCGGTGACGTCGTGTTCGTGCACGGGGTGGTCGTCTCGTCCAAGCGCGGGGAGTTGTCCGTGCTCGCCGACTCCTGGCAGATGGCCTCGAAGGCGTTGCGCCCGTTGCCGGTCCTGCACAAGGAACTGTCGGAGGAGACCCGCGTCCGGCAGCGCTACGTCGACCTCATCGTCCGGGAGGCGGCCCGGCAGAACGTGCGCGCGCGCTCGAACGTCGTGCGCTCGGTCCGTCGGACGCTGGAGGACCGCGGGTTCCTCGAGGTCGAGACGCCGATGCTCCAGACGCTGCACGGTGGGGCCAGCGCCCGGCCCTTCGTGACGCGTTCGAACGCGTTCGACACCGACCTGTACCTGCGCATCGCGCCCGAACTGTTCCTCAAGCGGCTCGTCGTCGGCGGCATCGAGCGCGTCTTCGAGATCAACCGCAACTTCCGCAACGAGGGCGCCGACTCCACCCACTCGCCCGAGTTCGCGATGCTCGAGGCGTACGAGGCCTGGGGCGACTACGACTCCATCGCCGCGCTGACCCGGACCATCGTCCAGGAGGCCGCGCAGGCCGCCTTCGGCTCGCACGTCGTGACGTGGGCCGACGGCACCGAGTACGACCTCGGGGGGGAATGGCGGTCCATCTCCATGTACCCGTCGTTGTCGGAGTCCCTCGGTGAGGAGATCACCCCGGAAACCCCGCGCGACCACCTGCTCGCCGTCGCGGCCAAGCTCGAGGTTCCCGTCGACGCCGCCCGGTGGACGGGAGGAAAGCTCGTCGAGGAACTCTGGGAGCACCAGCTCGGTGATTCCCTGGAAACGCCGACCTTCGTCCGCGACTTCCCCGTCGAGACGTCCCCGCTCGTGCGTTCGCACCGCAGCATCCCGGGGGTCGTGGAGAAGTGGGACCTGTACGTGCGCGGTTTCGAGCTGGCGACGGGGTACTCCGAACTCGTCGACCCCGTGGTGCAGCGCGCGCGCTTCGTCGACCAGGCGCGGCTGGCCGACCTCGGGGACGACGAGGCCATGCGGATCGACGAGGACTTCCTGCGCGCCCAGGAGCACGGGATGCCCCCCACGGGCGGCATGGGCATGGGGATCGACCGGCTCCTCATGGCCCTCACAGGCCTCGGAATCCGCGAGACCATCACGTTCCCGCTGGTCAAGCCCCGCTGACGGCGGGCCCGGGGGAGGGCGGGGGCGGACGTACCCTGGGGGCGTGGACTACCTCGCCGCGCTCCTGCCCCCCGCGGGTCTGGCTGTGCTGTTCGTGCTCCTGATGCGCTCGATCCTGCACGCGGACCGCCGGGAGCGAGCCGCCGCTCGTCGCGCCCGGGCCGACCGCGTCGGCACCGGGGGGCTGCCCGCCGCCGTCGCCCGGGAAGGGAGCGCGGAAAGCGGTCAGACCGACCGCCCGGTCTGAAGTCGGGGCACGAAAAGCGGTATTCCCGAGTGATTTGACCTTCTCTGCGAAAAGGGCCAGAGTGTTGCCGACCGGCGCACTCGCGAATCCGGTCGTCCACTTCCTTCGAGAGGAATGCCCCGGATGGCGCAGAAGGTTCAGGTCCTGCTCGTCGACGACATCGACGCCAGTGAGGCCTCGGAGACGGTGACCTTCGCCCTCGACGGGGTCAACTACGAGATCGACCTGTCCGACGAGCACGCGTCCGCCCTGCGCGACGCCTTCGCACCGTGGGTCGGGCACGCCCGCCGCGTCGGCGGCCGCTCCGGCGCCGCCCGCCGTTCGTCCACGACCGCGAAACCGGCCGCGAAGGGCGCCGGCGGTCCCGAGCGCGACACGGGCGAGGTCCGGACCTGGGCGCGGGAGAACGGCTACACGGTCTCCGACCGCGGCCGCATCTCCGCCGAGATCCTCCAGGCCTTCGACGCGGCCCACTGACGAGCTCCACCGCAACACCCGCGCAGGACCCTCGAAGGGCCCGACCACCAGCCGGTGGTCGGGCCCTTCGTCGTACGGCGGGGGTCCGCCGGGGGACGGGGACCATCCCTCCGCCCGACTCCCGGTGCACCCATCGGTGGATGCGGCCGCTCGTCACGGTGCGTGAAGATCGTGTCGTTCCGCCGCGGCGGCCCCCGGTGACCGGGGCGGCCCGGCGACCAGCACCCACTCGTCCACCACCGAAGGGCACCCCATGATCGAGGCGGTCGGCCTGCGCAAGGTCTACGGCAAGAAGGTGGCCGTGCACGACCTCAGCTTCACCGTGCGCCCGGGCATCGTCACCGGGTTCCTCGGGCCCAACGGGTCCGGCAAGTCCACGACCATGCGGATGATCGTCGGCCTCGACCGTCCGACCGCCGGACAGGCGCTCGTCGACGGCAAGCCGTTCGCCGCGCACCGCGCCCCGCTGTCCACCGTCGGGGCGCTGCTGGACGCCAAGGCCGTCCACACCGGCCGGTCCGCGCACAAGCACCTGCTCGCCATGGCCGCCACGGCCGGGATCCCGCGCTCGCGCGTCGACGAGGTCATCGACCTCGTCGGCCTCGGCGAGGTGGCCCGCAAGCGCGCCGGCGGGTTCTCCCTCGGGATGGGCCAGCGCCTCGGCATCGCCTCGGCGCTGCTCGGGGACCCCTCGACGGTCATGTTCGACGAGCCGGTCAACGGTCTCGACCCCGACGGCATCCTGTGGATCCGCAACCTCATGAAGGAACTCGCCCGCCAGGGCCGGGCCGTGTTCGTCTCCTCGCACCTCATGAGCGAGATGGCGCTGACGGCCGAGCACCTCGTCGTCATCGGCAAGGGCCGGCTCATCGCCGACGAGAGCGTCAAGGCGTTCGTCGACCGCGTGCAGCCGCGCGGTGTCACCGTCCGGTCCCCCCAGGTCGAGGAACTGCGCGAACTCGTCGTCGCCGAGGGCGGGCGGCTCACGGTGCTGGACGACGGCAGCTTCGACGTCCGCGACCTGTCCGCCGAACGCATCGGGGACGCCGCGGCCCGCCGCGGTGTCGCCCTGCACGAACTCACCACCGTCAAGGCGTCGCTGGAGGAGGCCTTCATGGAACTCACCGCGAACGCCGTCGAGTACCAGGCCCACGGACCGGCCGGGGGTGGACCGCTCGCGGTCCCCGGGCCGGACGCCCGTGCGCGACAGGAGGTCGTCCGATGAGCACCACCGAGCAGCTGCCGCGGCAGCAGTTCCAGGCGACCGAGCACCGGGTCACGTTCCCCGGGCTCGTGCGCTCGGAGTGGATCAAGTTCTGGAGCGTCCGGTCCGTCGTCGTGACGATGGTCGCCTCCTTCGTCGCCATCATCGGGATCGGCGTCCTGACGTCGTTCGCGACGCGGTCCGCCCTGTCCAGCGCGGACGGCGCCCGGGCCATGGCCGCCCAGGGTTTCGACGGTGTGGGCGCCAGCCTGACCGGTGCGCAGCTGGGGACGCTCATCGTCGCGGCCGTCGGCGTCATCGTCATCGCCGGTGAGTTCTCCACCGGGATGATCCGCACGTCCGTCGTCACGGCCCCGCGCCGGCTCGGCGTCCTCGGGGCCAAGGCCGTCGTGCTCGCGGTGAACGTCGCCGTCGTCACCGGGGTGGCCGTCCTCGTGGCGTTCCTGCTCGGGCAGGCCGTGCTGAACACCCGTGACCTCGGCTCCTCGATCGGGGACGACGGGGTCGTGCGGGCCCTGCTGGGGAACGTGGCGATGCTCGTCGGCATCTCCCTGGCCGGCCTGGGGGTCGGTGCGCTGCTGCGGAACTCCGCGGGCGGCATCTGCACGGTCGTCGCGGCCATCTTCGTGCTGCCGCTGCTGCTCATGCCGATCCCCGACTCCTGGGGTGGGGACAGGATCCGGGAGTTCTGGTTCAACAACACCATCCAGAACGCGACGACGGTCAGCCAGAGCGACAGCTACCTGTCCGCGGGCGTCGGGTTCGGGATGTTCGTGGTGTGGGTCGCCGTCCTGCTCGGGCTGGGCGCACTCGCCCTGCGCAGCCGGGACGTGTGAGTCCTCGGGACGGGACCCTTCACGACGAGGAGGCCCGGACCACGAGTTCGGGCAGGTAGACGACCCGCCGGTCCGGCACCACGACCGGCGGGTCGTCGCGCACGTCCACCGTCCGCTCGCCCCCACCCGGCCCCGTGTCGCCGGCCGCGCGGGCCAGCAGCAGTTCCACCGCCGAGCGGCCCAGCAGGTCGGTGGGCTGCCGGACGGACGTGAGCGGGACGGTGGCGGCCGCCGCGAAGGCGATGTCGTCGTAGCCGACGAGGGCGAGGTCCTGGGGGACCTTCAGGCCCCGGTGGACGACCTCCCGCAGGACCCCGAGCGCCAGCAGGTCGTTGAGGCAGAACACGGCGGTCGGCCGCTCCGGCCGACCCCAGGAGTCCAGCGTCGCGCCGACCGCCCGACCGTTCTCCAGGTGCATCGCCGGGACCTCGACCTCGACGAGGACGTCCTGCGGCAGGCCGGCGTCGGCGACGGCACGGCGGGCCCCCGCGATCCGCTCCTCGACCTGCAGGAACCCCCGGGGCCCGCCGACCACGGCGATGCGGCGGTGGCCGGCGGCCAGCAGGTGCGCGACGGCCAGCCGGCCGCCCTCGACGTCGTCCACGGACACCGACGGGGTCGTCCCGTCCGGGTCGCTGTGGTCGAGCAGGACGAGCGGGACGTCGAGGCGGGCCAGCTCGGTGAGGCGTTCCGCGGAGGTGTCGACGGGGGACAGGACGATGCCCGCGACCCGTTGCTGCTGCAGCACCTCCAGGTGCCGTCGTTCCCGGGCGGCGTCCTCGGCGCTGCTGCACAGCAGCAGGGTGTGCCCGCCGGCCTCGGCCGACAGCTCGGCGCCGCGGGCCAGCTGGGTGAAGAACGGGTTGGCGATGTCGAGCACGACGAGCGCGAGGAACCGGCTGCGGCCCACCCGCAGCTGCCGGGCCGACTCGTTGCGGACGTAGCCGAGTTCCTCGATGGCCTCCTGCACCCGCAGGCGGTTCGACTCGGTCACGTTGTCGGGTCGGTTGAGGACGTTGCTGACGGTCCCGATGGAGACACCGGCCCGCGCCGCGACTTCCTTGATGCTCACAGCTGCCACGCTGGATGCTAACCCGATTGTTCTAGATACATCACGTTCCGTGAAGTCCGCGGACCCGGAACCGCAGCGCCGGAGCGCGGTACTCCTCCAGGGCGTGCGCCACCCAGCCCGCCGTCCGGGCGACCGCGAAGACGAACTCCCCGGCGCCTGGCCCGAGCCTGTGGACGACCGCGTGTGCCGCCAGCGCGAGGTCGACGTTCGGGTAGGCGCCGGCGCCGTGGGCGCGCAGGACGTGCACGAGCAGGGCCGGGACGGCGTCGGCGACCTCCCCCGGCGGCAGCGCGTCCAGCAGGGCCTCGGCCCGCGGGTCGGCGCGCGTGTGGACGACCGTCCCGAAGCCCGGCGGGAGGCGACCGTCCAGCCCGGCCAGTGCGCCGACCGGTCCGTCCTGCAGGACCTGCAGCAGGAAGGCGTGGGCCACCCGCGAGGCCCCCGCGTGCAGCGGCCCGTCCGCCGCACCGAGGGCCGCCCCCAGGACGGCCGGCAGGGGAGCCCGCGCGCTCGCCGCCACCCGCGCGGCCACCGTCGAGACCGCGAGGCCGTGGTCGGCCAGCAGCACGAGCGCCGCTCCCCAGTCACCGGGCACCCCCAGCACCTCGTCGACGGTCGCGGCGACGCCGTGCCCGCGGTCCAGGACGGCAGCCAGCAGCGGTTCGGCCTCCGACGGCCCCGGGACCGGCCCCCCGGGCGGCAGGAGCGCCCCGGCCGCCGCGACGGCCACCCGCAACCGGGCGGCCGGGCGCGTTCCCGTCGGCAGCGCCGCCAGGACCGCCTCGACTCCCGCCGTGAGGGCGGGGTCGGCGGCGAAGCGACCCGGTCGGGCGGCGCCCGTCCACAGCAGTCGGGCGACGGCCTCGAAGGAGTGCGTGCGCGAGAGCGCGACGGCGTCCTGCCCGCGGTAGCGCAGCCGGTCGTCGTCGAGGGACGTCAGCTCGGTGCGCACCGTCTCCACCGCCCCCACCGGGCGGTTGCGGCCCCGCGCCGCGAGTGCGTCCACCTCGGCGGGGTCGAAGAGGCTGCCGCCGGGGGTGCGGTGGGCGTGCAGCAGTCCGCGGCTGACGTAGGCGTAGAGCGTCGCGCGCCGGACCCCGAGCCGGTGCGCCGCCTCGGCCGACGACAGGGGGGCCGACGACAGGGGGACCGACGACGGGGTGGGGGTCCGCTCCACGGTTGATCCGATCAACGTTGACCCCGGTCGGTCAAGGTCCGGACGCTGCGGGGCATGAGCGCACCCCTCACCACCGACGTCCCGGCCGGCCTGCGCGGCGTCGTCGTCACGACCACCGAGCTCGGCGACGTCCGCGGTGAGGAGGGCTTCTTCCACTACCGGCAGTACTCCGCCGTTGACCTGGCCCGCACGCGGACCGTCGAGGACGTGTGGTTCCTGCTGCACCGCGGCCACCTGCCCTCGGCGGCCGAGGTGGCCGCGTTCGGTGCGGAGGTCGCCCCGCTGCGGGTCCTGCCCCCGGTGCTCGCCGAGGCCCTGCCCCTGCTCGCGGCCGCGGGCGGCTCCCCGCTCGCCGGGCTGCGCACGGCACTGTCGCTGCTCGGGGCCGCCGAGGGCGCGCGTCCCGTCCTGGACCTCACGCCCGCGCAGCGGGCGGCCGACGCGCTGCGGGTCTGCTCCGTGGTGCCGACGGTGCTCGCCGCGCTGCACCGCACCCGGGCGGGTCTGCCGCCCGTGCCGCCGCGCGACGACCTGGACGCGGCGGCGAACTGGCTCTGGATGCTCACGGGACGGGAGGCGCCCCCCGCCCACGTCCGGGCGCTGCGCCGCTACCTCGTGGCGACGGTCGACCACGGGTTCAACGCCTCGACCTTCACGGCCCGCGTCGTCGCCTCGACCGGCGCCGACGTCGTGGCGGCCGTGGTGGCGGCGCTCAGCGCCTTCTCCGGACCGCTGCACGGCGGGGCCCCGGACCGGGCCCTGGCCGCCCTGGACGAGATCGGGTCCCCCGACCGGGCCGCCGCGTGGGTCCGCGAGCAGCTCGCCGCCGGCCGGCGGGTCATGGGCTTCGGGCACGCCGTCTACCGCACGGCCGACCCCCGCTCCGAGCTCCTGCGCGAGACGGCGCTCGAGCTCGGCGGCGACCTCGCCGACCTCGCGGTGGCCGTGGAGGAGCGCGTCGTCGCGGCCCTGGCCGAGCTCAAGCCGGGGCGCGCCCTGCACGCCAACGTCGAGTACTACGCGGGGGTCGTCATGGCCACGTGCGGGATCGACCCGGCCCTGTTCACCCCCACGTTCGCGACGAGCCGCGTCGTCGGGTGGTGCGCCCACGTCCTGGAGCAGGCCGGCGACCCGCGGATCGTCCGGCCCTCGGCCCGCTACACCGGCCCCGCCGCCCCCGTCCCGGTGCCCTGACCCCGCGGTGGTCCTCGTTGCCTCCCCGCGGCCGGTCATCGTCCTCGTGGAGGCAACGCGCCCTTCCGGGCCGTGCGGGCGGACAGTGAGGGGTGCCGTACCCCGCTCGGGTCGGGGCCGACGGGTGGGCGCGTACGGGATGTCTGCACGCTGCCCGCCCGCAGAGGCCAGAACGCTCGTTCCCGGGGCCGGCGTGCAGACATCCCGCACAGCCCCGCTACCTCGGGTCGGCTGTCCGGCCAGCCAGCGGGAAGCGGCGGCGCACGCGCCACCCGCCGGGGACGAACGCGCCCTGGAGCAGCGTCAGCTGCCGGACGTGCTGGGTGATCGGCAGCTGCGGGGCCAGGTCGGCGCGGACGGCGGCCGGGTCGGGCGGGTCCTCGGCCACCGTCAGGTGCGGCACCGCGTCGTCGACCCCGCCGTGGGCTCCGCCGTAGGGCAGGAGGCCGAAGGTCGTGCAGACGGCCCGGGTCAAGGCGCGCAGGGGTTCGTCGGGCTCGGGGGCGAGCCACAGCACCGCCTCGCCGAAGGAGTCGACGCGGGTGAAGGTCGCGGCGAAGCCGGGCGTCGCCCCGGCGAGGACCGCGAGGGCCTCCTCGACGTCGTCGTCCCGCTCGTGGCCGTCTCGCTCGTGGTCGTCCAGCTCGTGCGGCGGCAGGAAGGGGAAGCAGACCGTCACGTGGGCCGGGACGCCGGCGCGGGCGGCGCGGTCGTACCGGCGGCGCCAGGGCGCGACGGCGGGGTCCGCGGCGGGCACCTCCACGACGAGCGCCGTCTGCTCCTGCACAGCGCCGACCGTAGCGGCGTGCAGAGGCCCCGAACCGTTGCGCCGACGGCGAACGAAGTGGCGGAACACCCCACCCGGAGCGCAGGTTGGACAGGACAACCGAGTCACGACTCGTTCACGATCACCGTCAGGTGCCCCCGGGCGCCGCCGATGGGAGTGAGAGTGTCAGAGCTCGGGACTAGCATCGGAATGGTCCGGTCGGGGGATTGCCCCCCGTGCAGTCCGGATCCGACCACCCGCGAGGAGCGCCGCATGTTCGAGAGGTTCACCGACCGCGCCCGACGGGTCGTCGTCCTGGCCCAAGAAGAGGCCCGGATGCTCAACCACAACTACATCGGGACCGAGCACATCCTGCTCGGCCTGATCCACGAGGGCGAAGGCGTCGCCGCCAAGGCCCTCGAGTCGCTGGGCATCTCCCTGGACGCCGTCCGCGAGCAGGTCCAGGAGATCATCGGCCAGGGCCAGCAGGCCCCGTCCGGTCACATCCCCTTCACCCCCCGCGCCAAGAAGGTCCTCGAGCTGTCGCTGCGCGAAGCGCTGCAGCTGGGACACAACTACATCGGGACCGAGCACATCCTGCTCGGCCTCATCCGCGAGGGTGAAGGCGTCGCCGCGCAGGTCCTCGTCAAGCTCGGCGCCGACCTCAACCGCGTCCGGCAGCAGGTCATCCAGCTCCTGAGCGGTTACCAGGGCAAGGAGCCCGCGACCGCCGGCGGCCCCCAGGAGGGCACCCCGTCGGGCTCGCTGGTCCTCGACCAGTTCGGCCGCAACCTGACCCAGGCCGCCCGCGAGGGCAAGCTGGACCCGGTCATCGGTCGCGACCCGCAGATCGAGCGCGTCATGCAGGTCCTCTCGCGTCGCACCAAGAACAACCCGATCCTCATCGGGGAGCCGGGTGTCGGGAAGACCGCCGTCGTCGAGGGCCTGGCCCAGGCCGTCGTGCGCGGCGAGGTCCCCGAGACCCTCAAGGACAAGCAGATCTACACGCTCGACCTCGGCGCCCTCGTCGCCGGGTCGCGCTACCGCGGTGACTTCGAGGAGCGCCTGCGCAAGGTCCTCAAGGAGATCCGCACCCGCGGCGACATCATCCTGTTCATCGACGAGATCCACACCCTCGTGGGTGCCGGTGCCGCCGAGGGCGCGATCGACGCCGCGAGCATCCTCAAGCCGATGCTGGCCCGCGGTGAGCTGCAGACCGTCGGGGCGACGACCCTCGACGAGTTCCGCAAGCACATCGAGAAGGACCCTGCCCTGGAGCGTCGCTTCCAGCCCATCCAGGTCCCCGAGCCGACGCTGTCGCACGCCATCGAGATCCTCAAGGGCCTGCGCGACCGGTACGAGGCGCACCACCGCGTCTCGATCACCGACGCCGCCCTCGTGGCCGCCGCGACGCTGGCCGACCGCTACGTCAACGACCGGTACCTGCCGGACAAGGCGATCGACCTCATCGACGAGGCGGGCGCGCGACTGCGCATCCGCCGCATGACCGCACCGCCGGACCTGCGCGAGTTCGACGAGCGCATCGCCGACGTCCGCCGCGAGAAGGAGAGCGCGATCGACGCGCAGGACTTCGAGAAGGCGGCCTCCCTGCGCGACAAGGAGAAGAAGCTCCTGGCGCAGAAGGGCGAGCGCGAGAAGCAGTGGAAGTCCGGTGACATGGACGTGGTCGCCGAGGTGGACGAGGAGCTGATCGCCGAGGTGCTGGCCACCGCGACGGGCATCCCCGTCGTGCGCCTCACCGAGGAGGAGTCCTCGCGCCTGCTCAACATGGAGGCCGAGCTCCACAAGCGCGTCATCGGTCAGAACGACGCGATCCGGGCGCTGTCCCAGGCCATCCGCCGCACGCGGGCCGGCCTCAAGGACCCCAAGCGCCCCGGTGGGTCGTTCATCTTCGCCGGCCCCACCGGCGTCGGGAAGACCGAGCTCGCCAAGGCCCTCGCGGAGTTCCTCTTCGGTGAGGAGGACGCGCTCATCCAGCTCGACATGAGCGAGTTCTCCGAGAAGCACACCGTCTCGCGGCTCTTCGGCTCGCCCCCCGGCTACGTCGGGTACGAGGAGGGTGGCCAGCTGACGGAGAAGGTGCGCCGCAAGCCGTTCTCGGTCGTCCTCTTCGACGAGGTCGAGAAGGCCCACCCGGACATCTTCAACTCGCTCCTGCAGATCCTGGAGGACGGTCGCCTGACCGACTCCCAGGGCCGCATGGTCGACTTCAAGAACACCGTGATCATCATGACCACGAACCTCGGCACCCGGGACATCTCCAAGGGCGTCGGCACGGGGTTCGCGGCGGGGTCCCAGACCCAGCTGACGAACTACGAGCGAATGAAGTCGAAGGTCAACGAGGAGCTCAAGCAGCACTTCCGGCCCGAGTTCCTCAACCGCGTCGACGACATCGTCGTGTTCCCGCAGCTGACGCAGGACGAGATCATCCAGATCGTCGACCTGTTCCTGGCCCGGCTCGACAGCCGCCTCAAGGACAAGGACATGGGCATCGAGCTCACGCCGTCCGCGAAGGTGCTGCTGGCCACCAAGGGCTACGACCCGGTCCTCGGTGCCCGTCCTCTGCGCCGCACGATCCAGCGCGACATCGAGGACGTCCTGTCGGAGAAGATCCTGTTCGGCGACCTGCGCGCCGGCCAGATCGTCTCGGTCGACACCGAGGGCGAGGGCGACGCGAAGAAGTTCACCTTCGAGGGCACCTCCAAGGACGACCTGCCCGTGACCGTCCCCGTCGGTGACGGCACCACGAGCACCGGTCCCGACCTCTCCAAGGACTGACCTCCTCACCGGTTCGGCCCGGGACCCCCACCAGGGGGTGCCGGGCCGTCGGCGTTCCCGCCCGCGGCGCTCCGGCGCCGGTCTGGGAGGATCGCGGGATGCCGAACGCCGAGGTCCGTCCGCAGGTCCGGGTCCGTCCCGCCCGCACGGGGGACGTGCGCGAGGTCCGACGCCTCGTCGAGGAGTACGCGCGGCAGCGGATCCTGCTCGGCAAGGAACTCATCACCCTGTACGAGGCCGTCCAGGAGTTCGTCGTCGCCGAGCTGGTCGACGACGAAGGGTTCGGGGGCCGGGTGGTCGGTTGCGGTGCCCTGCACGTGCTGTGGGAGGACCTCGCCGAGGTGCGCACCCTCGCGGTCGACCCGACGGTGCGCGGCGCGGGTGCCGGGCACCTCATCCTCACCGCGCTGCTGGACCGCGCCGACGCCCTCGGGGTGACCCGGCTGTTCTGCCTCACCTTCGAGAAGGCGTTCTTCGAACGGCACGGGTTCGTCGAGATCGAGGGGACCCCGGTCGAACCGGAGGTCTACGCCGAGATGCTGCGCAGCCACGACGAGGGGGTCGCGGAGTTCCTCGACCTGGCCCGCGTCAAACCGAACACGTTGGGCAACAGCCGGATGCTGCGACTCACCGCAGGACCGGGTGCGACACCGGAACGAGGAGGGGCATGAGCACGACCGTCATCGTCATGGGGGTCTCGGGCAGCGGGAAGACGACGCTGGCCCAGGACCTGTCGAAGGCCAAGGGGTGGACGTACGCCGAGGGCGACGACTTCCACAGCGAGGCCAACGTCGAGAAGATGCGGTCGGGACACCCCCTGACCGACGAGGACCGCTGGCCGTGGCTGCGGTCCATCGCCGCCTGGATCGGTGAGCGCGAGGCCGCGGGGGAGTCGGCCGTCGTCACCTGCTCCGCGCTCAAGCGCGCGTACCGGGACCTCCTGGCCGAGGGCAACCCCTCGGTCGTGTTCTGCGAGCTCGAGGTGCCCGACGAGGTCCTGCAAGACCGGGTCGCCCACCGCGAGGGGCACTACATGCCCGCATCGCTGCTGCGCAGCCAGCTCGACACCCTCGAGGACCTGCACCCCGATGAGCGCGGGTTCCGGGTGCGGGTGCAGGGTGGTCCCGCCCAAGTTCTCGACGAGGTGCTCAGCCACCTCTGACCCGGAGGGAGCACCCCATGCCCGTGTCCGTCCCCCTGGCCGTCCAGGCTGCGGCCTGGACCGGCCACGACACCCGGCTGGTGGTCGCGGCGCTCCTCGGGATCGCGGTCGTCGTCGTGACCGTCTCCTGGGCCAAGCTCAACGCGTTCATCGCCCTGCTGCTGGGGTCGGCGGTCCTCGGGCTCGTCGCCGGGCTGTCGGTCGGCGACATCGTGACGTCGTTCTCCATCGGCCTGGGGGACGCGACCGGGCAGGCCGGCGGCGCGGGCAAGACGTTCGCCGACGTCGGGATCCTCGTGGCCCTCGGCGCGGTCCTGGGCCGGTTCCTCGCCGATTCCGGCGGGGCGAACGAGATCGTCGACCGGATCGTCGACCGCGTCCACGGCAAGGCCCTGCCCTGGGCCCTCGCCGGGGCCGCCGCCCTCGTCGGGCTGCCCCTGTTCTTCGAGATCGGCCTCGTGCTCCTCGTCCCGATCGTGCTGCTCGTCGTCAAGCGCACCGGCCGGCCCGTCCTGGCGCTCGGGATCCCCGCCCTGGCGGGGTTGTCCGTCCTGCACGGGTTCGTCCCGCCGCACCCCGGCCCGCTCGTCGCGATCGCCAACCTCAAGGCCGACCTCGGACTGACGCTGGGGTTCGGCCTGATCCTCGCGATCCCGACCGTGATCATCGCCGGGCCGCTGCTGGCGCCGCTCGTGTCGAAGTACGGCCCGCAGGACGCCGAGCACCTGCCCACCTCCGGCGGTGACCTCGGCGGCGCCGACGAGCACACCCGCCGCCCGAAGCTCATCGCCGTCCTGACGGTCGTGCTGCTGCCCGTCGTCCTCATGCTGGCCCGCGCCGTCGCCGAGATCGTCTCGGGGGAGGGCAACCCGGTCCACGACCTGCTCTACGCCCTCGGGACGCCG
Source organism: Kineococcus sp. NPDC059986 (assembly GCF_040702905.1). NCBI lineage: Bacteria > Bacillati > Actinomycetota > Actinomycetes > Kineosporiales > Kineosporiaceae > Kineococcus > Kineococcus sp. NPDC059986. The sequence continues at coordinate 15,138 of NZ_JBFBND010000002.1, read as the reverse complement.
CTGGTGGCCCTGCTCATCGGGGTGCTCGTCGCGATCCCGCTGCTCGGGAGGGCCGTCGGGATGGACCGGCGCAAGATCGGCTCGACCATCGACGCGTCGTTGCCGCCCATCGCCTCGACGCTGCTCATCATCGCCGCGGGCGGCGGGTTCAAGCAGGTCCTCGTCGACGCGAAGATCGGCGACCTCGTCGGTCAGCAGGCCGCCGCGCTCTCGCTGTCGCCGCTCGTCCTGGGCTGGCTCGTCGCGGTGTTCATCCGCCTCGCGACGGGGTCGGCCACCGTCGCCACCATCACCGCGGCCGGCATCGTCGCGCCGCTGGCGGGCGACCTCAGCGCCAACCACCTCGCGCTGCTCGCGCTGTCCATCGGCGCCGGGTCGCTGTTCTTCTCCCACGTCAACGACGTCGGGTTCTGGCTGGTGAAGCAGTTCTTCGGCCTGACCGTGGGGCAGACGCTCAAGAGCTGGTCGGTCATGGAGACGGTGATCTCCGTCTGCGGGCTGGTCGGGGTGCTCCTGCTCTCGCTCGTCGTCTGACCGTGGACCTCGTCGTCAACCGGCGGGTCACCGTCCCCGAGGCCGAGCTGCACGAACGGTTCTCCCGGTCCTCCGGGCCCGGCGGGCAGGGCGTCAACACGACCGACTCCCGCGTGGAGCTGTCCTTCGACCTGCTCCGCTCGCCCTCGGTCCCCGACGACCTCCGCGAGCGCGCCCTGGAGCGGCTCGAGGCCCGGCTCGTCGACGGTGTCCTCACCGTGGCGGCCTCCGAGCACCGGGCGCAGCTGCGCAACCGGGCCGCTGCGGCGGAACGGCTGCGGTCCCTGCTGGCGCTGGCCTTCGCCCCGCCCGCGGCCGCCCGCCGCGCCACCCGCCCGACCCGCGGGTCCCAGCGCCGCCGCCTCGACGGCAAGCGCCGGCGCGGGGAGACCAAGCGCCTGCGCCGCTCCTCCGACGACTGACCCGCACGACCGCCCGTCCCGGGGTCCCCGGGAGGCGCCGTGGGGTGCTCAGGTGCTCAGGTGCGGGGGAGGGTGAAGCGCCCGTCCTCGAGGGGTTCGACGAGACCGTCGGCGACGAGGCCGTCGAGGCAGCGGGCGCGCTGCCGGGCGTCGGGCCAGCAGGCCTCCAGGTCCCGCGCCGGCACCGGGTCGGCGCTCGCGCGCAGGACGGCGAGCAGCTTCCCCCGCACCTGGCGGTCCGTCCCGGCCCACGCCTGGCCGCGGCGGGCGGGACCGTCGTGGGCGGGCCGGCCCGCGAGCACCCACGCGCACCGGTCCAGCAGGGGGCAGTCGTCGCAGCGTGGGGACCGTGCCGTGCAGACCAGCGCGCCGAGCTCCATGACCGCCACGGCCCAGCGGGCGGCCGTCGGGGCGTCCTGCGGGAGCAGGGCGACCGCCAGCCGCTGCTCGGCGGACGTGAGCGCCGTCGCCGGCTCGGCCGCACCCGTGACGGCGCGGGCGTGGACGCGGCGCACGTTGGTGTCGACGACGGCGTGCCGCTGCCCGAAGGCGAACGAGGCGACGGCCGCGGCCGTGTAGGTGCCGATCCCGGGCAGGGACAGCAGCTGCGCGTGGTCGTCGGGGACGACGCCGCCGTGCTCGTCCCGGATGGCGACCGCGGCGGCGTGCAGGCGCAGCGCCCGGCGCGGGTAGCCGAGGCGGTCCCAGGCCCGGACGGCCTCGCCCGGTGCGGCCGCGGCGAGGTCGCAGGGGGTCGGCCAGCGCTCCATCCACGCGAGCCACTGCGGCAGCACCCGCGTGACGGGGGTCTGCTGCAGCATCACCTCGCTCACGAGGACACCCCACGGGGTGCGGTCGGCGGCGCGCCACGGCAGGTCGCGGGCGCGCTCGTCGTACCAGCGCAGGACGCGGGTGTGCAGGTCGTCGAGGGAGGCGGCGTCGAGGGAGGCGGCGGCGGGGGTCGTGCTCATCGCGCTGGATCGTCGCACGGCGCATCGACCACGGTCGCGGCGCGCCTCCACCGCGGCCCACGGGACGGCGCCTACCGTCGCCCGGTGAGCAGCGTCCTGCACCCGGTCGGTCCGGAGGACAAGGGCACGTACTGGCGGCGACGCCTCGTGGTCGTGGTCTCACTCGTCGTGGTCGTCGTGCTGGTGGCGCTCGCGGTCCGCGCCCTCACGACGCCCGACGACGCCCGCGCGCAGGGGCCGACGAAGCTGGACCCCAGCACGGTCGCCACGACGGACGCGCAGACGCCCACCGGGACCCCGACGGGCACCGCGTCGGGCACCCCGTCGGACAGCGCCACGGCGAGCGGCACCGCCACGGACACGGCCACCGGCAGCGCGACGGGCACCGCGGCGACGACCGCCTGCTCCGACCAGTCCCTCACCGCGGTCCTCACCACCAAGGCCACCACCTACGGGCCCGGCCAGGCCCCGAACCTCGTGCTGACGCTCGAGAACACCTCGCAGACCCCGTGCACCGTCGAGAGCAGCAGCGCGGTCCGCGTCCTGACGATCACGGACTCGCGCGGCACGAAGGTGTGGTCCAGCGCCGACTGCCAGACCAAGGGCGCGACGGCGACCGAGCAGCTCGACCCGGGGGAGAAGAGCTCCAAGAACATCACGTGGTCGCGGCAGCACTCCGCGGCCGGGTGCCCCACCGGTCAGACGGCCGTCGAGCCGGGGACGTACACGGTCACCGGCACGTGGGACGGCGTCGCCGCCGCGCCCCTCACCTTCGCGCTCGCGGGCTGAGGGTCACCCCGGCCGGGCCGTGACGAGACGTCGTCAGACGTAGCGTTCGAGGATCGAGCTCTCGGCCAGCCGGGAGAGCCCTTCGCGCACGGCGCGGGCCCGCTGCTCGCCGACGCCGTCGACCGTCATGAGGTCGTCGATGCTCGCCGCGAGCAGCTTCTGCAGGTCGCCGAACTGGTCGACGAGACGTTCGACGATCGCCCCCGGCAGCCGCGGGACGCGGTTGAGGAGGCGGAAACCCTTCGGGGACACCGCGGAGTCGAGGGAGTCGCCGCCGACGGAGAAACCCAGGACACGGGCCACGGAGGCGAGGTCGACCAGGTCGGCGGAGTGCAGGTTGGCCAGGGCCTCCAGCACGACCTCCAGCGGCCCCTCGTGCCGGGAGGCCTCGAGGTAGTCGCGGACGACGAGTTCGCGGTCCGGGCCGACCCCGCCGACGAGCTCGTCGAGCTGCAGCGACAGCAGGCGGCCGTCGACGCCGAGTTCCACGACGTACCCGGAGATCTCGTCGGCGATCCGGGAGACCATCTCGATGCGCTGCACCACGGAGCAGACGTCGCGGACCGTCACCAGGTCCTCGATCTCGAGGGCCGACAACGTCCCCGTCACCTCGTCGAGGCGGGCGCGGTAGCGCTCGAGCGTCTGCAGCGCCTGGTTCGCGCGCCCCAGGATCGCGTCGGACCCCTCGAGCACGTAGCGGCGGTTCCCGGTGTAGACCGCGACGATCCGCATGGACTGCGAGACCGAGATGACGGGGAAACCCGTCTGCTTGGCGACGCGCTCGGCCGTGCGGTGGCGGGTTCCGGACTCGCTCGTCTCGATGGAGGAGTCGGGCACCAGCTGGACGGCGGCACGCAGGATGCGGGACACGTCCCGGTCGAGGACGATCGCCCCGTCCATCTTGGCCAGCTCGCGCAGCCGCGTCGCGGAGAACTCGACGTCGAGGGCGAAACCCCCGGTGGACAGGGAGTCCACGACCCGGTCGAACCCGAGGACGATGAGCGCGCCCGTGCGGCCGCGGAGGATGCGTTCGAGCCCGTCGCGCAGTTCCGTCCCCGGCGCGACGATCGCCAACGTCGCCCGGAGGACCTCCTCGGGGGTGCGGTCCACCACCGGCCACCTCCGAACCTCGCACGTCACGACCACGAACCTGGGCGGAGTCTAGCGGTGCGACCCGCCGAACGGGTGCCGACCTCCCGCGAACGGTTTCACGAGGACACCAGTCGGGCCGCGGCGCAGGCGTCGTGGAGGGTCTCGACCTCGTGCACCCGCAACCCGGCCGGCGGAGGACCGTCGCCGAGGGAGCCCTTGGGCACGATCGCCGTCGTGAACCCCAGCCGGGCGGCCTCGCTCAGCCGTCGCGGGACCCCCGTGACCCGGCGCACCTCCCCGGCGAGCCCCACCTCCCCGAGCGCGATGGTGCCCGCGGCGAGCGGCCGGTCCTTGGCCGCGCTGGCGACGGCCAGGGCGACGGCCAGGTCCACCGACGGCTCGGTGAGCTTCACCCCGCCGACGGTCGCCACGAACGTGTCCCGGTTGCCCAGGGCCACCCCGAGGCGGCGCTGCACGACGGCGAGGACCATCGCCATCCGGCTCGCGTCGAGCCCGCTGGTGACCCGGCGCGCGTTGCCGGGGGTCGTGTCGGTGGACACGAGCGACTGCAGTTCGGCCAGCAGCGGCCGGCGTCCCTCCAACGTCACCGTGACGCACGTTCCCGCCACGGGTTCCGGTGTGCCGGAGACGAAGAGGCCGCTCGGGTCGGGCAGCCCGACGATGCCGTCCTCGCCCAGTTCGAAGCAGCCGACCTCGTCGGTGGGGCCGTACCGGTTCTTCACCGCGCGCAGCAGGCGCAGGCGCGAGTGCCGTTCGCCCTCGAACTGGCAGACGACGTCGACGAGGTGCTCGAGCGTGCGCGGCCCCGCGATGGAGCCGTCCTTCGTCACGTGGCCGACGAGCAGCGTCGCCATCCCGCGCCGCTTGGCGACCCCGATGAGCGCGCCGGCGACCTCCCGGACCTGCGAGACGCCGCCCGCGGCCCCGTCGACCTCACCGGACGCGACCGTCTGCACCGAGTCGACGACCAGCAGGTCGGGGTTCGACTGCTCGACGTGGCCGAGCACGGTGGCCAGGTCCGTCTCGGAGGCCAGCAGCAGCCGCGGCCGGAGCGCGCCGATCCGCTCGGCGCGCAGCCGGACCTGGGCCGCGGACTCCTCGGCCGTGACGTAGAGGACCGTGCGACCCGAGGACGCCGCGCGGGAGGCGGCGTCGAGCAGCAGCGTCGACTTCCCGACACCCGGCTCACCCGCCATGAGCACGACCGCGCCGGGCACCAGGCCGCCGCCGAGGACCCGGTCGAACTCGTCGACCCCCGTCGACGTCGCGCGTGCGGCCTCGACGTCGACGTCGGCGATGGGCCGCGCGGGCTCGCGGACGGGCGCGGCGACCGTCGTGCGGACCGGCGCCGTCCCGACCTCCTCGACCGTGCCCCACGCCTGGCACTCCCCGCAGCGGCCGACCCACTTGGCCGTCGTCCAGCCGCACTCGGCGCACTTGTAGGCGGGACGGGACTTCGCGGACGGGCGGGCGGAGCTCTTCGCGGGCACGGGTCGCACGGTAGGCGCCGGGTACGACACGACCCCCGCACCGGGGCCGGTGCGGGGGTCGTGTCGGAGCGTGCTCGCCGGTCAGGTGCCGTAGAGGACCTTCATGGTCGTCATGAGGATGCCGAGCGTCGCCATGACGAAGCTGGGCACGAAGGCGAGGATCGCGGCGCCGATGCTGCCGCTCTTGCGGTAGAGCAGGTAGGCCGAGAAGACCATGACGAGCGCGCCGATGAGCGTGAAGGTGAGCCCGACGACGATCCGGCTGCCCGGGGCCGCCTCGTAGGGGTTCGACCCCAGCAGCAGCAGCGGCACGACGCCGGACAGGACGAGGCCGACCGCCCAGATGACCAGCGCGATCACCGTGCCGCGGTTGGGCCGCGACCACTTGATGGGGGCGATGGCCCGCTGTTCCTCGTGCTGGACCGGCGGGGTGGCGTGCGCGCTCATGCGTCCATCATCCACGCTCGTGACCCTCCGCGGCGACCCAGGTGCATCCTGCGTCGCGCCACGGCTCCTACGCCGGGCGGGTGAGCGGACTCCGGAGCCCGGGCGGGGGCGCCGACACCACCAGGGTGACCGCACCGCGCCGAGCAGGCAGCCTGCTGCCCCGGCCCTTCGAGGCGGACCTGGAACGGGAGTTCCAGGTGGTGCGCAACGCGTCCCGGTCGCGCTGGTTCGTCCCGACGGCCCTGCTCGGCCTCGTCTTCCTCGACCTCTACGTCCTCATCGACCTCGTGCTGGCCCCGCAGGTGCTCGCGCTGTCCCTCGGGCTGCGACTGGGCCTGGTGACACCCGTCACGCTCGTGGGCCTGTGGCTGCGCGGGCGCCGGATCGCCTCCTGCCCGGGGTCCCGGGTGGACGTGCCGCTGGTGGCCGGTGCCGCCTCGCTCGTCGTAGCGGTCATCGCCGTGGTGCAGCACAGCGCCCCCGACGCGCTCGGTGGGGCCTACTTCGCGGGCGCCCTCATCGTCGTCGTGTTCTTCAGCACGCTGCTGCGCAACGACGTCCGGGGGGCGTCGGTCGTGCTGGCCACGATGGTGGCCGCCTTCGGGTGGGGGCAGTGGTACGTCGGGTCCGACCCCGTCGCGATCCAGGCCACCGCACTGCTCGCGGCCGCCGTGAGCGGCCTGTTCGGGCTCGTGCTGGCCGGGACCCTCGAGGAGAGCGAACGAGCCCGCTTCCTCGCCGAGCACCGCGAGCGCCGGCTCGCCGCCGAGCGCGAGGAGCTCATCGCGGCCCTGGCCCAGGCCGCCGTCCGCGACGAGCTCACCGGGCTGCTCAACCGACGCGGCCTGCACGACCGCGTCGGTGCCCACCCGCGCACCGCAGGCCGCTCCGGCGTCCTGCTCGTGGACGTGGACCACTTCAAGGAGCTGAACGACCGGTTCGGCCACCTGGAGGGCGACCGGTGCCTCAGGCTGGTCGCGCAGGCCCTCGCCGCCGCGAGCCGTCCCACCGACGTGGTCGCCCGGTTCGGCGGGGAGGAGTTCGTCGTGGTGCTCGACGTCGAGGGCCGCGCTGGGGTCGACCCGGGGGAGGACGACGTGCAGGTGGCCGGCGATCGACTGCGCACGGCGGTGCGCGACCTGGGACTGCCGCACCCCCGCGGTGGGGTGGTGACGGTCAGCGTGGGCGCCGCCCGCGGTCCCTGGGAGCACGCGCTCGCCGGCGCGGACGAGGCCGTCTACGCCGCCAAGGCGCTCGGCCGCGACGCCGTCGTGCTGGCGGGGGCCACCCTCGTGCAGCCCGCCGCCCAGCCCGTCGCGGGAGCCACGGCGTGAACCGCGCGCAGCGGATGCGGATCGGCGAGCGGCTGCGCCGGATGGGCCTGCCCGTGGTCTCGCCCAGCTACGAGGCGCTGGCCCGCCAGGCCGCCGACGAGGTGCTCGTCACGAGCCCGGACGGCACCGTCTCCTTCCTCAGCCCGTCCTTCAGCCGGCGGTGGAACCTCGACCGCTGGGGTCTGGTCGGGCGCGACGCGTTCGAGTGGATCCACCCCGAGGACCGGGACCGGGCCCGCGAGCGGCTGCGGCAGGCCTGCCTGCCCGACGCCGGCCCCGTCGACTCCGAGCACCGCTACCTCGTCCGGAGCACGGGTGAGGTCCGCTGGTGCCGCGTCCGGTTCAGCGACGCCCGCCACGAACGGGGGATCCGGGGGGTCATCTGGAACTGCCTGGACACCACCGAGGAGCGGCGCGCCCTGGAAGCGCTGCGGTTCGCCGCCGACCACGACGCCCTCACCGGTCTGCCCAACCGCCGCAGCCTCTTCGAGACGTTCGCCGCCGCCACCGCGACGGGGGCGACCTGCGGCCTCGTGCTCCTCGGCCTCGACGGGCTCAAGGCCGTCAACGACCGGCAGGGGCACTCGGCGGGGGACGAGGTCGTCCGGCGCACCGCCGAGCGGCTCGCGCGGGCCGTCGGGGGCGACGCGGTCCTCGCCCGCCTCGACGGGGACGAGTTCGCCGTCCTCGTGACCGGGGCCGAACGCACCGTCGGCCGGGCCGTCGCGGTCGTGGCCGAGCGCTGCGTGCGCGCGGTCCGCGAACCCGTGACCCTGGGCGGGCGGTCCGTCGTCGTGACCGCCGGGGCCGGGACGGCGCTCGCCGCGGCGGCCGCCCCCGACCCCCAGGACCGGGTGCGGGAGCTCTTCCAGCACGCCGACGTCGCCCTCGCCGCGGCGAAGGCGGTGGGCGGGGACCAGGCGGTCCCCTTCTCCCGCAGCCTGCTCGACGCCCGCCACGACCGCGCCGAACTGGCGGCCGACCTGCGCCAGGCCGTCGCCCAGGGCGAGCTGGAGGTCGTGTACCAGCCGCTCGTCGACCTCTCGCTGGGGTCGACGGTGGGCGTGGAGGCCCTCGTCCGCTGGCAGCACCCGCACCGCGGCGCCGTGCCCCCGGACGTCTTCGTGCCCATCGCGGAGGACTCCGAGACGATCCTGGACCTCGGGGCGTTCGTGCTCGACCGGGCGCTGCGCGCCAGCGCCGGGTTCCACCGCGCCGCCGGTGCGGACGTCCTCGTCAGCGTGAACCTCTCCGGGCACCAGCTGCTGCAGCCCGAACTCGCGGGCCTCGTCGCCGACGCCCTGGCCCGGCACGCCGTCGACCCGGCCGCGCTGTGCCTGGAGGTCACCGAGAGCGCCGCCGTCGCCGACCTCTCGGCGGCGCGCGAGACGCTGCTGCGGTTGCGCGCCCTCGGCGTGCGCACGGCGCTCGACGACTTCGGGACGGGCTACTCCTCGCTGTCGTACCTGCGGCGCCTGCCGGTGGACAAGCTGAAGATCGACAAGTCCTTCCTCGACGACGTCGCCGACGGGCAGGGGGTCGCGGTGCTCTCGGGCATCGCGGCGCTCGCCTCCGGTCTCGGGCTGACGACGGTGGCCGAGGGCATCGAGACCGACCAGGTCGCCCGGCTCGTCGCCGAGGCGGGCTGCACGTGGGGCCAGGGCTACCTGTTCGCCCGGCCGCTGCCGGAGGCCGCGGTGCACGAGCACCTGGCCCGCCAGTCCGGCCGCCGGGGTCCTCAGAACCTCTTGTGGCGCAGCACGACCGCGTAGTCCACGGTCGTCCCGGCGTGGCCGGCCAGGAAGGCGTCGGCCAGCCGCGGGGCGAACTCGATCCGCACGACGGCCTCGAGGTCGGCGCGGGAGTCGAACTCCCAGGCGACGTCGAGGCGTTCGACCGCCCAGCCCCGGCGGGCGAAGAACCGGTCGACCGCGACCGCGTCGTAGGACGGCAGGGACGTCGCGAACCACCGGCCGAACGTCGAGCGGGTGGCGTCGTTGTCGAGGACGAACGCCGTCCCGCCGCGGCGCACCACGCGGTCGAGTTCGGCCAGCCCGGGTTCGCAGCCGGGACCGAAGAAGTAGGCCCACCGCGCGTGGACGACGTCGACGGACGCGTCCGGCAGCGGCAGCGCCCCCGCCTCGCCCTGCAGCACACGGACTCCCGGAGTCCCGGCCGTGCGGTCCCGGGCCCGGTGCAGCAGGGGTGGGTGCGGTTCGACGCCGGTCACCGACCGCGCCGTCGCCGCGAACCGCGGGAGGTGGAAACCCGTCCCGCAGCCGACGTCGAGGACGTCCAGCCCCGCCCAGTCGTGGATCCCGCGCATCGTGGCCTCGACCAGCCCGCCGCGGTCGACGGCGAGGTTCTCCAGCTCGTAGACGTCGGGGGACCCCCAGATGTTCGGGCTGGGGACGACCCCGTCCACTACCGGCCCCGGTCGGCGGGGTGGACGGTCAGCGGGAGCAGCCGCCGGTGCGCCGACCCCGACCGCGTCCGCGCCACGAGGGCCTCGCAGTGCCGGGCCAGCTCCTCGTACGGTGCGTCGCCGATCATCTCGCGCAACTCGTTCTCGCAGCTGAGGAACACGGGTCGTTCCCCGACGTGGGCGGCGGGGTTGCCGGTGCAGTACCAGTCGAGGTCGTGGCCGCCCTCACCCCAGCCGCGGCGGTCGTACTCGGCGATGCTCACCTCGAGGTACGTCGAACCGTCCCCGCGCGTGACCGTGCGGTAGGAGCGCTTGAGCGGCAGCTGCCAGCAGACGTCGGGTTTGTAGGTGAGCGGGTCGACCCCGTCGCGCAGGGCCTGCAGGTGCAGTGCGCAGCCGGCGCCGGCGGGGAAACCCGGCCGGTTGGCCAGGATGCAGCCGCCCTCGTGGACGCGGGTCTTGCGCTCGCCGTCCTCGACCTCGGTCCAGCCGCCCGCACGGCCCTCGTCGTGGAACTGCCACACCTCGGGGGTGAGCCGACGGACGACCTCGGCGACGCGCTTCTCGTCGGCCTTCTCCGTGAAGTGGGCCCCGAGTGCGCAGCAGCCCACGTCGGGCCGGTCGGCGTAGATCCCCGGGCAGCCGTTGCCGAAGATGCACGTGTAGTCGCTCGTGAGCCACGTCAGGTCGACGCGGTACACCGTCGAGGGCTGGTCCTCGGGTCCCGTCGCGGACGCCAGGTCCTCGGGGTCGGGGAACTCCAGCCACAGCCGGGCCGTGTCCAGCGGGGTCTCGACGCTCACCGCTGCAGCGTAGGCGCGCGTCCGGGGCGCACGGCGCACCCGTCCAGGTCCACTAGGGTCGCCGCGTGCGCTTGGGTGTCCTGGACGTGGGCAGCAACACGGTCCACCTGCTCGTGGTCGACGCCCACCCCGGGGCCCACCCGTTGCCGGCGAACTCCACGCGGCGGTTGCTGCGGCTCGCCGAGCACCTGACCCCCGAGGGCGCGATCGACGCCGCGGGCGTCGACGCGCTCACCGACGCCGTCGCGGCGGCCGCCGCCGCCGCCGAGGACGCGGGCGTCAGCGAGGTGCTGGCGTTCGCGACGTCCGCCGTGCGCGAGGCCGCCAACGGCGAGGACGTGCTCGACCACGTCGAACGGGCGACGGGGGTGCGTCTGCAGGTGCTGCCCGGCACCGCCGAGGCCGACCTGACGTTCCTCGCCGTGCGCCGCTGGTTCGGCTGGTCCGCCGGTCGGCTCCTCGTCCTGGACATCGGGGGCGGGTCGCTCGAGGTGGGCGCCGGTCTCGACGAGGCGCCCGACGTCTCCTTCTCCCTGCCGCTGGGCGCCGGCCGCCTGACCCGCGACCGCCTCGCCGGTGACCCCCCGTCCCCCGAGGCCGTCCGCGACGTGCGGCGCTCGGTGCGCCAGCAGGTCGCGGCCCGGGTGCGCGACGTGACCCGCGCCGGGACGCCCGACCGCGTCGTCGTCACGTCCAAGACGTTCCGCAGCCTCGCGCGCCTCACCGGGGCCGCCCCCGCGGAGGACGGTCCCGCGGTGCGCCGCGTCCTGCGCCGCGACGACCTCGCCGCCTGGGTGCCCAAGCTCGCGGGCATGACGTTCCGCCAGCGCGCGGAGCTGCCCGGGGTCAGCGTCGAACGCGCGCCGCAGGTGCTCGCGGGCGCGCTCGTCGCCGAGGCGGCCTTCGAGCTGCTGGGCGTCGAGGAGGCCGTCGTCTGCCCGTGGGCGCTGCGCGAGGGCGTCATCCTGCGCCGCCTCGACGCGATCACCGCGGCGGGTGCGGCTGTGGACGGCGCGCACGGCGGTGTCGGGACGGGGAACTAGCGTGAGCGCCGTGGAAGACACGTCCCCGACCGCCGCTGACCTGCCCGAGGGCCGGATCCGCGTGGCCCTGTCGACGACGTGCTCGTACCCCGAGTCGACGACGGCCGCCTTCGAGATCGCCGCGCGCCTGGGCTACGACGGCGTCGAGGTGCTCGTCTGGACCGACCCCGTCAGCCAGGACGCGGCCGCGCTGCGTCGGCTCGTCGAGCACTTCGGCGTGCCCGTGGTGTCCGTGCACGCCCCGACGCTCCTGCTGACCCAGCGCACCTGGGGTCGGGGCGACCCGTGGGGCAAGCTCGAACGGTCCGCGGAGCTGGCCGGGGCCCTCGGCGCCGGCACCGTCGTCGTGCACCCGCCGTTCCGCTGGCAGCGCGAGTACGCCGACGGCTTCGTCGCCGGCATCGAGGCGCTCGAGACGCGCACGGGCGTCACCATGGCCGTGGAGAACATGTTCCCCTGGCGCGCCCGCGGACGGGAGCTCGTGGCCTACGCGCCCGGCTGGGACCCGACCGCGCTCGGCTACCGGAACCTCACGCTGGACTACTCCCACGCCGCGACCTCGGGGCAGGACTGCCTGGAGCTGACGCGGGCGTTCGGCTCACGGCTCGCCCACGTCCACCTGTGCGACGGCACCGGGTCGGCCAAGGACGAGCACCTCGTCCCCGGCGACGGCACCCAGCCCGTCGCCGCGGCTCTGGCCGAACTGGCGCGCAGCGGGTTCGACGGTGTCGTCGCCGCCGAGGTGAACACGCGCCGCGCCCGCGGTCGCGCGGCCCGGGAGGAGGCGCTCGCCCGCACCCTCCGCTTCGCCCGCGAGCACCTGGCGCGGACCCCGGAGGTCACGGCGTGAACGGGCCCGAGCGGCGGACGGACGAAGGGGAGTGCACGTGACGCTGGCGATGGTCGGTGCGGGAGTGATGGGCCAGACGCTGCTCGGGGGTCTGCTGCGCGCGGGTCGCGCCGCGGACGACGTCCTCGTGGTGGACCGGCGGGCCGGTCGCGGCCGCGAGCTGCACGAGCGCTTCGGCGTGCGGGTCGTCGACGACGTCGCCGCCGTGCGGGGCGCCCGCACGGTGCTGCTGGCCGTCAAACCGCAGGACCTGCCCGCGCTGCTGGACTCCCTGGCCCCGCACCTGGACGCCGACGCGCTCGTCGTCTCCCTCGCCGCCGGCGTCACGACCGCGGCCATCGAGGCCCGGCTCCCGACGGGCACGGCGGTCGTGCGGGTCATGCCGAACACGCCGGCCCTCGTCGACGAGGGCATGGCGGCGCTCGCGGCCGGGTCGTCCTGCGCGGACGCCCAGCTGGCCGAGGCCGAGGACCTGCTGCGCTCCTGCGGGCGGACGGTCGTGCTGGCCGAGAAGCACCTCGACGCCGTCACCGCGCTGTCCGGGTCCGGTCCGGCGTACGTCTTCTACGTCGTCGAGGCCATGGTCGAGGCCGGGGTCCTCCTCGGGCTCCCGCGCGCCACGGCCACCGAGCTCGTCGTCCAGACGGTCGTCGGCGCGGGGGCGATGCTGCGCGAGACGGGGCAGCACCCGACGGTCCTGCGCGAGCAGGTGACGTCCCCCGCCGGCACGACGGCTGCGGCGCTGCGTCAGCTCGACGACTCCGGCGTGCGGGCCGCGCTCATCTCCGCGGTCGAGGCCGCGGCGGCCCGGTCCCAGCAGCTGTCGGGGGGCTGAGCCGTGGGGGAGGGCTCGCGGGACGAGGTGCAGGTCGTCTGGGACCCGGCGTTCACGCGCTACGACTTCGGTCGGTGGCACCCGATGGCCCCCGTCCGGCTCGACCTGACGGCCCGCCTGTGCGCCGACCTCGGCCTCTTCGACCGGCCGGGGGTCTCCGTCGTCGGCGCCGAACCCGCCGACGACGAGCTGCTGTGCACCGTCCACGACCGCGCCTACGTCGAGGCCGTCAAGGCGGCCTCGGCCGACCCCCGGCAGGCGCAGGAGGTCTTCGGGCTCGGCACCGAGGACGACCCCGCCTTCCCCGGGATGCACGAGGCGGCGGCCCGGATCGTGGGCGGGTCCGTCGACCTCGGGCGCGCCCTCGTCGCGGGCCGGACGCTGCACGGGGTGAACTTCTGCGGGGGGATGCACCACGCGAAACCGGGCTGCGCCAGCGGGTTCTGCGTCTACAACGACGCCGCGGCGGCCATCGTCGCGATGCTGCGGGACGGCGCCGAACGCGTCGCCTACGTCGACCTCGACTGCCACCACGGCGACGGCACCGAGGCCGTCTTCTGGGACGACCCGCGCGTCCTGACGCTCAGCGTCCACGAGTCCGGGACGACGCTGTTCCCGGGCACGGGGTTCGCCGACGAGCTCGGGGGACCGGACGCGCTCGGCGGTGCCGTGAACCTCGCGCTGCCGGCCGGGACGGGCGACGCCGGCTGGTTGCGGGCCGTGCACGCCGTGGTCCCGCAGCTCGTGACGGCCTTCGCCCCCGACGTCCTCGTCACGCAGCACGGCTGCGACACCCACTCCCTGGACCCCCTGGGGCACCTGGCGGTCTCGGTCGACGCCCAGCGGGTCGCGTCGGCCGCGATGCACGCGCTGGCCCACGAGGCGTCGGGGGGACGGTGGCTGGCCCTGGGGGGCGGCGGCTACGAGGTCGTCGACGTCGTGCCGCGCACGTGGGCCAACCTGGTGGCCGAGGCGTCGCAGCAGCCGCTGGACCCGTCGACCCCGCTGCCGGCCTCCTGGCGGGCGCACGTCGAGCGGGTGTTCGACCGGGAGGCCCCCGCGACGATGACGGACGGTGAGCCCGCGACCTTCACGGGGTGGGAGTCCGGCTACGACCCGGACGACGCCGTGGACCGCGCGATCCTCGCCACCCGCCGGGCCGCGTTCCCGTTGCACGGGCTGGATCCGGACTTCGACTGATCTCCCAGCAGATTTTTACCGAGCGTAAGTGCTGGTCACAGGCTGTTCAGGTCACTCTGTGTGACTCAATGAGCACGGATACCTTCCACGCACGTCACACGTGCCCCTAGAGTGGACTGCGAACGCGCCCCCACCGGGCCGTCCGCGGGGGACGGTGCGCAAATGGCGCGCGAACTGAAGGGTGCTGTGGGGATGCCTGAGGATCGCCCGCTGTCCGAGGTCCGGTTCCTGACCGTGGCCGAGGTCGCGTCGATGATGCGCGTGTCGAAGATGACGGTGTACCGCCTCGTGCACAACGGGGAGTTGCCCGCCGTCCGCGTCGGCCGCTCCTTCCGCGTGCCCGAGGACGCCGTCCACGAGTACCTGCGGCAGTCGTTCATCGACACCGCCTGAGACACGGCCCGAGACACGGCCTGAGACACCGCCCGAGCGCCTCCGCGGGAGCGTCGACGTTCCGGGCACCGGCGGGCGGGTAGACTCGCGGACGGTCTGCCGCTCGCTGAGCGGCACGTCGTCCGCCGGTCCTCCGGTGCGTCGGCAGCAACCAGTCGTATCGAGTGAGCGAGGACCCCTTGGGCTCTGTCATCAAGAAGCGTCGCAAGCGCATGGCGAAGAAGAAGCACCGCAAGCTGCTCCGTCGCACGCGTCACCAGCGTCGCAACAAGAAGTGATGTGCTGAAGGGCGGGTCCCCCGGTGGGGGACCCGCCCTTCGTGCTGTCCGGGGCGCCCCGGTCACCGCTCTGGCGCCGGATCGTTGGCACCTCGCTGTCGATGAATGGAAGCGAGGCTCGGCGAAGCTGGCGGACAGGGTGACGCGGCGGAACTCCTCGCCCGCCGACCCGGACTCGACGGCGAACTTCAGCGACGCGCTGTCCTCGTCG